>WRJI01000028.1 GCA_009778595.1 Peptococcaceae bacterium | reverse complement strand
TTCGACACGCTGCTTCGTCAGCTCCTCCTAGAAGACACCCGGTATTCGTCGTCGGTTCTTCCTAGCATCATGTCGAAATACTTGCAATCCATTTAAGTGATTTGGACTGGACGGAGTACTAGCTCATCGAGAAATTAAGTGTTTTTTTGGTCGTGCTGCCGATGCCAGGACTCGATCTGTTCCAGACGTTCTGTGACCCGGGCTTCATGGCCTTGGGTGGTAGGCCGGTAGTAGCGGTGTCCGTCCAGACTGTCCGGGAGGCAGCGCATGGTCGTGAGTTTGTCTTGGGTATCGTGGGCATATTCGTAGCCTTTGCCGTAGCCCAGGTCTTTCATGAGTTGGGTCGGGGCGTTGCGTATCTGCAGAGGAACCGGGTCGGCTATCATTCGTTGGGCGTCCCCTTTTGCCTGTTCGTAGGCTACGTAGAGCGCATTGGATTTGGGGGCCAAGGACATGTAGGTCACAGCATGAGTCAAGTGGACGCTGCATTCCGGCATTCCGATATAATGGCACGCTTGGTAGGCTGCTACGGCGATCTCTAAGGCCCGGCTGTCCGCCATGCCGATGTCTTCGCTGGCGAAACGGGTGACCCTCCGTGCCACGTACAAGGGATCTTCCCCGGCTTCCAGCATGCGGGCCAGCCAGTAAATGGCAGCTTGAACGTCGCTGTTGCGCATGGATTTATGAAGAGCGGAGATGATGTTGTAGTGTTCTTCACCGTTTTTGTCATAGAGGAGGGATTTCTGGCTGATGCATTGGTCGATGATTTCGGGGGTAATGGTTTCGTTTTCGCTGTTGAGGATGACCATTTCCAGCGTGCTTAGGGCGACCCGGGCGTCGCCGTTGGCGAAGCCGGCGATGGCGCCGAGCATTTCCGGTGTGATATGTATCTTTTGATTGCCAAAACCTTTGGGAGAATCCAAGGCTTGTCGCAGAAGCTGTCCCAATTCTTCTGGGGTCAGGGATTGCAGCACAAAGACTTTGCAGCGGGAAAGCAGGGCCGAGTTGACTTCAAAGGATGGGTTTTCCGTGGTGGCACCTATGAGGATGATACTTCCTTTCTCAACATAGGGAAGGAAAGCGTCTTGTTGGGCTTTGTTAAAGCGATGGATTTCGTCGATAAACAAGATAGTCTTGTTGCCTACGCGTCGGCTTTGTTCTGCCCGATTCATGACTTCTTTGATCTCTTTGATGCCGCTGGTGACTGCGCTGAAGTTGATGAAATGGGCTTTGGTCCGGCCGGCGATGATGCGGGCGAGGGTGGTTTTGCCCACGCCGGGAGGGCCCCAAAAGATCATGGAGGATGCTTGGTCGCTTTCAATTATGCGTCTGAGCACTTTTCCGTCACCGAGAAGATGAGATTGTCCGACGAACTCGGAAAGCTCTCGTGGACGCAGACGGCTGGCCAAAGGACCGGTGAGTTCTCTGTCGTCAAATAGGGATTGTTGTGGGTCTTCGTACATAGGTTATCTTCCTTACGCGGCCTACTCTGTCAGTAACTTAGAGACGCGAAGCGTCAATAAAAAAACAAGAAAATCTACATTCTGAATACTGAATACTGAATACTGAATACTGAATACTGAATACTGGATACTTGCGGGCAGAGCCCGCGTTAGTATCCGGGATCCGGCGTGTTTGTGCGGGAAGGCGTGCCGATGATTTATCTTTCAAATATTGCCTGGGCAAATTCCTGTGGATCAAAGGGTCTTAAATCCTCCAATCCCTCCCCTACCCCGATGAGTTTGACGGCGACACCGGCTTCGTGACTCAACCCAACAATGACGCCGCCTTTGGCGGTGCCATCCATTTTGGTGAGAATGACGCCTGTGAGGTCGGAGGCTTCCCGGAAGGATTTGACTTGCTGGATGGCGTTTTGGCCGGTTGTGGCGTCGAGTACAAGCAGAACTTCGTGGGGGGCGCCGGAGATTTCTCTGGTAATGACGCGTTTGATTTTATTCAGTTCGTTCATGAGGTTAATCTTGTTGTGTAGGCGACCGGCGGTATCGATAATGAGATAGTCGGCTTTCCGGGCCCGGGCGGCTTGGAGGGCGTCAAAAACCACGGCAGCCGGGTCGGCGCCTTCGCCGTGTTTGATGATATCGGCACCGGCGCGACCGGCCCAGATCTGGAGTTGCTCGCTGGCGGCGGCTCGGAACGTGTCGGCGGCAGCCAGAACGACTTTTTTGTTTTGTTGGGTGTATTGATGCGCCATTTTGCCAATGGTGGTGGTTTTGCCGACGCCGTTGACGCCAACGATGAGATAGACTGTGAGAGGCGTGGGGGTTGTCTCGTCGTTGATATTCAGATCCCGGCGTTCCCCCAGATATTGTTGAATGAGTTTCTGCAGTTCGCCGGTTAAGGCGGTGGGTTCTGTAAGTCTTTGTTCTTTGATAATACAACGCAAGTCCTCAACAAGCTCAAACGAGGTCTGAGCACCAATGTCGGCTTGTATAAGGATTTCTTCAAGCTCTTCCAGAAGGTCTTCGTCGATTTTAGTGAAACGGGCAAAGAAGGTATCGATTTTTTCGGTGAATCCTTGTCGGGTTTTGGTGAGTTTGTCTTTGAGGGATGTTATGAATCCAGCCAAGATAGTTCTCTCCTTTCGGCGGGCTGTGTGCCGAATTGGTCCAGTTCTATTGTGAGCATTTTCGATACGCCTGATTCTTCCATGCTGACACCGTAAAGTCGGTCGGCAGCTTCCATGGTGCCGCGGCGATGGGAGATGAGGATGAATTGCGTGTTTGCGGACAGGCGGCGAACATATTGGATGAAGCGTTTGACATTGGCTTCATCTAGGGCGGATTCGATTTCGTCCATGACGCAGAAGGGGCTCGGTTTGACCTTGAGCATGGCAAAGAGCAACGCAATAGCTGTGAAAGCGCGTTCGCCGCCGGAAAGAAGGGAGAGCAGCTGAGGTTTTTTGCCGGGGGGTTGGGCGATGATGTTGATGCCTGTTTCCAGAAGGTTGTCAGGTTGATCTAAGGATAGATAGGCGCGGCCACCTTCGAACAGCTCACAGAAGACCTCGGAGAAGGCTTTGTTAACGTCGTCAAAACCTTGGGCGAATTTTTCTTGCATGATTTCGTCGAGTTCTCCGATGAGGTCAAGGAGTTTGGTGCTGGCGGCGATAAGGTCGTCGTATTGGGTTTTCAGGAAGTTATAGCGTTCCACCATGGCCGGGTGTTCCTCTAAGGCTGTGTGGTTAACAGGACCGAGTTGACCCAGCTCGTTACGAATTTGGAGTACGCGTTTCTGCAAAGAACGGGTACCCGAGGGCGTGGGGTCGGGGTTCGCGGGGTCGGGGTTCGAGCCCTCGACTTCGCGTACCGCGTCTTCCCAAGTGAGGTCCCATTCGGTTTCGAGGCGGCTTAAACCGGTCTCCCAATCAGCCAGTCCTCGAGCACATTTGAGTTCGATCTGGTGTATCTGGTTGTTTTGAGCGGAGAGGACGTCCCGACTCTGTTTGACGGTTTCTTCAAGAGCGCCGAGTTCCCGGGCGAGGCTGTCTTTCTCAATTCGGTCTTCAGCGAGACCGGTTTTGTCTTCGGCGAGGGTTTGCTGGGCTTCTTGAAGTTGTTCTTGCATCCGGGTTCGGCTGGCCGCGGATTCGGCACAGTTGAGGAGGAGTTTTTCTTTTTCTTCGCCGCGTTGTTCTAAGGCGGTCTGTTCTTCCGCGAATTCTTTTTTTTCGTCGCTGATTCTTTGATTCATTTGTTCGTATTCTTCGCCTAAGCGGGCGAGTTCGATTTTGAGGGCGGTGATTCTTTCGGCGGTGGTGTCAGCTTGTTCGGCGTAGTCCCGGGTTTCTTGTTCGAGGATTGTCTGATCGTCTTTGAGCTGGATGACCAGGTCTTGAGCCAGGGCGTGTTTTTCGCCGGCTTCTTCTTGGTTAATAAGGGTGGTGGCTATCTGTTCGGCCAGGTCTTGTTTCTGGCCTTGGATCATGTCGACCATTTCGGTTTCCCGAGCTATTTTTTCATCAAGGTGCTTTTGGGCGACGGTGTTGAGTTTATCGGTTTCCAGGTGTTTCTGCAGTTCTTTTTGGGCCGCGGCCAGGTCGGTTTTCAAGGTGTCTCGTGCGGTTGCGTCTTGGCGGAGGTTGTGACTCAGGGTTTGTTGGTCGGTTTCAAGGGTTTTGATGGTTTCGGCCAGGGTTTCCAGTTCGCGGACGCTTCCCAGGAGATGGGTTTTGCTTTGGAAGCTGCCCCCTGTGAGGGCGCCGCCAATGTTGATTTGGTCTTGGGTTAGGGTTACGATACGGTATTTTTGTCCCCCCGCACGAGCGATGGCGACACCGGCATCAAGGTCGGTGACGATCAGGATACGTCCCAAGAGGTGTTCCATAGCACGGGTGAATTTTTTATCAAAGTTAATGAGATCGACCGCCAGGCCCAGGTAGCCGGGCATGGATTTGACGGTGTCGGGGATTTGGAGGCGGTTGCCTTGGATATCGTCCAGGGGCAGGAAGGTGGCGCGGCCGCTTTTGTTGGTTTTTAGGTAGGCGATGCATTTCTTGGCGTTGTCAGAGGTGTCTATTAGGAGACTTTGGAGGCCGGATCCTAAAGCGATTTCGATGGCGGGTTCGTATGTTTTGTCTACGTTGATGTTTTCGGCGATGCTGCCGTAGAGGCGTCCGCAGCTGATTCTGCCTTTGTCATAAGCATCGAGGATTTCTTTGACGCCTTTGAAGTACCCTTCACGGCTTTCTTGGATGCTTTTGAGGGTTTGCCAGCGGGCTTGGGTCTGGTCGAGGCGGCGATGAAGTTGTGCCAGCTTGTCCGAGGCGTCCTGGCAGGCGGCGGTTTTGTGGCTGAGGTTTTGTTCAAGGGTGTTGACTGTGGTTTCTATATGGGCTCTGGCTTCTTGGGCCACAGTGGCGGAGTCAGTCAGGACAGCCAGTTCGGATAGCAGGGTTTGGCGGCCCCTGTCGACCCGGTTGAGTTCAACTTCCAATTGGGTTTGGGCGCGGCGGTCGATTTCGAGGCGGCGGTCGAGTTCGCGCATTTGGTTGGACCAAGTTGTTTCGGCTGTGAGGGCGTCAAAGATTTCGTCTTTGATGGTTTCGAGCCGGTCGGCTCCGCTGAGGCGGCGCAGGCGTTTGAGTTCGTCTTCGTGGGTGTTAAGTGTGTTCTGGATGTGGGTGACTTGGTCTTGGATGGCGGTTTGCCGCTGGGTCCAGTGGTCGAGGGATGTTTGGGCGGCTTGGTTTTTTTCGGCGCTGTTGCCCATATCCAGTTCAAGACGGTCGGCTTGTTGGGCCATATGGGTTTCGCGTTCTTGCATGAGGGTTATTTTATGTTGGAGGTCGGAGAGTTCGCCTTCGCGTTTGTGGATTTCGTCTTGAATGGTTTGGATTTTGGTGTCCAGGTTTTCCAGGAGGGTTCGTTTCGCCGCCGCGGCGCTTTCCTGGCCGTCATGGATGGCGGTCTGGGTGTCGCGTTCTTGGGAGAGTCGTTGGATTTCGGCGTGGGCCCGGTCGTTCTGGAGTTTGATGGTTTCCAGGTTCTGAACGATCATTCGGACTTCGGTTTCTCGAAGTTCTTTCTGGAGGCGGAGGTATTGCCGGGCTTGGTCGGCTTGTTCTGCCAGTGGGCCTAAGCGGGTTTCGACTTCACTGATGATGTCGTCCAGGCGATCCATGTTTTGCTGGGTGTCGGTGAGTTTGCGGACGGCTTCTTTTTTGCGAACGCGGTATTTGCTGATGCCGGCGACCTCTTCGATGAGCAGGCGTCGTTCATCGGCGCGGGCGTTGAGGATTTCTTCGACCCGGCCTTGGCCGATGATAGAGAATCCTTCTTTGCCGGAGCCGGTGTCGAGGAAGAGTTCCTGGATGTCTTTCAGGCGGCAGGGCACGCGGTTGATATAGAATTCGCCGTCGCCATCCCGGTAGATGCAACGAGTGATGGTGATTTCTTCGTAGTCGAGAGGAAAGAGGCGGGTTGTGTTGTCGAAGATCAGAGAGACTTCGGCCCGGCTGACTTGGCGGCGGGAGTGGCTGCCGACAAAGATGATATCTTCCATTTTGTTGCCGCGGAGACTTTTGACGCTTTGCTCTCCAAGGACCCAGCGGACGGCGTCGGCGATGTTGCTTTTGCCGCTGCCGTTGGGTCCAACAACAACGTTGACTCCCGGTTGGAAGTCTAAGGTGAGTTTATCCGCGAAGGATTTGAACCCGTGGATTTGTACGGATTTGAGATAGTGGATCACTCGGAGACCTCCCAGTTTTCCAGCGTCAGCCGGGCCGCGTGTTGTTCGGCTTCTTTTTTGGTTTTACCGGTGCCTTTCCCTTTGAGGACACCTTGGACGAAGACACCGGCTGTGAAGGATTTGTCATGGTCGGGACCCAATTCTTCTATAATGCGGTAACTGACGGTGCGCTCGTTGTGTTGGGCGACTTCCTGGAGCAGGGTTTTAAAGTCGTTGTAGTGGTCTTGGTTGACTTCTTCTATGATGGGGATAAGAAGGTCAAGGACAAATTGGCGCACGGTTTCGAAGCCTTCTTGGAGGTAGTAGGCGCCGATAAGGGCTTCAAGGGCATCGGCCAAAATGGAGGATCGTTCACGACCTCCGGAGACTTGTTCTCCCCGGCCCAAGTGAAGGGATTCCCCCAGATTGATGTTGCGGGCTGCTTTGGCCAGGGTGCTCTCATTAACGACGGCTGCCCGGATTTTTGTGAGTTCGCCTTCGGATTTGTCTGGGAACCGCTGGTAAAGGTATTCTCCGACGATGAAGTCGAGGACGGCGTCTCCCAGGAATTCGAGTCGCTGGTTGTTTTCTTTGTTGAGTGTGGGGTTTTCAAAAGTGTAGGAGGGGTGTGTGAGGGCTATGAGAAGGATCGGGCTTGTGGGGTTGTTCAGGTTCATGTCGGCTAGGGTTTCTGTCAGTCTTTGCTGAGAGACGTGACGGTGTTCGGGGTGGGTAGTTTCCCGGTCGGTTTCTTTGAGGTGACGTATGGCTTCCATAGCCCGGCGAGAGCGTTGTTCGCCGGAGTGGGTTTCTGTGTTTGGGGAATTGTCGGACGCCGGTTTGCCGGTTTGGGGATCGCGTGTGGGTTGGGTTGGTTTCTTGTGATAGGTTAAGGGGCGCGGTGAAAGCTCTTTTTTGGCGCGTGCGGCTTCTGCTGCTTTTTTCAGGACGCCGGCTGTTTTGACGTCGTCGTTGGAGGAGGCTGATGAGAGGGGTTTTCTTGTGATGGGGTTGGCTGTGGCGGAGCGGTTTAATTGTTGCGGGGTGTCTTGGGTGCCGGGGTGGGTGACGGGGTTGGCCGTGTCGGCGGTGTTGTCAGGATTCTCTGCCCGTCGGCGTGCTTCGGCGTTTCTGGCAACTTCAATCATTCTGGCCATGCTGGGTCTGTTGTTGGTGTTCTTAGAGGCAGTTCGGGGGGGAGCATTGTATTTGTTGGTGGTTCCTGGTTTTGTTGAGGGGGGTTTGTTCGGGTAATGTTTAGGATGGTTGGCTTTTGGAGAAGGTGGGTTCGCGGTGGGGTTGGTTTTTTTAGCGGGGGCGGATCCATTGGGTTTTCCGGTGGAAATCACAGATGACGAGGACATCATGTCTAATGTCGATGTCATGTGGGATTTGTCAGTGTTTTGCGAGACTGAGCGACTCGGCGTGTTGCGGCGGTGTTGGGAGGTATGGGTTCGCTGGGAGGGGGTTCGAGATTTCGCGGTTCGCGGTGTGTTGGTTCGCTGAGAATGGGGTCGTTGTGGTTCTTGGGTTTGAGGTTTTTGGGTTTGAGGGTCCTGGGTTTGAGGTTCTTGGTTTCGTGGTTTTTGGATTCGTGGTGCATGGGATCGTTGGGACGAAGGTAGCTCGGAATCAAGTTTTCTGTTCTGATTTCTGCTATAGTGTCTGTTGTGGGGATTATTTTTGGATCTGTTTTCGGTGTCCCCATTATGATTCGGGTTTTTCACTGTAGCTTACTCCTTACCCCCATACAAGCCATGGGCTCAGTGCCAAACATTCTGCGACCATTCACGTTCATTCTTTTTCTGGAATTCTGTCGGGAAGGCCCCGCAGCATCCTGCTACAGGGCCCCGCAGCATCCTGCTACAGGGCCCAAGATATCAGCGGGATACAAGGTGTATCATGAGTGCGTTTCAACGGTTTTCTTTAAGGTATTCTACCATGTCACCGACTGTGTTCATTTTTCTGACTTCTTCTTCTGGTATTTCGTCAATATCGAATTCCTCTTCTATTTCCGCGATAAGATCTACGATATCCAGTGAATCGGCACCTAATGAGTCAAAAGAGGTATCCAATGAAAGGTCTTCTTCTTCGAGACTGAAACGTGTCAGGACAAGTTCTTTTATCTTTGCAAAAATATCCACCGCTCTCCACCCCCTCCCTCAGTAATCTAAACTATACCCATTGAAGTCATTTGTCAAATGGAGTTGCCCTCATTCTCGACAAGGGATTTCACACGAAGAATGACGTCTTCTTCAACGCATTCTTTAGCGACGCGGACGGCGTTCATAATGGCTTTGGCGTTAGAGCTGCCGTGGCAGACGATGCTTGTTCCGTTGACCCCGAGGAGAGGGGCGCCGCCGTAATCGGAGTAGTCGAAGGAGCCGGCGATTTCCCGCAGGGCCGGCATGATCATAGCGGCTCCGATTTTTCGGGTCATTGAGGTTGTGATTTTTTCTTTGAGTGTGTTGAAAAAATGAGAGGATAGCCCTTCCATGGTTTTGATCACGATGTTGCCGACGAAGGCGTCACACACGTAGACGTCGGCTATGTTTTGCAACAGGTCGCGTCCTTCAATGTTGCCGGTAAAGTTGAGAGCCGAGTTTTGGAGCAAGGTGTAGGTTTCTTGGGTCAGTTTGTTGCCTTTTCCTTCTTCGCTGCCGATGTTGAGCAGGGCGACGCGGGGATCCGGGATTCTGAGAATGTGTTGGGCGTAGAGACTGCCCATATGGGCAAATTGGAACAGGTTTTCGGCGTCAGCGTCCGGGTTGGCACCGACGTCAAGAAGGGTTTTCGGCCCGTTGGGGGCCGGCAATACCGTACAGATGGCCGGCCGTTTGATACCGGGTATCCGGCGCAGTGTCAGCAACGCGGCGGCCATCTGCGCGCCGGTGCTGCCGGCGCTGACGAGAGCGTCGGCTTTGCCTTCTTTAACCAAGCGTGTGGCGACGACGACGGAGGCGTCTTTTTTGTAGCGGACGGCGTTGGCCGGGTGCTCGTCCATGTTGATGATTTCCAAAGCCGGTTCTATGACAATGTTGTCGGGGAGCGGTTCTGTTAAGGTTTCCCGGATTCCGGTCGGGTCCCCGACCAGCATGATTTCCAAGGCGGGCCATTTTGCGGCTGCTTGTAAACAACCTTGTACGATTGCCTGAGGGGCGTTGTCACCGCCCATGGCATCTACGGCAATTTTCATATGTGCCTCCTTAAGAGGGCGTCAGTCATGAGTCTGATTCTGTGTCAATAACGGTTTTGCCATTGTAGGTTCCGCAGGCTAGGCAGGTGTGATGAGGTTGTTTGAGCTGATGGCATTGGGGGCATTCCACGAGATTGGGCACCGTGAGTTTTTGGGTGGCGCGGCGCCGGCGAATTCTGGATTTGGATTGCCGTGTTTGATGTACTCCCACTTGATTACACTCCTCTTGTTTTAATTATTCCACTGTATTCGATTTCCACTGGGCTAAGGCAGCCAAGCGGGGATCGGCAGCTTGACGCTGACAGGTGCAGGGACTCTTGTTCAGGTTGTTGCCGCATTGGGGGCAGAGTCCCCGGCAAACGTCGGCACATATGAAACGCATGGGAAGGTTGACGATGAGGTGTTCCATGACGCGTTCGGTAACATTGGGGTCTTCTTGATCCAGAATATAGATGTCGTCCAAATAGGCGTCGGGGGCTTCCTTCATGTGTTCCGGCAGGTTGTCGGCTATGATCCATTCGTCTTCGATCGCAATGTTGACCGGATAGAGGAAATCTTCCAGACAGCGCGCGCAACATACCTTGATCCGAGTCTGAAGTGTGCCGTTAACGATCAATGTGTCGTTGACAAGACCTATGTTCAGGCAGACGTTCAAGCCGTCTTCGATGGTGAGAAGATCGGCGCCCAAGGTCAAAGGCTGACAAGGCTCGTGAAACCGGTATGTCATAGCTTTGTCCGAGGTTCGTTTGAGTTCGGTTAAGTTGATGCGCAAAAGTATCACCTCAATGTCGGCATATGTAATTATATGTGCGGGGGTTTTCTTTGTCAATAGCTCTGATCTAAACTACTCCCAGACAGCATACATCGTCGCGTTGGATGTTGATACGAAAGTGTCGCCGGGTTTGTAGAGGGTTCCTGTCGGACTGTTGAGCGCCCAGCCGACAAAAGTATAGTCGGTTCTGGTGATGGCCGGTGCCAGGTTGAAGATTTGTCCGGTATTTGCTATGTTGGCGCTGTTGATGGTCGTTGTCCGGGTCTCTTTGGAGGGGCTGTATAAGCTGCCGTTGCCGTCGTATGTCAGGGAGATCTGTTGTTTGTAGATACCATAAAAGGTCATATTTTGCCGGATGGGAATGGATGTGAATGAGGGGGACGCGGAGCCCAATGCTGTTGGATCGGGTGCCCATCCGGCGGACAACCAGGGTTCTGAGGCGTTACCGGTATAGGCGTTTTGTTCCGGCAAGATGATGGTTCCTTCTATGGTGTTGTTGTAAAGGGTGGCGACGATTTCGCGGGTCACGGGTGTGGTCCCATTAATGTCTTTGCAAATGGCTTTCAGTGTTTTCTTGTAGATTGCATAAAGGGTTACATGATCGGGTCCCATGGGAAGGGTGCTCAGGCTTTTCTCGGCGTTTTTGTTGGTGTTCCAGCCGATGAATTCCCAACCTTCTTTATGGGCTTGGGGTGTCAGGTCTATAGGTTTGCCGACCGTTTGTGTGCCTGAGGATTGTGTCGCGGATACGCCGCCGTTTTCCGCGTAGTTGTATGTAACTTCGAAAGCACTTGTGAAAGAGACCGTTATGGGGGGGTGACTGTCCGGGATCGGGCCTGATTGCAGGGTTTGGTTTTTGGCAGGGGCCAGGCTTATTGTCGGCATGTAGAGAATGTTATCCGGCTGGATATTGATGTCTTGTGTGTAGGGGGAATAGCCGGTTTTTTTTATTGTTATAACGAAGGTGTTTTGCTTAAGAAATATTGAGTACATGCCGTTTTGATCAGTGATAGATTTGCTGATTTCCCGGTCGTTGAGATTGATAACGATTTCTGCATCCGAGATGATGGGGAGATCTTCTTCCGGCAGCCCAATATCGGTTCCGTCAACGATTTTGCCGGTCAGATTCCCGTAGAGGATATCCTGTTCGAGACCTTTTTGACGCATGTGGGTTATCGTTTTTTGGAGATGTTCATAATCTCCTGATAAACTATACAGATCTTGGAGAAGCTGATGGGCCTCGCGATTTAGGGGGTCAATATCCAGAATTTTCAGGAGCCTGTTTTCTGCGTTGCCGAATTGGGCTAACGCGAGATAAGCTTTGGCGAGGCCCAGGCGGGCGGGAATACTCCCGTGGTTGGTTTTTATGACTCGGAGAAATGCGGTTATGGCTTGGTCATAATTTGTTTCTTGGAGATGGTGTTGGCCTTGGGAGAGGTACTGTTCTGTGTCCTGTGTACCGTTAACGAGGAAGAAGATCAGAAACAGTGTCACAACGATCAAGATAATTCCCAAGAGTGCGACCAGGATAAGGAGCAAAATTTTTGGTGCTTTTGTTTGATGGTTCTGGGGTGTGCTCTTTTCATCCATGTGGTCTTTCCCCTCCCCTTTTTGGTCATGTACAGGTATGTTGTATCGCGGGTGACAGGTCGTTTCTTGTTAGTCGCTTAGGTTGCAACAACATCAATAAAAAACAAGAAAATCCACATTCTGAATCCTGAATCCTGAATACTGGATACTTGCGGGCAAAGCCCGCATTAGGGATCTTGTTATAGTATATATAGGAATTTAAAATATATTTAAAGGGAAAGTATAGGATATGAACAAAATTATTAAAATTCTTATTCCTGTTGTTGTGTTGGGGATCATCTGTTCGTTGACGATGGTGGTTTTCATTATTATGTATTTTGAGACCCTTGTCGTTAAAAATAGTGACCGAGGCCTTGAAGTGACCTCGGCGGTTATTGATGATAAACTGGATGAACTAAAAACCAGGTCAAGGTTGGTGGCGGAAAGTATGGCTGCTAATCAGGACTTGGTACGAGGGATCGCAGGCAAGGATCGAGACAGAATTGAAATTGTGGCGGCAGATCTGGTGAAGGTTTTTGCGGTGGATTCATGTTTGGTGACGGATGATCAGGGGGAGGTGATTTCCGGGATTCAAGAACAGGATAATGCCGGTGCCGACATGACTTTTCAAGGGCCTGTGTTATCGGCTCTCCAGGGCAACACAGGGACGATTGTTGATCTGGATGCCGAGGTTTTTTCGGTGCGGTCAGGGGTTTCGGTGTATGACGATAGCGACCATCTTGTGGGCGTGGTAATTGTGGGGTACATTTTAGACATAGGTTTTGTCGATAGTCTCAAAGATCTTACAGGATGTGAAATAAGCGTTTATTCGGGTGACCAATGTATCTTAACCACGATCGGGAGTGATGTCGGAGAACGGCGTATGGGTAAAATAGCCGATAGGGGTATTTGGGATGAAGTGGCATCCGGGCAGACTCGTGTTGAAAAAGCGGATATCGAAGGTCGAGCCGCGTATAGCAAATATATTCCAATATACGGTGGGACTGAGAATAAGGCGGTTGGTATGATGTCTGTCGGTGAATACACAAATGAAGAAGAAGATTTCTCAAGGGTGATCGTGGAATATGGCATGATTGCTGTGCTGTTTGTTTGGATGATCGTGGCTGTTCTCGCGGTCAACACAAAAAAAACAGAGGCGGTCGCGCCTGTTATGCCTGTGAAAACGGCGAAACCTTTGAAGCTCACGAAGCCGACGATACCTGTTAGGTCTGTGAAACCGGTTGTGCCCATGAACCCTGCGGTATCTTTGGAACCCGTGAAACCCGCGGAATCTTTAGAACCCGTGGAACCCGCGGAACCCATGGAGACTGTGGAACCGTTAAACCCCGCGGAACCTTCGGAATCCGTGGAGACTGTGGAACCGTTGAACCCTGCGGAACCTTTGGGATCCGTGAGATCCGTTGAGGTCGGAAAGCCTGTCGACGCTGCCCAGGAAATAAAGATGGCCCAGGAAATAAAGATGGCCCAGGAAATGAAGATGGCCCAGGAAATGAAGATGGCCCAAGAAATGGAAGTCACGAAGGATATGGATTTATCAAAGGAGATTCTCTTGTCTCAGGATATTCATCTGGTACAGGAAATTCCTTTGTCGAATGCTGAGCCTGTTCCGGAAGCTCCTGTCCCTCTTATTCTTCCACCGAATGCGTTGCCGCCGAATCTGGAGTCACCGGAAAACATCAATAATAAGGGGAACCATAATAAGGGGAGCAAGCCTAAGCGCTGACGATATCCAGAGTATCCATGGCGATCATCAGTTCTTCGTCTGTAGGTATAACAAGAACGCGGCATTTGGCGCCCCAACGGGATATATCTGTCTCGGCGCTGCCGGTGTACAGATTTTTTTCCGGATCTACGGCTACGCCAAGATAGCCGAGGGTGTCGCAAATATTCCAGCGTGTGCTCGGGGAATTCTCACCCAGACCGGCCGAGAACACGATGGCGTCGACGCCGTCCATGAGGGACGCGTAGGCACCGATATATTTTTTAACGTCGTGGGCAAAAACGTCGAGGGCCAGTTGTGCGCGGAAGTTGCCGTTTTCTGCGGCTTCTTGGACGTCGCGAAAATCACTGGATACACCCGACAGACCAAGAACGCCGCATTTTTTGTTTAGGAATTCGTTGACTTCCTGGCTGGTCCAGTTTTCTTTTTCCATGATATAGGAAACGATGGCAGGGTCGATGTCGCCGCTGCGCGTTCCCATCATGAGGCCTTCCAAAGGGGTGAACCCCATGGAGGTTTCGATGGATTTGCCGAGTTTGATGGCGGCTATGGAGGAGCCGTTGCCTAAATGGCAGGTGATGATTTTGACCCGGTCGATGTTTTTGCCTAGGAGCTGAGCGGCGCGGCGGCTGATATAGCGGTGGGAGGTTCCGTGAAACCCGTAGCGGCGCACTTTGTATTTCTCATAGTATTCGTACGGCAAGCCGTATAAAAAAGCCTCCCGAGGCATGCTTTGATGAAAAGACGTATCAAAAACCGCCACTTGGGGTTTGCCGGGCATATTTTGTTCGCAAGCTTCGATGCCGGCTAAGTTGGGGGGATTGTGCAAGGGGCTTAGCTCAAAACAATCCCGGATAACTTGTTTGATGGTGTCGTCAATAAGAACCGAGGTGGTAATCTTCTCGCCGCCATGAACGACACGGTGACCGATGGCGTCGATCTCGTCTAAAGATTTCACGGCACCGAATTGAGGGTCGCAAATGTTTTCGATGAGAAGCTTGACAGCGGTGATATGGTCGGGCATGTCAGTTTCCTGGATCTGTTTGTCTAAACCTGTGCTCTGATAGGTCAGAACCGATCCGGCCATACCAATGCGTTCAGCCAGACCTTTTGCCAAGACTGTGGAATCCTCCATATTGAGCAGTTTGAATTTCAGAGAAGAACTGCCGCAATTGAGTACTAAAATTTTCAAGATCTCAACTCCCTTATTTCTATGGATTTCTTCTCTCGGAACAACGTTATCCGGGATTCATAATTGCGATCAGATTGGAATATGTTTGTCATACCATGATCTACACAAAGATGAGAAAGATGTTGAGCGCGAAGAACATAATGGCGGTCGGCCTGTTCGTGTTGATCGGTACGATGTTTATGGCACCGCAGGAGGTCGTTTCCGGAGCGGCGGCAGGGCTTTCGTTGTGGGCTCTGTGTGTTCTGCCGGCGTTGCTGCCTTTTTTCATTGTTTCGGATCTGTTGACGGAGTTGGGGGCGGTGGATTTGTTGGGGACCCTTTGTGAACCTCTGATGCGCCCTGTGTTCAGGTTACCCGGAAGCGCGGCTTTTGTGCTGGCTGTCGTACATACAGCGGGGATGCCGATCGGAGCGGCTTTGACGGGTCGGTTGAGGGAGTCCGGGCAACTCAGCCGGATTGAGGGGGAACGGTTGCTGGCTTGTTCGTGCAATCCCAGTCCGGGGTTTATGTTTGGGGCTGTGGCAGGCGGTATGATGGGTGTGCCGGCTCTTGGGATTGTTTTGGCGGGATCGGTTTATATCGCCAACCTGATCGTTGGGTTCCTGTTCCGGTTCTACGGCGGTCGTAACGGCGGAAGGACCGGCAAGGATGCATTTGGCCAAAAGAGGGAGATGCCGGTAAGGTCGGCGACGGGACAGAGGGGGCGCCCTTTCGGGGATATTTTTGCTGAGTCCGTCAAGAAAAATGTAACGGTTCTGTTGCTCATCGGCGGGGATATTGTGTTTTTCTCTGTCTTGATCAGAATGCTGAAGAATATGTCTGTGCTGACTTTGATCAGCAGAATTCCGATGCTGATTGCCGGGTTGTGGGGCGCGGAAGGGTCCTTAGCGGAATCGGGTGTGGAAGCTGTGATGACCGGCATGATCGAACAAACTCTTGGGTGTCGAGCTGTGGTTGACGCGCTGCCGTCCTTGGCGTCTCAAACCGGGGCGATAGCCTTTCTAATGGGATTCGGGGGTCTTTGTGTTTTTGCCCAGGTGGCCGGGTTCGCGGCTAAAGCGGATTTGCGGTTGGTGCCTTTTCTGGTTGCGCGTCTGCTTCATGGGTGTCTGGCAGTTGGGCTGAGTCAATTGGGTTTGCGTTATTTGCCTCTGTCAGTAGCCGTTCTGCCGGATAGCGTTCCATTATCCTCTTATGCCTATATGACACAGTTCTGGCAAGTGTTCAAATGGAATTTGCTGTCCTTTGGTGTTATGACGGCAATAATTCTTTTTCTCATATGGAGACGATCTCATCGGTACCGGATGAGGGTTTGAAGCCATTAGGCCGATTTCTCCTCATCATCCTGACCTAGAAGAGCCAGCTCTTCACGGCTGGTGCGCAGGGCTTTGAATGTGGATTCCAGCTTGATTTCCAGGTTGCGCATGAGTTCGTCCGAGTATTTTAACGCACTCATTTTGACTTCCTGGGAGTAAGCTTGGGCTTTCTTGATTAAGTCGTCGGCGTATTCCTGAGCCCGCTGTAATATGTCGGTTTCGTCAACCATTTGGTCAGCCTGCTTTTTTGCGTTGTTCAACAGACGCATGCTTTCGTCTCGGGCGTCGTCAATAAGGCGATCACGCTCAGTTAAGACCTTGTGGGCTTGCTGGATCTCATGAGGAATCACGCTTTTGATGTTTTCGAGAATCTCCAGTATTTGGTCTTCGTCAATCATGACTTTTGTTGTAAAAGGCATCTTCTTTCCTTGTTCAATAGCGTCTTCCAGTTGCTCAATCAAGGAGTACAACTGATTTTCCAAACGTCTAACCTCCTTACCTGGTGTCAATTATGTGTGAAGGGGATTCTGCAGAAACCAGATCTTTGTTCTTCCGTATTCTTTGACGGTCCGAATCTCAAAGGGTTCCTGGTGGAAATCTTCGTCTTTCGCTGTTTCGGCGATTATGACTCCCCGGGGGCTTACCTTATCCCGCAGTTCAGGCAGAACAGTTTGGAGTAAGCCGCGATGATAGGGCGGATCCAGAAAAACCAGATCAAAAATCTGTCCGGAGCAACGACTGAGGTATCGGTGCGCGTCCGCATGAACGATGTGGGTTTGGGCGGTTTGTCCCAAAAGCTGAAGGTTGTCCCGCATAAGCTGCACAGCTTGGGGGCTTACATCAACCAGAACCGCAGAGGCGGCTCCCCGCGACAGGGCTTCAAAGGCCATATTCCCTGTTCCGGCAAACAGGTCGAGCACGTGCGCGGATAGGACTTTTGTATCCAGAACGTTGAAGATGGCCCCTTTGACCATGTCTGAGGTTGGCCGGATCCCTTGTCCTTTAAGGTTCTTGAGGCGTCTTCCTTTTTGGTCACCGGCAATAATTCGCATAGGCTCTTCTCTAACGTTTCTATTAGTATAACACAGGGTGGGCTTCACCCACAACCCAAGGCTTTCAGCCTTGTTAGTATTCAGTATTCAGGATTCAGAATGTGGATTTTCTTGTTCTTTTTTGACGCTTCTCGTCCGTAAGGGACTAAGCGACTCATGGAGTCGAGGCAGAATGCTCTTCATCTGTCTCTGGTTTTCTACTGTCTTTTTGACTCTATTCTGAATACTGAATACTGAATACTGAATACTGAATACTGGATACTTGCGGTCGAAGACCGCGTTAGTCGTTTCCAAATTCGGCATTATCAAATTTGAGGAATTTACAGTTTTCACGTATCGTGTGCGCCACATGATCCGGCACGCCATCAGGAACGCTAACCTGAATATCAAGTGTGATTCTGGTCCGTGCCCCTGTCAGCCTGTTCAGGTGTTGAAGGACTTCGGTATTGATTGTTCCGGCTGTCGAGCCCAGTTTGCTGGCATCAATTCTGACACTGCCGTAGAAATGCGTATTTTTCCCGGCCGGTGGGATATCAGGTTGAACTGAGATATAGGAGGATCCCCCTTCGTTATCCGAAGAATCGTCTTCTTTGACGACGGTTAAGGTGTCATCCCTATCCGGGGGGAACGGCTTCTTAACCATTTGAAGGGCCTTGTCCCTTTCAAGCTGATGTCTGGCCGCTTCTGACTTAACCAGGCACCCATCTAACGTAATGTGAGGGTAGCCGGTATCTCCGAAACATAGGCCCAGATAACGACCATCCTCACCCTGCCCGTCCGCATAAGCAAAATAGTCACCGGATCTGACACCAGCTTCCAGGGCTTCTGTTAATACAGAATAGCCGGTGAGTCTGTACAGATAGAGATAGCGGGTATAATCCTCCCACAATTCGCGAATGGAGAGTGATTCGGCATCTTTCCACAGGTTGTTCAAGGACATTTCCTGGGCGAGAATCTTCGGGGAGAAGACATCCGTCAAAAGATCGTCGGCGCGAAGCTTCTGAGCGGCTTTCGCAATGGGGTTGGCACCCTGGACGATATACGTATCCCAGACAACAGGCTGTGTCCCATGCTGTATGGGAACGAGGAGATGTTGCCAGGTTTCCTGGACACGATCAGTAACAATTGTTTCTAGTTGCCTTATCGCTTCTTTGGTTTCTTTCTTCTGACCGTTATCGAGGTTCAGGAAGTCTGCGTCCCGGTCGATGGAACACCAGGCCATAAGCGCTCTCATATCCTGCTTCAACTGAGAGAGTGTCCCCTCGTCTGTGGCGAGAAACAGAATCATATTTCGGTACATACGCGGCGTGCTACCGCGGTATTCCAGATACTCCCTCGCCGCATCCAAGGCCGGGGTTTTCTCTTTATCCCGTTTATGGGTCAAGGAAGGCGAAAGAAGGACAAGACGAATCGATGGTTGGTCCGGCACATCAGTGGAATCTGACGGGGCTATGTGCACCGAATCGAAAGGTTCTTTTTTCTTACAGGAAGATTTTAAGAACTTCTCAATTTCGTAAAGAACATCATCGGCGTTTTGCAGTCGGGCGCGCTCTGTGGCAGTCTTTTTCAATGTGGGGCGCGTATCGAACCAGTACCGTTGATCCGCGCTGCCATAGAGGTATGTCAGTTCTGTGGCAAGCTTTGTTAACGCGTCATTATAGGTGGAAATGTGTTCCTCCGGTTGAACCACACCAAGCCTGATATTGTCGGCATGCAAGCCACGGGTACGTTGCTGTCCGGTGTCCGGGGCACTGCCCAACAAAACAGTGCGCGCGATACGGCTGTGCGCAAAATATTTGCCGAAATAACCACCCTTGCCGTCCTGTATGATCGGGGTTGAGAGCCTGCCGTCAACTTCGTTTTCGATGATGGTATCCCACCCCTGGTTCAGATATCGTATCAATTCTTCACGTATTTGCGCTTTGCCAAAGGCAATAGAACCGGGCATAATCATGGCCCCGCCGTCGTTGGTGATGTAAAGGTCATGGATAAGCGCCGCCATGAAGCGCAGAACCCCGCGAGTGCGTTGAAACCCGTCCAGGGTCGCCCAATCATCATAAAGCCGGTCAAAAACCTCCGGGTGTATCGGGTAACACTTTTTCATTTTCTCAAGATAGCCGACTTCACGGCACCCCACAGGAAACAGGTCGGCGTTGTCGCGATACATCTGTGAAAAGGCGTTGCAGGTTTGATCAACGGCGGCTTGATCCGCTATTTTTCGGAAGAGTCTGCGGCGCACAATCTCAAAACCTTCTTCCGCCACAACAGGTTTCCAGACAGCCTCCATGCGGCCAAAGGTATGTTCTATCCGCTCCAGGGCAATGTTTCCGGCTTCTCCGCCAGTCTCGGTTTCCGATTCCGGAATTGAGGCGACAACAATGCTGTTCCTGCCGGCACGGGCCGCTTCGGTAAGCTCCTGCACGAAGGACAACACATTGTCGAAGGTTCCTGCCGGGATTTCTCCCGCTTTATAGCCAAACAGTTTTCTGGCGTAAGCGACAAGTTCGTCTATCAAAATGACACAGGGGGCGCATCTGTCAAAAACCTGACGCAGCGTGTCAGAGCCCGGGGATACCCCCTTCGCGTCATTTTCCTTCACAAGGTCATAGAGCCTGGAGTCGCCGCTTTGCTCCGCCAGCTGCGCAACCATTTCCCCCCAAAGGGTGTTGACGGTAATACCGGGAAAATTATTGGGTCTGCGCCATTTCATCGGGTTGATGGCCTGACAAGCCAGAACGGCCACGTTGACTTTGGGCATGCTGTCGATCCCCGCTTGGCGCAAGACAGCGGGAACACCGTTCAAGGCTTCCGGTGAAGCGGCTCTCATCATATGGTACAATGCCAGCATACTGTGAGTTTTTCCGCCGCCAAAAGCGGTTTTCAGTTGGATGACAGGTTCGCCGCCCTTGCCGGCTACCCGCTGAGCCGCTTTAATAAGCATACCGCTCATACCGTCTGTGATGAAGGTTCTGGAGAAAAACTCCACAGGATCCTGGTATTCCGGGACAGCGGTGCCCCGCAGCACCTGAGAGAGGTCGGCGGCAAATTCAGCCTGTCTGTATCGGCCCTGGGCCACATCCGGGTGGGGTTCGGCGATTTGCCGCCATGGCCGGGCCCATGTTATCTCTGATGCAGGTGTCGAGGCCGCCTCTTGCAACGGTGCCGATACTAAGCCGGCGGGTTCATCGTTCTTATACATGACCAGACGATAAAGTTTCCGGATCTCCTCGGCGGTTTCCATGTCCACGGGTTCTATGAACCGCGCCATAGTGTCCAGAGCGCGAGCCGCTTCGTCCTCGGTCAAACCTTTGCCGGTGGCGTGTGCCCAATTGTTACGTGTTGTCTGAAGTTCTTTTGACCAATTGCGTTGTTGGGGTGTCATCTTATACTTGAACACATCTGTCCAGTTGCTGTTGATGATATGAAAACAGGCCGCCACATCCATCTTGTCTACGATGGTTCCCCAATCGCCGAATTTGGGCAGATTGCTCTGGAATACAGGGGGTAAATGCGGGTATGCATGTTCACTCCACCATTTGTCACCCCATCTGCGGGACATCTCCTGTCCCACAAACACGGTGAGGTATTCCCGCATAAGGTCAAAGCCCTGACCGACCAAGTTGCTTGAAGTCACTTTCACTTCTGTCATTTGTGTTCCTCCTGCTACTTGTTTTTGTGTTTGTGCATCCAATCATCCCTATTAACGATTTCCCAGGAGCCGGTTCTGTCGGAGCCAATACGCCGAATAACGCCGGAGTCGCGGAGTTTCTTTATTTCCCGGGAAACTGTCCGGACAGATAACCCCGTCTCTGTTGCAATCGTATTCTGAGTCATAGCCGCTTCCCTGGCAATCGCATGAAGAATTCGATCATCATTATTCGCACCACGATCTACGCCACGATCTACGCCATGATCTACGCCATGATCTACGCCACGGTCTACACCATGTTCCCAGCCGATTGGTGTAGACTCTTTCCCAAAGTTCAAGTTTCTCAAAGTTACAACAAATGACTGCTCTGTCGAACGAAATAAGGGAATAGCGTCATACGGATATTGGTCAATGATTTTGCGCAGCCCGCTACCTCGGCGCTCCATGAGTTTCAAACGGCTGAACAGATCGCAGATAATAGGATTGCGACGAATTGACGCTACTTCATCGATGTTCAAATCTTGTATCCGCTTGCCGTCAGGCATACCGCCGGGTGACACAATCTCCAGTCGGTCATCATACATATCGATGTGAATCTCGCTGCCCTGAATCATATAGTCACGATGGACAAGCGCATTAACCATCGCTTCATGAACAGCCTCAGGCGGGTAGTCGGGCATCTCAATTCTGCCCGACCCGGTCTTCTTCCACTTGACAGATGAGTTATGGCGTACGAATTTCAATGCGTCCGTGAGCAGAGTCATGACGTTGCTCTGAAACTCATCATTATCGAGGGCGTCAACATAAAGCCCACCTTTCCTGAGTCCGTTCCAGCGGGTGCAGAATACCCTTGACTGGTATATCGGGCACTGGTCAGCAAATAAGGCCCCAACAAAGGATAACGTATCGTTATGAAGCAGCATACCAAAGGAGCCGTAGTCCTTCGGCGTATTAATTGAGAGGCTTGTTTTTTGCTTGTATGTTGCCTCGAACAGCGTATAGCTGTAGTCCGAAAATTTGTACTTCGTTTCAAGCGCATCGAATGTCTGGTGCAGCCCTTTCAGCAACAGCTCATTCAGGACAGCGGCCGGAGCCGGCGCGGATACGCTGCCAATACGGTAATATGCGATTTTGTTGCCGTCGCCTGTGTAATAATAGGGCGTATTCGCACCGCCGGAAATCTGCACGCGCAGAATGTCTTTTCCGTCAACCTGGAGCGGTTCCAGGACAAGGTTCCTGATAGCCGGTTCAATACGCACCTTGATGAGGTCGCTTATTTGCCCGGCGACCTTCTGGGGGTCCTCAAGCCCAAGAACAACACCATCGTCTGATACCCCGAAATACAAGCTGCCCCCTACCCCGTTGGCAAATGCGCTGACGCTTTTCAACCAGCTGCGCGGTTTCTGCACCTCCGCAGCGGACTTGAAATCATATTCGGTCGCTTCCGCGATGAGAAGCTGGCTGAGTGTTGCCATTCCGGTCACCCTCCTCTTGCTTTGCTGATGAAGTGTTATGACCCAAAATCAAGTTCCTGCAGTATCGCAGGGTTATTTCTAAACGCGTTCATTCGTTTTGTTAAGTCCGGCCATGACGTTACGAGGCTGTTATAGGCGAGGGCCTCGTCGGCCCAGCCGTTGCGTTCCGCGGTTATATAGGCACGGTAGGCAAGGGCCTTGATATTCTCTGTGTTTGACGTGTCTATAACAGAAAGATTGAGCAGATGCCCCGCTGTTTTATCCATACCCTGGGTTTCCAGCCGGCGACAGAGTTGTTGCACCATGGTCCAAACAGTGTTTTCCCGCTCAGAATCCCATTTTTCCGGCAGTTCGTTCCGTTTTTTCAGGCGAACAATGCCGCGTCCCGATTCCAGGACTCCGTCATTCACAAGTTCCTGCAGGTTGGCAAGCCTGGCCCGCGCCATGGTTTCCGCGTCGCCATATTTTCCGGCAGCGAGACCAAATTGCTCAAACCAGGCGATGCAGAAGCGGCTCTCGGTGTCCATGCCGCCTTCCTGGGCGGAAAAATAAGCGTCCAGCTCTTGGTTAATCAGAATCAGGGCGGCCCGGACATCCATGGGTTTCCCATCTGCTTCCAGGACTTCGGCATATTTGGAATACACCTCCATACCGGGCCCGATGGATGCCTGGGATAAGTCCACAGGGGCAATATTGCCGGATTGGAGATTGTGCAGGCCGATTTGCAAGGCTTCGCGGAGCTCGTTCATAAAGGCGCGGCGGCTGATGGTGGAAGCGTCCTCCGGACGCGGACGGCAGACCAGGGCGATGGATGAGGCCAGGGCGTTGGAATCTCTGGCGATGGAGCGATTCATCATTTCTGTACGCATGGGCCAGGTTCCGGTGATGATGAAACCGGCTTTGATGAGGGCTTGAAGCATTGATTCCCAGCCCGTTGAAGCCGTTTTGACACCATTTTCATCTTTGGAACTTTCACTCTGTTTAAAAGCATAATACACAGTCAGAGGATAATCTTCGGAGGTTGTTTGACGCATCTTCTCAAATGCCTTTAACATGCCGTTTTCAAAAAATGCCTTCGCCTTCGCTGCATTCCCGTCAAATCGATAGGGTGTCGCCACCAGCTCCTCCGATTTGGGAACAAGCATAGTGGAAAACATAGTCGGATACACCTCTTTCAAGGATTGGCGCAGCCAGATGTAAAAGAAGTCGGATAAATCAGCGTATCCAATGTTATCGTAGTAGGGCGGGTCGGTCGAGATCACTATCTTATCGCATTCACTTATTTTTGAAGCGTCGTTTTGCGAAACATGACAATTCGTTTTAAACCCACAGGATTGGAGATACTTTACGTTCCACTCAACGCAACTAACCCAACATCCAGTTGAATCAGAGAACGGGTTCCCCTCAGCATAATCCCAAACCATTGGAAGCGCCTGTCTTCCAAAAGTATTGCGAATTTTTGTATAGCCAGTATCCCATGAACATAAAGAGCTGCTTCTATCAAGAAGTTTGTCAACTGCACAAGCCAAATACACCCCCACAGCCTCACCGTAGGCTTGTGCTCCTTTTCCTCCTGCCTCCAGCCCCACATCATCTTCAGGTAATCCTGCTACGATGGCATCAGTCTGTGCTTTCTCAACGGCCTCCTTCACAAGGTCACTGAATGCTGTCAGGGCTGTAAGCTGGCGCGGAGTGAAAAGGTCGGCATAATTTGACATCCCATAGTTAGGTGTTTTAAAGTCTCTTGGATTATGGGGCAAAGGGGCATCAGGATATCCTTTGGGTCGTTCCACATGGGCTGTTCGAATATGGTCACTGTCGGGTGACAGATATAACCGACCACCCTGACCTTCGGAAACGATTGCCATCATCCTGGCAGACATGCGTCCGGCCCGGCCCTCAGAACGAATATATGGAAATTCCACGGGCTGGCCGCAGCAGACACATCTTGCTCCCCTGCGATTTACTGTGCCTTCCGGCACATCACCTTTCCCGTACTGCATTTCAAAAACCACCGACTTTTTGTCGTCACTGATTTTTGGCAGGACCCAAGCCTCTTTGTCCTTCTTCTTTGAGAGCCAATAACTGTTCACAAGCGGCATTTCGGCGCCACAGGCCGGATTGGGACACTTAACCGTCCGCGCCCATTTCCAGGCTATGACAGTTGCCTCGCCGCCATTCGGCAACTTCGCTTTGGGGTACAGATGTCCTACCCTCTTGAAGGCTTCCTGCTTCATCCACTCGCCATAATAAGCGACATCATCAGCCAGGCCACAAGCGCCGGGACAAGCCATCGTACCACCAATTCCGGCACGGGACTCCGGATTGACCGGAGCCATATTCGCAAAGCGCGGCGGTATTTCAATCAGGGCCTTGTTGATGAGCACCGCTACAGGATTCAGATCGCTGGCATGGGCTTCCAGACCCAGCCTCTGCGCTTCCAGGGGTATGGAACCGCCTCCGGCAAAAGGGTCAAGCACAGGCGGCGGGTTCCCGTCGGTGGATTTCAGGATTTCCTCATATGCCGCCGCATACAGGCCTTCATTGTTTATGTTCTCCCACTTCACCAGCTCTTCTATCAGGTCAAAAAGCCGACGACGCTCTTTTTCCCGGGTTTCCTCAGTCGGAAACTGCTCAGGATGACCGGAGGGGTCATCGATAAGCGAGGCAAACAGCACGGCACGGCAGGCAGCCAGAGGCTTTCTTGACCACCACAGGTGCAGCGTAGACGGATGCCCGTGGCGAATGGATTTTTCCCGCGCCGCTTCTTTGTTGATAGCCTCCAGGGGCAGCGCAACCTCAATCAGTTTTTTCTTCAAGACGATATCTCTCCTTTATCTCCCCTATTATACCTCAATCTCCTGCTCCAACACCACATCCGCAATCAGCCGCAGTTTGTCCATCTGAACCGTATGACTGACGTCCGCCAGCCCGGGCGCCTGCGTATTCCAGCGCAGGAAGTAAGTCACGGATCGTTTGTTCCCGTCCACCTCCACCACCGCCAGATAAGTGTCGTCAGGCTTATTGGCGGCTGTCACCATCTCGTTATGCGTTACCGTTACCATGCCGATACCCGCCTGCCTGCCCTTCACCTCGATGAAACGCATGGTATCGTCCGATATCCTGGAAACGATGTCATACCCGACTTTCCGGTTCGCCACATCCTCCGGAAAATGACCCAACTCTGATTCAATCGCCATAATCGTTTCCATGGCAATTCGTTCAATTAACGCCCGGCCCTCCGGTGTGCCGGATGTGTCAGGTGTCTCGGCAGAGGAGTTACCGCCGGAAGGCTTACCGAACCGGGATATTGCCTCGTTCAACATAGCGCGGGGAACAACCCACGCCCCGCCCAGAACTGTCGGGGGTTTGGACACAATGTTTCGCTCCTGCGCCAGTTCTTCCAGGCGAAGGCGCAGACGGCGCTCCAGATCATACACGCGTTCCTTGAACCGGTCGGCGTTCAACCGGGCGTTGGTTTTGCCCTGGGCCGCCTTGTCATACTGTTTTCCGGCCTCAGCATCCCACCAGGCAATCTCAGAACTGAGTCTTTGAACAACTTCACCTTCAACCTTGTTAACATACCTAAGACGCCTATCTTTGACTTCGGTCAGATGAGCAGGCAGGAGATTCCGCACAGCATGATCGCGTGCCAGCCTTTCCGCATCTTGACCCCACCAAGCTTTATCCGCCAGCATCTGTTGTAATATGGAATATTCCGTTTCCGAGGGAGTCGTATAGTCCAGATAAGGCGCGTACCCGGCCGTGGTCACATGACCCTCTTTGTTCATTTCAACAAAATGCAGTTTGTGAGATATCTTAATCGGACGCCCCGCGCTGTCTTTGCGCCCGTCTTCAATGACATCCTCTATATAGAACAGAAGACGATCCCGGAGGCAACCTTCCGTATCATCAATAAAAACCGTTCCGCGCTTTAACGCCTCCTGCCCTCGCTCCAGAACCTCATCAATCAGCGCGGAAAGCAAGGGATGGCCGGGACAGACCAGCGTGGCATCCGGTTTCCCTGTTATATTAATGGAATTTTTATCAAAAGTAATAAGCTCATATTCACGGGCTATGGGCCATGGGACGCCTGTGGGCGAACGACGTTCTCGCAGTCTGGCAGGAACGTGGGGCAAAGAAAAGCGATTGTCCCCTTTTTTTCTTATCTGTCCTTTCATCTTCTGATAGGCGCCGGAAAAGAAACCTGCGATATAATGAGGCTGCAAACGTCGAGCCTCAATAAGTTCCATGCTTTCCCGGATCTCGTTGACCTGTTGCAGACCCAGAGACTGTCCTGCCAGAGAACGTTCTTCTAACAATCTTTCCAGTTCCCTGTGGTCAAGGGCTTCATCAATAACCTGATCGAGCCTGGCGCGAACCTCCGGCTTATTGCCATAAAAAATGGCCTCTTTCAGCAGATCGCGCAAAGATCGATCGCCAAAAGTCACTTTGCCCAGAACGTCAAAAACTCTCCCCCCCAACGCCTCCCGCTCCCTGTTGAGCTTCTCGAACAGACGATGGAACACATCGCCCTCACGGGTTTCCATAGCGACAAGATTCCACAGGTGGCATATCTCACGCTGCCCTATGCGATGGACCCGGCCAAATCTTTGTTCTATGCGGTTGGGGTTCCAGGGTAAGTCGTAGTTAATCATCAGGTGAGCACGCTGAAGATTGATTCCCTCTCCTGCCGCGTCGGTGGCCACCAGTACAGAAACATTCGGATCATTCTTGAAGCTTTCTTCGATGAGTTTGCGCTCTTCCCTGCGCATTCCGCCTCGTATGGTCACAACGGCTTCCGGCCGTCCAAGCATATTCGCGATCTTGTCAGCCAGATAGTTCAATGTATCGCGATGTTCGGTAAAGATAATGATCTTCTCACGGGAACCGTTTGACCCATACATCAGGTTGTTATCCTGAAGTGTCTTGGAAACCTGTTCCCATTTATGGTCAACACCACTGTTCCTCAATGCATGAGCCCTAGCTTCAAGCTCTTTCAACCATTCAATCTCAATAACAAGTTCCGCACGGCTCCGTGCGGCGGTCGCTTCATCAACGAACTCTTCCTCAATAGCGTTGATTTCTTCTTCCGGCGCCTCCTCCAGATCTTCTTCTATCGTGCTCCAGTCTCTATCAGCATAATCTCTAACAGATGGTGTTAACAAACCATGTCGGTCTATCCCGTCAAGGGTTTTTTCCAAGCGTTCACGACGACGGTGGAGGGATTGATAGATGGCCTCCGGCGAAGAAGCAAGTCTGCGTTGTAAGATTGTCAGCGCGAAACCAACAGCGTGAGCGTGACTCGGATCGAGAACTTCCATGGCTCTGTTAAAACCATTCTGGACATATTCTGTGACTTCATCATAAAGCAAGCGTTCATGAGGTGAAAGTTCAAAATCAAGGGTGTGGGCTATCCTCTCCGGAAAAAGGGGTTTGCCGTCAAATGTGAGAAGTTGCTCCTTAACCAAACGACGCATAATATCCATAGCGTCAATTCCTGTGTTTCCGCGGTTGCGCCCGACAAAACGGTCACTATCTAACAGGCGCATAAACAATTGGAAATCATCATCTTTGCCATTGTGAGGCGTTGCTGTAAGCAGCAGAAAATGGCGGGTGATCCCCGACAGGAGCATACCAAGGTTGTATCGTTTTGTGCGGCGTTCCTCATTTCCGTTATATGTTGCTGACATCTTATGGGCTTCGTCGCAGACAATCAGATCCCAGTCGGATACTTTGAGTTTTTCCTGGATCTCTTCATTCCGGGCCAGCTTGTCCAACCGGGCAATGCATAAAGGTGTGTCGATAAACGCGTTGCCACGCACAGAAGAATCAATTCGGTCATTGGTCAGGATATCAAATTCAAGTTGAAACCGGGAGTATAGTTCGTCTTGCCACTGCTCAACCAGATTGCCGGGGCAGATAATCAGGCAACGGTTCAGATCTCCGCGTACTCTTAATTCCTTAATGAGTAACCCGGTCATAATGGTTTTTCCGGCACCGGGGTCATCAGCCAAGAGAAAGCGCAGGGGCTGACGAGGAAGCAGGTCTCCATAAACTGCCGTTATTTGATGAGGCAGGGGTTGTATCAAGGAAGTATGTACCGCGAGATGCGGATCAAATAAGTGGGCCAGCCTGATACGGTACGCCTCCGACGCCAGACGCACGGTTTCGGTGTCCGCGTCAAACTGCCAATGCAGGCTTCTGGTTTCAACAGAAATCTTTTCAAGTTCACCGGCATAAAGCATCTGTTGTCTTAGGCCGCCGTCTGAGGTTCGGTAAACAAGATCGACAGCATCTTCGGCAACAGGTGTTGCGGCGATGACTTCAACCGTTTCTCTAGAAAGAATACCATTGAGCCGGATACCCGGCTTGATTTCTGAAAGCTGAATCATTTGTTATTCCCTCGTTGGTGTAAACTTACATTTGCAGTATATCACGACTCGGTTCAGTCTGACAATTTCATGAGGGTATGATCTCAACCCCGTTTCCGTACCTGTTTCCGTATGAAATACTCGATTTCCCTTATACTAGTAGGAAGTGAGCGGTACAGAAAGTGAGGTATATCTATGGATTTGAAATCTTTTTTGCAAAGAAGCGAGATTTTTCTGGATCTGGCAGTGGAAGCCCATGCGTTGCTGCGCGGCGACGCGGATGTGGAAGTTGACGGGGTTATCATGGATCAAGAAGAATTTGCCGAAGGCACAATCACCGTCATCACGATAAAGGATCCTGAAGCCGAAAAAACCATGGGGCGGCCTCAAGGCACCTATATAACATTCGAATTGCCGGAGCTGCGGGATGCTGATCTGCTCAGAGAATACCAGGTTACGACCACCGAGTTGGCCAAGAAGCTCAAGAAGGTGATCAACCCCAAGAAAGACAGCTCTTTCCTTGTTGTTGGTCTGGGCAACTGGCATGCCACCCCTGATGCCTTAGGGCCCCGTGTGGTCGAAAAGACGTTGGTGACGAGACATCTCTTCCAATACATTCCGGAAGAAATGGCCGGAAAAATGTGCAATGTGGCGGCAATTACGCCGGGTGTTCTTGGTCTGACAGGAATCGAAACCGCCGAGATGTTGCGAGGTCTCGTTGAGCATGTCAAACCTGATTGTCTGATTGCCATAGACGCTCTTGCGGCCGGTTCCCTTTCGCGCATCGGAACGACCATACAGATAGCGGATACGGGCATTAATCCCGGATCCGGAATCGGCAACCATCGGCAGGGACTCAATGAGGAAACTCTTGGCTGCAAGGTTGTCGCCATTGGGGTTCCTACCGTTGTGAACGCGGCACTGATCGCCCATCAGACCCTTGAGGCAATTCTACAGGAATTTGGCTCTGAGCCGGCTTTAGCGGAAATCTATAGTCCTGAACATGAAGAAAGCCTGATGGGGATTGTTGATAATGTCCTCCACCCGTTTCGGGGATCGTTGATGATGACACCGAAGGAGATCGATGAATTGATTGAGAAGAGCGCATTAATAATAGCCGGAGCACTGAACATTTGTTTGCATCCGGACATTAATAAAGACAATTACGAGAGCACGCTGTATTAGTCGCTTAGGTTGCAACAACATCAATAAAAAACAAGAAAATCCACATTCTGAATCCTGAATACTGAATACTGGATACTTGCGGTCGAAGGCCGCGTTAGGCCATGTGGGCTCGTAACAGTCCCCAGGTAGGGTTGGTGGGCTTTGGGGGGAGACAGATACCACGTGGGCGTGGGCTCGTAACTCAAATCCCCTTCGGATTGATTTGCAGTATCCTTTGTTTCGTCTGATCAGGAAGCAAATCACATCTCAAAAATGCCCAGTCGCCAATGCTGGTTACGCTTTCGGGGATTGTAATCGATGTAAGCGAAACACAATCGCAAAACGCATTTCGTTCGATATTTATTACACTGTCAGGCAGTGTGATTGATGTAAGCGAACCGCAACGACTAAACGCTGCATAGCCGATTACAGTTATGCTGTCAGGAATTGTGATGGATGTGAGCGAGTTGCACTCATTAAATGCATACTCACTAATCCTTGTTGTGCCGTTGGGAATTGTGATTGATGACAGTGAGGTGCATCCGCTAAATGTATATATACCGATACTTGTTACGCTATTA
>WRJI01000027.1 GCA_009778595.1 Peptococcaceae bacterium | reverse complement strand
GTGGAAACCAGTAAATTATTGGAGGCATACTCCCGCACCATTCTCCATTCTGAATACTGAGTTCTGAATACTGGATACTAACAAGGCTGAAAGCCTTGGGTTGTGGGCGAAGCCCACCCTATGCTATTGCCTTCAACAAACAGACAATAAAAACAAGATTTTGAGGAGTCAGAAGCCAGAAGACAGGAGTCAGAATAAAATAGACAACAGCAAACCAGGGGCAGACAAGAACGTTCTGTTATGAGAAAGGTTAGACAGCTGCAGATTCAGGCAACATTGAGCAGGGTTTTGTTCGTGTAAAGTAAAATGCTGTTAATAATCTTCCTGCCGGTGGCTGTCACATAATACCTATTCTTCTTTGGAACTTTCTTAATGATCTTGTGAGCCCTAAGCTTGGCAATAAGCCGCGTCGTCTTATTGATGTTGCGCTTCGAATCGGCATCACCATTGAAAATCTTATGCCTGAGTAACTTGTTGTTGAAGCCATTGATCAGATAGGCTCCATCAGACAAAGCACCCAAAAGATTAAGAGTGTCATCACTCAGAATATTAAATCCGGAATATCGCCTTCCGTTAACATTCACCGATGACGAGATTCTGCCAACAGCCTTTACGGGCAGCTTGTCCGCATCGATATCCGGGAGTGCATTGATGTATCTGCTTATCATCGCCTTACAGATTTCTGCATACCGATATAGATTCACAATGCTTTTCCCCATAGGCACCCATTTCTTGCTTTCTGTAACCTCACCACTTTCCTTATCCAGCTCCGGCTTCAGGACTTTAAAATCCCTTGGATTATTGATAGTAACTTCGATTCGCAAATTGTTTCCTTTGTCATACATTTTGATTTGATTGTTGTTCAGTTTGAACTTTACTCGGTATCCTTGATACCTGCGTCGTAAATCGGAAACAATCTCTGCTTTGGAAAGCTGCTGAATCTTTTCTATCTTCCGTCCAAAGAATGAGTAGATGTCCTGGCTGCTAAAGGTGAAGTACGTCGTCTCGACCAGTGTCTTAAATAGGGCGCCTAAGTCGCCGCGGTTCTTAAAGTTGATATCGGTCGCAAACTCGCATTGATCTATGCACCAATAATAGCCGGAATGAAACACTTTTTCGATATTAGGTAATAGATTGTTAATCTTTTTGGCAATTCCATCAAATGAGCTTGATAGCTTTTTGTTTAATATACCGTCTGCTAATTCCTGGGCCTTCTGAAAATTTTCAATATCTGCAAATGAATTGTAATACATTGTGTGCTGGATATCATGTTTATCCAGCAACCGGGACAAATACTCCCTCCCGTTGATGTATATCTGAGCATTGTAGGGAAACCATGTTTGAATCTTAAAGAACATCCAGCCGAATTCCTCATCATTGTAATAAAGATAATAATGCTTGCATTTGCTTGAGCGGGAGGCAACCTCCAATTGCTTTGTATCATAATTGGAAACGACAGTCATTGTGTTGCATAATTCAAGGACGGAAAAAGCTGCAATCAAACCGGTCTTTGACATATCCTGGGCAAACGCCCGGCGCGCCAGCTCGTCTTTATTGAGTTTGCCGGATTCCAAGTATTGCACCTTCACATGACTCTCTTTTATATAGTTCTCAATATGGGAGCATAGCAAGGCTGTTTGCTCGTTGGCAAATGTCTTGAAGTCTTTTAGCTTTATATCATTTTGAATAAGATAGTAGAGGAACTTTCGGTAACTAAAAAGATTTGAGAGGTAACCGTTGATCAACACTCTGTCAAATGTCTGTAGGGCGCCATTGATCTTTTCGCTGAATTTCTCTATAATATTCATATCAAGAACTCCTTGCTTTTATTAAACTGGTGAGAACGCCTGTTGGTTAGTAGTCACCGATTATGTAGATCATACTACATTTTGCAAGGAGTTTCTTGATGATCTCGACCATTTGTCAGGAGCTTAAGCATGAGGGAACCTGCAAAGATGTTTGAAGTCTTCTAAAGTCTGATTCTTGAATTCTCCATTCTGACTCCTGACTCCTGGCTCCTGACTCCTCTTTGGTTGTGGCCGTAGGCCACCCTGTGTTATAATGGAAAAATGAAATAAACACCATATGTTGAGACACGGGTATGGTGCCGGTTCATGTGTTGGAGGGGTACCGGGTACGAACAACGAGGAGGGTGCTTCATGTCTTATGTTACGGAAGAATTTGTGGCCATGGCGTCGATAAACAGTCCGCCGACTCAGGAGGGCGAATTCGCCGGCTACCTGGTGGAGCGGCTGACGCAGTTAGGATGTTCGGTTGTGACCGATGGATCGGCGGCGGCTACGGGCAGCGATGTGGGCAACCTGATCGCGCGTTTTCCGGGACGGGGGAGGGGGATTGAAGCGCCGGTGCTATTGTTGTCAGCTCACATGGATACGGTTGCGCCAACAGAGGGCATGGTACCACAGATTAAGGATGGCCGCTTTGTCAGCAACGGGGAAACGGTTCTTGGCGCTGATGATAAGGCGGGTATCGCTTTAATCCTGGCGGTTTTGGAGCGGCTGCAAAAGGATGAGACCTTGCCTTGTCCGTCTCTGGAAATCGTGTTGACGGTTCAGGAGGAGGTTGGGTTGACCGGGTGCCGGGCGCTGACAGAACCCTTGAAGGCGGCTTATGGGTACGTGTTGGATTGTGATGGGGATGTTGGAACACTGGTGAATCAGGCACCGACTCATACGATCATTGAGCTTGTTGTTCAGGGGCGTGCCGCTCATGCGGGTATTGAGCCGGAAAAAGGAGTCAGCGCTATTGTCGCGGCGGCTGAGGCCATTGCTCAAACCCGGTCGGGACGCATTGATTTGGAGACCACGAGCAATTTTGGGATGATTCATGGTGGCGCGGCTTTAAATGTTGTGGCGGAACGGGTTGATGTTGCCGTTGAGGTGCGCAGCTTGAACCCTGAGCGCATGGAAGAGGAGGCCGGGCACATTATTGAGGTTTTTTCCCGGGTTTGCGAGGCCAAGGGCGCGAAGTTGAGTGTGAGCCAAGCCGTTCAATACCAGGCTTTTCATTTGGACGATAACCACCCGTTGGTGTGTCTGGCCCGAGGGGCGGCTGAAGCCGCCGGGTTGGATTTTGTTGTTGAAGCAACAGGTGGCGGCTCTGACGCCAATATCTACAATGAGCGCGGGGTTCCTTGCGCTGTCCTTGGGATTGGCATGAAAGAAGCCCACACGGTGATGGAGTCAGTTGCTGTTGAGCAATTGGAGAACGGAGTGGGGTTTCTGACGGAGATTGTTTTGGGGGCGGCCCGTATAAACCCATAGGGGTGGCAAGATAATGCCATTGAGGAGGGACAGGAATATGTCGCGGGTACAGGAAAAACAGGAAGATCGGAAATATTCCTATCAAGACTATTGTGCTTGGGACGATAAAGAGCGCTGGGAACTTATTGAGGGCGCTCCCTATAATATGTCTCCGGCACCGTCCCGGTTTCATCAAAAGATTAGCAGTAATCTGCATCGACAATTGGCGAATTTTTTGCATGATAAATCTTGTGAGGTCTATCCGGCGCCCTTTGATGTGCGCCTCAACGCTGAGGGGGCTGACGATACTGTGGTGCAGCCGGATTTGGTGGTGATCTGTGATCGAGCCAAATTGGATGATCATGGTTGTGTTGGTGTGCCTGACATGGTTGTTGAGATTACGTCGCCGTCTACGGCTCGTCATGACCGGTTTATTAAGTTCCAAATGTATCGGAAAGCCGGGGTTCGTGAATTCTGGATTGTTGATCCTGAGACGAAAACAGCACAGGTTTTTATCTTGGAAAACGGACAGTATATCGCAACTATGTATGGAGACACGGATACGGTGCCGGTTCATGTGTTGGAGGGATGCGAGATTGATTTGCAGGATGTTTTCGCGGATTTGCCCATAACTGCGGCCGCTGCCGCGTCGGGATCTTATGGACGTGGGCCTGAAACCAATAATGAAGAAAGGAAATAGATAGATGCAGAAGAGAGTTTGTGTGTTGGGTATTGTCTTGATTATGATTTTCCTGGCGGGATGTAACGGAGGGGAGGCCATAAGCGGCGATGATGTGTTCAAAGAACTGAAGGATATCCTTGATAGCAGAAGTGATAGTGTGCTGGTCAATGTCAGGAATGTGAGGAAAAGCGAGAGCGAAGGATTGCAAAGAAACGCTAGAATAAGTGTTAAGGTTTCTTGTATTGGCGGATATGAAGGGACCTCGGTGGAAACTCACACGGAATTGCTGACAGCGGAAGGGTATGCCCGCAAAACCACGACCACGCACAATTCGATCACGTATTATGATCTTGTCAACAAAAAGGAATACGATCTCGATCCGGATTTTGGCCGGGGATGGGTTCAGGATATGTTTGGGGAGTATACCATGGAATCCTATTTTCGTGACACGTTGTTTGATTATTTTGATACAGGGTCCATTGATCAAAAAATCGGCCAGGAGATTATCGCCGGGCGGAACGCAACAGGATTCACCATCAAAGATTCAGGGAACAAGGTATGGTTTGATGATGAATATGGGTTCACCTTAAAATATTTAACAAAATTTGAACCGGGCAGCAATTATGATGAATATGTCTTCGAAGTCACAGAATGGGTTCAGGGAGGCGTCAAAATCTCTGATATGATCAATTTGAGCGATTATGAGTTTGATCTGTGATCTTCGGGAACAACCCAAGAAAGGGCTCGAGAAAATATAAAAAATAGAATTAAAGAGAAAATAATCAAATCGCCAGCTTGACAAACAGCCCGGGATTGCGTACAATATTTGTTGTTTGAATTCTTTGGGGTATCGCCAAGCGGTAAGGCACCGGACTCTGACTCCGGCATCGGTGGTTCGAATCCATCTACCCCAGCCAAGTTGATCATTCTACCTCCGATAGGAACTTATAGATTCGACTATTTTGTTAGGTGGGTGAGAGTTAAGTTGGACGATCCCTTATCGTCAAGTCTTATGATTCTGTTGGCTCTGCTTCTGGTTGCGCTGAACGCGCTTTTTGTTGCGGCGGAGTTTTCTTTTGTTCGCGTGCGTCCGACTCGTGTTGAACAGCTGGTGCTGGAAGGAAACAGCCGGGCCAAATATGTCAGTTTCGGTCTGAATAGGCTGGACGGCTATCTTTCGGTGTGCCAGCTGGGGATTACTTTGTCCAGCCTTGGATTGGGTTGGTTGGGAGAACCGGCGGTGGGACGGTTGCTGGAGTCGTTGCTGCTGACTGTGGGGCTTCGTCTTAATGACGCTGTCTTGAGTTCGGTGGCGGTGATTGTGGCGTTTCTGTTTATTACATTTTTACATGTAGTCTTTGGGGAATTGGCACCTAAAACTGTGGCTATTCAGAAAGCAGAGGCAATTGCGCTGTTTTTGGCTTGGCCTTTACGAGTGTTTTATACGCTGTTCTATCCGGGGGTTGTGGTTTTCAACGGGGCAGCTAATTTGTTTATCCGGCTTTTCAATGTGGAACCAGCCACGGAATCGGAGATGACCCATACTCAGGAAGAGTTGCAGGTACTGATAACAGATTCGTATAAGAGCGGGCATATCGGTGAAACGGAACAGACCATGCTGCAGAATGTCTTCTATTTTGAGGAACTGGTGGCTTGCGATGTCATGTTACCACGACCGGATGTTGTGTTCTTGTACAAGCATAAAACCATTGAAGAGAATATCGAGATCGCACGGGCGACGGGGCATACGCGGTATCCGGTCTGTGATGAGACGGCTGATGATATTCTGGGGTTTGTGCATATTAAGGATTTATTCTTTCTGGCGTTTCGTGCCCAAGAGGCTGAATATAGGAACAATGACAACGGCACAAATAAACCGTCTCTTATGGAAGTGATTCGTGCGGTTGAGTTTGTGCCGGAATATTTGCCCTTAGCGCAATTACTGCATAAGTTCCAGAAGGAGAAGCAGCAATTGGCGATAGTTGTGGATGAATACGGTATTAATGTTGGTATTGTGACGATGGAAGATATTTTAGAAGAGTTGGTGGGGGATATTCAGGATGAGTTCGACAGCGAGGAGCCGGAAATTCTCCAAGCCGATGACGGCAGCTTCAGCGTGTCGGGCAAGATGCTTATTGACGACCTGGCAAGCTATGTTCGCTTGGATTATGATGAAGAAGAGAACGACTATAATACAGTGGCGGGTTACGTTATCGGGTTTTTGAACCGCATTCCTGAAGAGGGCGATGAGGCTCTGATTGGAGGGGTGCGGTTTGACGTTGTTAAGATGGACGGGCTGCGAATCGATCGGTTGAAGATTAGCATTGATTCGTAGGAACCATTCTGAATCCTGAATTCTGAATCCTGAATCCTGAATACTTGTGGGCGTAGCCTGCCTTAGTATGGAATTAACAGACACTCACATAATATAATATCCTCCATAGTTGCCCACGTGCCAAAATGTGAGGGCCAAACATTCTAATGCGGTCTTCGACCGCAAGTATTCAGTATTCAGGATTCAGTATTCAGAATGTGGATTTTCTTGTTCTTTTTTGACGCTTCGCGTCTATAAGTTACGACCATGATTGTTTCTCGCGTTTTGTCGATAAAAGAGATCTGTAAAGGAGATCTGTATATGAAGAAACATCGCCCTAACAAATTGCGCATATCACGGCGTTTGTCTGTCGAAGAGTTTCATGAGTCTCGAATGAGTATAAGCTCCACAGAATTAAGTAAACTCAACAGGTATATCGAATTGCTTATTGATCACGCGACGAATATGTTTATCTTGTTTGATCGTGACATGAAAATGCTCTATTGCAGCAGAAGCGTATTGGATTTATTGGACGTGGACGACTATGCCGAGGTTATCAATAAGCCTTTGAGCAACGCGCACATGATATATCCGGATCAAGAATACGCGGCGAGAAGCTCGAAGAGATTTGCCCGCATCGTTTCCGGGGAGGATACAATTGTTGTGGACGATGTTATCAACTGGCCGGGCGCGGGAATACGCTCATTCCATATAACATACAAACGAGTCTTGGATCAAAGCGGTCACTTTGATGGTGTTGTCCTGAATCTGCTTGACGTTACGGACATCCGTATGGAGGAAGCGGAAAATCGTATGAACGACATCTTGAATTCCACGTCGACGGCTTGTTTTGTCTGGGATGAGGCGGCTCGCATTGTTGCGTTCAACAAAAAAACCGCCGACATTTTCGGGTTGCCGGATGATGTGTCCGCGGAAGTCTTTGATGAAATCTTTTCCGCAAATGTACCGGAAAAGCAACCTGACGGCACAAGAAGCGACAACATCAAAATGGCGCTGCTTCAGGAAGCTTTGGAGAAAGGATTCTCTCAGACTTCCCTCAAATTGGCCAAAAGCGATGGGACGCCGATATTCTTCAATGTTAATGTTGCGCGCATATCCTGGCTAACCAGATCCAGGATGGTTGTTTATCATCAAGATATCACAGAATTGAGAACCAAGGAAATCCAAGCCAAAGAAGCTTTACAGAAAGAGCGTGAGAAAACAGAATCGCTGGTCTACTGGTACAAATCCATCCTGGACGCCACGCCGCTTCCCATCACAGTAACCGACGTGAACATGAACTGGACTTTCGTGAATAAAGCGGTTGAGGAATTCCTGGGGACAAAGTTCACGGATATGATGGGCAAACCCTGCTGCAACTGGAACGCTCACATCTGTAATACGCCGGACTGCGGTATCGCCTGCGCAAAAAGAGGTCTGAAAGAGACTTTCTTCAATCAGAACGGACGGTCCCACAAGGTGGACGTCGAAATACTCAAAGACCCAAACGGTGAAATCATGGGATTCATTGAAGTTGTTCAGGATATTACCCAGATTGAAACCATGGCCAAAAAACAAGCGGAAGCAGAAGCCGCATCGGTTGCGAAATCCGTGTTTCTCGCCAACATGTCACACGAAATCCGTACACCTATGAACGCGATATTGGGTATGTCGGAATTGTTGCTCCACGAAAATCTGACCCAGCGCCAATTTCATTATGCGCAAGATATCAAGATGGCCGCTATGGCGCTGTTGGAAATCATCAATGACATCTTAGACGTTTCCAAGATACAAGCCGGAAAACTCGGCTTGATTCCTGTTCACTATGATTTCAATATGCTCATTGACAATATTTGTTCTATGGCGCTTTTCATGTCCGAGGAAAAAGGGATTTCGTTCCGCTTTGACATGCTGGAACAAGGGCCCATTTACTTGTACGGAGATGACGTTCGGCTCAGGCAGGTCTTGCTGAACTTGCTGAGCAATGCTGTTAAGTTTACCGAAGAAGGCTATGTCAAGCTCGTCGTGCGCTTCACGGAGTCCACGCTTATGATCACAATCAGCGATACTGGAATCGGGATACCCGAGGTTGACCTTCCGACACTCTTTGAAGCTTTTGAACAAGCCGACCTCGAAAAGAACCGGGACAAAACAGGAACAGGTCTTGGGCTCACAATTTCCAAATCGATTATCGAAATGATGGGAGGACAGATACAAGTCGATAGCGAGTATGGCCGGGGTTCCTCATTCCACATAACAATCCCGAAGATAATCGGTGACGAAACAAAGATCCCCAAAGCGGACGACAAAGGTGTCCCGCTGTATTCGCCGGAAGCAAGGGTCTTGATTGTGGATGATAACACGGCGAATCTGAGTGTGGCCACCGGGCTTTTGCGTCTTTGCGGTATCAACGTGGAAACCACCACATCCGGCCGGCAAGCGATTGAGTTGGTTCAGCGCAACATCTATGATATTGTGTTCATGGATCAGAGAATGCCGGAAATGACCGGCGTTGAAACAACGCGAAAAATCCGTGAATTGGGCGTCGATGTTACGATCGTCGCACTAACCGCAAGCGTTATGGAGGGCAAAAAAAACGCGATGCTGGCGGCGGGCATGAATGACTGCCTGGCAAAACCCATAATTTTTGCGGATTTGCAGGATGTGTTGACGAAGTGGATTCCTGCCGAAAAGTTTGTGGAGCCGCCCGCCTTCACGGGCAGTCCCTCTGAGTCCCATGGTGTTGAGCATGAGATGTTCTGGAAAAGCGTCGGAGAAATCAAGGAAATTTCACTGTCAACAGGGTTGACCAGAGTGGAAGGACAACGGGATATCTATCTCAAAACGTTGAAATTGATGTCGAAGGAAATCAAAAAAAGTGTACAAGAGTTACCGGCGATGTTAGCCGCTGATGATATGAAGAATTTCGGTATATCGGTCCATGGTATCAAGGGCGCTTTCGCGAATATTGGCGCCATGGATCTATCCGCCAAAGCGTTTGATCTTGAGATGGCCACCGAAAAGAGGAACAAAGCCTATTGCGTTGCCAATCTGCCGGGGTTCTTGCAAAGACTCAACGATCTTGACCGTAAGCTCAATGAAGCGTTTGCCTTAATCGCCCACAAAGCCAACCCGGAAACGGAAGCTCCCCCGGAATTGCCGTTTATCTTCAGAAGGATGGAGCAAGCTTTCCGCGACGTCGATTTGCTTATGATAGATGAGGAGGTCGAGAACCTGAACGCCCTGAATCTTGGCGGGGCCCTGGAAGATGAAATCGATCAAATCAAAGATCTGATTATGATCATGGATTATGACAGCGCGGTAGAATGCATGAACAATCTGCTGGGAGAACCCTGATCCCGGCAACACCCAGAGGAAGGTTTGGCAATAAGGGAAAATCCTGATATAATTTTCGTGAAACCAATAGCTATGGCCATACAGAAAGGATCTGTTATGGAAACAAGAATGCTGCCTGTGGGGATTGAAGACTTCGTGGAAATGCGCACAGACAATTTTTACTATGTGGATAAAACCTCATTCATGACAACTCTGTTGCGGAATCGTGGCAAGGCGAGCCTCTTTACGCGTCCCCGCCGGTTTGGCAAAACACTAACCATGAGTATGCTTAAGGCTTTCTTTGAGATCGACAGGAACCATGAAGAACTCTTTACGGGATTGGAAATAGCCGAAGAAATTGCCCTATGCGCGGAACACATGAATCGTTATCCGGTAATCTTTTTGACGTTGAAAAGCGTTGAAGCCGAAGACTTCGCAGGGGCATTGGCAAGAATAGGCGTCCAGATCGCCAACGAATGTGGGCGATTGTCTTTTCTGGCTCAAAGCTCGGGAGGCGCACCTAGGGATCTTAGGGATTTTGAAGCGCTCCTCATGAGGACGGCTACCCCCCAACAGTTGGAAGACAGCCTGCGTACCCTCACGCGGCTTCTCGAAGCCCATTATGGTCAGAAAGTCGTTCTCTTGATTGATGAATATGATGTGCCCTTGGATAAAGCTTTCCACAAAGGCTACTATGACAAGATGATCTCCTTCATGCGGCTGTTTCTTGGCGAAGCCCTGAAAACAAACGAGGCCCTGAAGTTCGCGGTGGTTACCGGGTGTCTGCGTATTTCGAGAGAAAGCATATTTACCGGCCTCAATAATATTAGGACGAACACCATAACAAGCAAACTTCATAGCGAGCATTTCGGATTTACCGACAGCGAAGTCAGAAAGATGCTGGATGAGTATAATCTCTCCTCGAGCTATGGCGATCTGCGCGCGTGGTATAACGGTTATCGGTTTGGCGATTCAGATGTGTATTGCCCTTGGGATATTATCAACCACGCGAGCGAACTCCTGGCGAACCCCAATATCAGGCCCAGATGCTACTGGAACAACACCAGCTCCAACAATATGGTTCAATTGTTCATTGACAAAGCTGACGATACCACCAGAAATGAAATTGAAGATCTCATTGCCGGGAAATCTGTGGCCAAAGTCATAACAGAAAACCTGACCTACGGAGAACTTGACGACACCATCGACAATCTGTGGAGCGTGCTGTTTCTCACCGGGTACTTAACAAGAACCCAAGACCCTATGGGACTGCAATCCGAACCCGTCAACCTGGTTATTCCCAACCTCGAAATCAGGGAAATCTTCATTGAGAAAATCCGGAAATGGTTTATGGAACGCTTGAACAACGCCCGAATTCAGGAAGACCTCTGTAGGTTATACAGAGCCTTATTGGATGGCGATTGCGAAACAATAGAAGAAGTTCTGCATGATCAACTTCGCGCCACCATCAGTTATTTCGACAACTATGAGAATTACTATCACGGTTTTCTTACCGGCCTCCTGTTAGGCGGCGCCTGGAGTCTCAAGTCCAACAGGGAATCCGGCGATGGACGCAGTGACTTGATCCTCGTCGCAAGCGACGGTTCCGCAGGGATTGTTATAGAGATCAAACATGCCAAGAAAGCGGAAGATATTCCGGTCATGTGTGAATTAGCCTTGGCTCAAATCGACAAGAAACGCTATCAAGACGCTTTCCTGGTGAACAGGGTCAAACAGATCAGAGTGTACGGTATAACTTTCTGGAAAAAGACTTGTGGGGTGATTGCGGCGCCTGTGATTGATACCCGAGGGGGTTAGCCTAAGCCGGGCAAAGCCCGCAAGCCGTCATTGGGATTCCAGACATTTCTCAATCATACTGACAACCACATTGTTGAAGCTTGTGTCATGTTCTTTGGCGATCTTCTCTATCTCAATAACAAGTTTCTCTTTAATATACAACGACTTATAAACGGCAGTTTCTTTGTTCGCTGTCTTCTTCGGGATAAAAGCCATACAATCAACTCCCAATCAAATTGTAGTATATTAGAGAAACATATTGCATATTAGAAAATTCTAGTATATAATTATATGTGAGACCGGTTTCTCAATAATAATGCGATCTGATAGGTTTGAATAGATCTTATCGTTACATAATTTTGGAAAGCCGGGAGGGAGAGCATTGTCTCATAGGATCGACATACCGGACAGAAGCGAAAGGCCCCATGGATTCAATGATATGCTAATGGAACAAACGGATATAGCCTGTCATCTCCATGACACGATGGGGCATGATTTGACCAAAATCATGATACTTGCTCAACAAATCGTATGGGGCACAGAGAACCAATCTGAGGAAGATATCGGCGAGATCGCCGGGAAGATACTTACATTAAGCAGGGGGCTGCTGGAGAACGTTCGTGGGTGCCTCAGGAAATATGACGATGAGAACGCCGGCATCATAGAACGACTGGAGTCGTTGGTTCAAAGATTGGCATTCGACGCTATTCCCCTTGAATTGCTCATACACCAAGAAGGCGAAGAAAGAGCAGAGCACTTCTATGCCGCGGAAACGATCTTCAAAGTGGTTCAAGAAACAGTGACCAATGCTCTGCGGCATGGTCAGGCCGACCGTGTCAGCGTTATGATTCATTTCATGGCGGAGGGGATACGCGTCAGTGTGCTCGACAATGGGAGGGGGTGTGAGACTATTCACAAAAGGATGGGTTTGATTGGCATGGAAAAGGCTGTCCGCAATCTTGGCGGACAGATTCAATTCAGTTCCGGCGTGGGGGAAGGATTCACGGTTATGGCAGCTATTCCGGGGAGAGAACCGGAGAAGTTCAATGAGGAAGGGCGGGATCATAACAAATGATTAGAGTACTTATCGCGGAAGACGAGCCTCTATTCCGTGACGGACTTAGGAGGATTCTTGAAAGCGACGAGGAGATCCATGTCTGCGGGCTTGCGGCCAACGGCAGAGAGGCTTATGCTCTATGTATGGATGAAAAGCCGGATGTGGTGCTGATGGACATGAGGATGCCCAAAGGCAACGGAGACATCGTAGCAAAACGAATTAAAGAGGCGATGTCCGAAACTAAGGTGGTGATCCTTACGGTATTTGACGACAGGGTATCGGTGGCAGCGGCACATTCAAGCGGCATCGACGGGTTTCTTGTGAAAGGTGTCGGCGACAAAGAGATCATTAATGCTGTCAAAGGGGTCTTCCATGGTGTCAGCGTCGTAAGCGCAAAGGTGTATGATATGATCAAATCCAATATCTATGGAGTCAAACTCCCTAATAATATGACACCAAAGGAGATCAAGATCTTGGCTCTGCTTGGGAAAGGAAAGAGCAATGGTGCTATAGCGGAGACGCTCTATTGCTCGAAAGGGTCTATCAGAAATGATATGACTCGGCTACTGGCGAAATTCGGATTCGAAGACCGGTTCGAGCTTGGTATGTATGCGATTAGGAATGGGTTGGATGAGTGGGATGAGGGGGATGAGTTGGATGAGGAGAGCTGAGATAGATGAAGAGGAAATGTGACATTATTTGAGACTTTGATCACAAAAGTTGTGACCAAGATCATCTATACTTTTGTTATTCTGGGTGGTATTGTTGTAATTGGTTGAGGGAACTCGATACTAGCACTAATCGATTGCAGGCTAGGCCTTGCCAAATTACAGTAAGCTCACATTTCGGAAATCAATTCTGCGGTGAAAGCAAATCGCGCGTATTGCTTGGGAGTCTTACTGAAACGAGCTAAGGCAGAATCAAGCCCAAGGAAGGAAGTGATAACAGGTTGATGAGAACAAGGCCACAAAAATCTTGATTGTCAAGGTTGTTAGACAGAGTGCCAGAGGCAGGAAGGGCTATAAAAACTTTTGGGGAGGAACAGAAATGAAAAGAAAGTTGTTGATTTTGGCTCTTGTTAGCGGATTGTTATTATCAGCAGCAATACCTGCTTATGCAGGATCAGATGCTGGCGGTTATAAAGATTCCGGTTTATACAGAATGTACTATTGTTACAAGTACAACACTGGTAAATGGACAGAATCGTGGGCTTTGATTAATGGAAGTGGAATGTATGTTGTTGAATATCGGCCAGGGTATTGTGCGGCAGCTAATTCACCAACGGTCTTAAGAGCATTGATAAGGAACTACAACTGGGCCTTTCAGGTTCATTATTGATGAATGTAAATTGGATATTGGGGCAGTTTTTCTGCCCCACCATTTTCTTATAGTAAGCGAGGAATACCCCTTGAGAAAAACCATTATTGTCGTGATGTTTGTTGCGGAGGCATTGATCGTTTTTGGAATTCTGTTTTTAGCTGAGAGCTCTTTGCGCTATAATGAATTTATCAACGCTGAACGTCTGGATGATAGCCACAGGGTAATATTGTCCATTGACGAACAAAACACGAGCATAATTTATGAGGCTTTATGCAGCTTGTCCGATCAATATCAAGCTAATATTATCGCAGCTCGAATGAAAATTGAAGAGGGAAGAAATAGATACATCAAATATGTCTATATAACCCGTCCAGAATTCTATCAAGCTTTTATATTTGAAGGCGACGTAGCACATATAAATCATGATTCTAATCAATACCTTTCAACTATGAAAACGAAAGATCCTGAGCAAGTCGGTCGTCTGGCAGGTTTTGCACGAGATGACATATTTGAAGTGCGTTCGCTACAAGAAATGCTGAATATTGCCAAGCCATTTAATGGAGCATACACAGTCCAAATTGATAACAAGGAATTTGAGGCCTTTCGTACTGATTTTTATGTGCGTACAGGTTCTGTTATGCAGGAGACTAAGATGATTCGCGATTCAAGCGGATTTGAAGTTATGTTTTTTCCCATGTTGCTGGTAGTTATTGTTTGCATCCATCTTATTGTGCTCCTGGTTGTTGTCTACGATTTTGCCAAGGATGCTAAGAGCATCGCAATTGAAAAGATGTTGGGTCATCGAGAAAGCTCTATCTGGGGCAGGCGTATATTCCGCTTGATCAGGAACCAGGCTCTTGCTGTTATTGCTGTATTTACTCTTATGAGCCTTATTTTTCTTGGTGCGACGAACACCTTTGCGGTTATTTTTTCGCTGAAGCTAATTCTTGTTGGTGGGATAATTGTTATCTCAACTGTTATTCTGTCACTTGTCACTTTTATCAGCATAGCCCATACTAGCATAGTAAATATGCTTAAGAATCTGCGCCCGCTTGGCTCGATCAGTGCCTTTAATATGATGGCTAAAATCGCTCTGATGATAATTGCGATTTTTTTAGGCCAGAATGCCCTAGCTGACTACAATTCGATTCAGGGGATTCATGCCTATAGATTTGCGCAATGGCAAGAGGCCCGTGATCTGTATATTCTTGAAGTTCACATGATAAACGTTGGGGAATGGATGATTGAGGAAAACATCGCAAAGAGGGTTGAGCTATATTTTGCCTTTAACAAGAATGGCAGTATTCTGGCTGATTTCGAGGAAGTGACTCCAGAATACAAAACAGTAAATTCCCATATGCCTAACATCAAATATGATGGTGCGAGAGTGAATCCGAACTATCTAAAGAGTTTTCCGATCTATGATATTGATGGTAATGTTGTGCAGGTTCCTGAGGATATTGAAAATAGGGTTTTGCTTGTTCCGGAAGGTCTCAAGGCAGAGGAAACAGAAATACGTGAACACTATAAGGCTTCTCTTATTTATCATGATGATACGTATACAACTCCAACTGGACTCAAGTTGCGTGATCAGGAGATCAACATTATTTGGGTTAAGGACGGCCAGGAGCATTTTAGTTATAACTTATCTATTAATCCTGATGAAGGGAATACAATCAGCGATATTATAATAGAAGTTATTACTGATAAAAATGGTTTTATCCGTTATTATGATGTTGTTATGAGCTATAAAGGGAATCCATTAAAAATCAAACCTGTTAGTGGTGATCCCCAATCAGAAATCCTTGAAATGGTGATGGAGAAAGGATTTGGGGACAATGTTGAAGCGGTTGTTTCGATATTTGATAATATTGCTCAAGAAGTTGAGGAGTCTCTAAGGATGATCGGGTTCATTCTAATTGCTATCATCATTCTTCTTTTAACCCTGAGTATGATTATTGTTCAAAGTGTTCACAACTATTTTGACAAGAACAAGCGTCTTATCAGTATTCGTACGTTTATGGGACAATCCTTCCGGCTAAAGTATGGGCCATATATTGTTAAAAACATTGCTGTGGCATGGGGTATTATATTTGTTATGTCATCTCTGATTGCTTCGACAGGTGCGATTAAATTAGGTTTTAGTTTAATGGTCATGGAAGTCTTGGCGTCTTTCTTGACCATCCTCGTAATCGAAAAGAAAAGAATTCTTGACACACTTAAAGGAGGCACTTAAAACGATGTCTATTATTACTCTTGAGAACGTGAACAAAAAGTACGGCAGGAAAACAGTTCTGCAGGATTATTCGCTTCAGGTTCAACAGGGAGAAATGGTTGCCATAACAGGTCCCAGCGGCTGTGGGAAAAGCACATTGCTCAATATCGTCGGCCTTCTTGAAAGCATAGATAATGGGCAGATTCACATTTGCGGACATGTGAATCCCAAACCAGCAACTTCCTTGTCGAATAAAATTCTACGTGAGAATATCAATTATCTGTTCCAGAGCTTTGCCCTCGTTGATGAACAAACAGTGGAATACAATTTGCGGCTTGCTTTGGATGGTCAAAGAGTCAAAAAAAAAGATAAAGATCGTGCGATAGATGAGGCATTGCAAAGGGTCGGTCTAGAGGGATTCAGAAGGTTCAAAATCTTCGAATTGAGTGGCGGGGAACAACAACGCGTGGCCATAGCACGTGTATGTCTCAAACCCTGTGAGATTATTCTTGCCGACGAACCAACAGGATCATTGGATCCTGAAAATAGGGGCATCATTATCAATATGATCAAAGACTTGCATGGTCAAGGCAAGACCATTCTTATTGTAACGCATGACCCAAATGTTGCCCAAGAGTGCCAGAGGATTGTGGGGTTTTCTTGAAGAGGGCTTAGTAATACCTTCTCCCCATCAACACCAATGTAAATTATAATTGCGAGAAGGTGAATAACAATTCAATATATATTTATCGGGATGGTATTTGTATTCATGGATTTTGGGTTGGTCTTCGGCCACGTGATCGTAGGATTGATCCCAGCTTTTTTGGGATATCTTATGATGTTGGGTGGAATACCGGAAGTGCAATCCCTCAGCAATCATTTCGCAAAAGTCAAGCCATTTGTTAAAACAATGGTTTATCTTGCGGGCGTAGCCTATGTTCTAGATCTTTTTGGGGGGCTGGTTGGATCCGTGTTAGACCTGGAAGATGTGGCTGCGTTTCTGAGGATCACATATAGATCGGCATTAATGTTTTGCTCACTCATTATTGCCTATAGAGTTCTTATGGGCATCAAAGATATTGAGATTAAGACAGAGAAGAAACTGGACGCTGACAAGCTGTATTCTACATGGAACAGACTGGCCATAGTTTGTCTGTTCACATGTTTGTTGGCTTTTGCTGCGGAGTTGGCGGTTGTGAGCATGGCGATATATTTTGTCTTCAGCATCATTTACCTTGTTTCATTTAATAGGACAAGGACATTGTATTATGAGTAGAACGCGTTTCAAATGCGTGTTAGTCGCTTAGGTTGCAACAACATCAATAAAAAGCAAGAAAAGCCACATTCTGAATACTGAATACTGGATACTTGCGGGCAGAGCCCGCGTTAGAAGGGGATGTTTTATGAATATCATCAAAAGAGCAATGACAAGCATTACCAGAAAACCGGGGAAAACAGTGATCCTGTTGATATTGGTCTTTGTATTGGGCAACGTCATCGCCGGAGCGATCTCCATCCGGCAGGCTGTCGGCGGCACTGAATCGATTCTCCGGACGAAGATGGCACCGGTTGTGACGATAGAACTTGATAGCAAAAAAGTATTGGCTCTTCAAGAGCGAAACCCGGACTTTTCACGGACAAGCTTATCAGTCGAAATTATTGAGAAATTAGGGGCCTTGCCATATGTGAAAAACTTTGATTACTCCATTGGAACCACCCTTGAAAGCAGGGATTTAAAAAGGTTTGGTCGTCAGACATATGGTGCCGCTTTGCTCACAACTTTTCGTTTTCAGGGTGTTAACGATCCTGAGATAATTGATCTGAAAGAAGGCAAAATAAAGCTTGTATCGGGCCGTGTATTCAGTAAACAGGAAATAAGTGATATGTCTTATGTGGCACTGATCTCGCAGAATGTTGCCACTATAAATAATATATCTGTTGGCTCCAAGATGGAATTTGAAAACAATATAAGTTACGCCGACAGCGAGGGGAATTCATGTCTTGTCAATTTGCAGAATTTTGTATTTGAGGTCATTGGCATTTATGAACCTGTCAAGCAAGTAAGAATAAGCAATTACGGGTATGAGGACATGAGCTGGATGGATGAAGACATGGAAAACAAAGTATACGCACCAAACAAGGCTCTGTATGAAATTAATGAATATAGCTATAATGAATACCTGAGACTGACGGGTTGGGACTATAGAGAAGCAATAGAATTTACCCCGTTGTTTACACTCAAAGACCCGCTGGAGCTAGACACATTCATAGAGGACACTGCTGCCCTTATACCAGATTATTTCGAGGTTACGAGTTTCACTGATGATTTCAAAAAAGTTGCTGCTCCGTTGAAATCCATTCAGGATATTACAGCCCTCGTATTATATGTCGCTATTGCAGCGACCATTATCATATTAGGTCTGCTGACAACACTGTTCTTAAGAGATCGCCGCCACGAGATCGGCACTTACCTTGCTATGGGAGAAAGAAAGTTCAGGATTGCCGCACAGATTGGCTTAGAGGTTGCGGTTGTCGCGGTGATTGCGATTACCCTGTCGTTGTTTTCCGGGTATATCCTATCGGGGAACCTTTCTGAGAGAATGCTTCTGAATCAGATCGCCGCGGAACAAGCGCAACCTGAAGATTTTTCCATGTCCACAGGCGGGGGGTTTCCTTGGGGCAAAATTGAATTGGAAACCAGAGGTTATCAATTTGAAATCAGCAGCGATGATATTCTGCAATCCTATGAGGTATCCCTTGATCTGTTGACAATTCTCCTATTCTATTGTGTTGGCTTGAGCACAATCGGTATCTCTGTTTTGATCCCAATCTTCTACATGATACGCTTGAACCCTAAGAGGATTCTGATGTAGGAAGTATGACTCGGAGTATTTGAAAGGTAAAAATATGGTGATTAAGCTTGCAGACCCAATACAGCGGCACAATAGCATACGGAAAACTGATCTCCCAATCCGTACCGGCCGGACGACAGTTCACCGATGAACCCGCCAAGGTCATTGTATTATGAATAGAACGCGTTTCAAATGCGTGTTAGTCGCTTAGGTTGCAACAACATCAATAAAAAACAAGAAAAGCCACATTCTGAATACTGAATACTGGATACTTGCGGGCAGAGCCCGCGTTAGAAGGGGATGTTTTATGAATATTATCAAAAGAGCAATGACAAGCATTATCAGGAAACCGGGGAAAACAGTGATCCTGTTGATATTGGTCTTTGTATTGGGCAACGTTATCGCCGGAACGATTTCCATCCGGCAGGCCATTCACAACACAGAAACTCATTTGCGTTCACAATTCAGTCCGGTTGCATTCATTGGAATTGATGAAGCAAAGTTGGAACGCATCTACCGACAGAATCCTGAATTTATCCCTGATGAGATCCCGGTAGAGGTCTTTGAAAAAATGGGGGCATTACCATATGTGAAATATTACGACTACTCAATTAATGCTTCTTTAGAGAGCAAATCGATACAAAGATATACCACGACGACGATTTTGGAAGGATGGAATTTTTTCGACTTTCGGGGTGTCAATAATCCGGAAATGATTGATTTGAAAGAGGATAAAATCAGACTCGTTTCCGGGCGTGTTTTTCGTGAGCAGGAATTAATGGATCTGACATATGTGGTTCTGATATCCCAAAATCTTGCTCAGAAGAACAATTTGGCAGTGGGGTCCAAAATAGAGTTAGAAAACAATATTTATAATTATCAAGTGTTTGATGATGAGGATGAATCATTTGGCGATACAATCGATATCATTCGTTCCCAAAAGTATGAGGTCGAGATTATTGGTATCTTTGAACCAACCAGACAGGTGAGGGATTATTATGAAACAATTCCCGATCAGATTATGGATGAAACGTGGGATAACCGAATCTATATCCCCAATAAGGTTCTACATGAAGCCCACACATATACAAGGGACGAAATCATCAGCCTGAATCCTGAAAAGGCGGAAATAGCCTCGTACACCGGATACTACAATATCTTTGTTTTGAATGATCCGAATGATCTTAAGAAGTTCAGAGAGGAAGTGGCCGGTCATGTGCCGGATTATGTTAAGGCCATCGATATCGGCGAGTCCTATGACAAGGTGGCTGCCCCGTTGAATTCCATGAAAGACGTCGCAACCATAATACTGTTGGCGGCAGCGTGTGCGACGATCATCATTCTGAGCCTGCTTATCATTCTGTTTCTCAAGGATCGCAGACAAGAACTGGGCATCTATCTCTCATTAGGCGAGAAGAAAGCTAAGATTGCCGGACAGATCGTCCTGGAAGTGGCGGTTGTCGCGGTGGTTGCCATAACACTGTCATTGTTTTCCGGGAATATAATATCCGGAACGCTCTCGGAAAAAATGCTTGCGGATCAGGTTATCGCAGAACAAGAAAGGGTTGCTGAATACGGTGGCAACAGTGGATACAGTGGATACAGTAGCAGCGGTTGGTCGGCGCTTGAGCAAATTGGCTATTCCCTTGACATCAACAGTGAGGATCTTGTGAACACTTACGCGGTATCACTGGATTTCCTGACAGCCTTCCTGTTCTATGCTATCGGTCTTGGGACAGTCTGCGTTTCAACGCTGATCCCCATTCTGTATACAACCCGGCTGAATCCTAAGAAGATACTCATGTAGGCAAGGCACTGAAAGTGGCGCGACTTTTTGTTGTGAAACACAAAAAGTGGTATCACTTTTTGTGTTTCTCGGATATAATAGAGGTTGAAAGTGTGATCAAAGGAGGTTGTTGGTCATGAAACGATATGCGATAGACCAATTATTGGAATGGAAGGATTCTTCCAGGAGGAAACCCCTGATTATCCGGGGTGCTCGACAAGTCGGGAAGACATGGCTAATGAGGGAATTCGGAAGCCGCTATTTCAAGAATATGGCCTATATTAATTTTGATAATAATGAAGGAATGCGAAACCTTTTTGAGGGGGATTACAACATTCCTCGTTTGATTGACGGGCTCCAGGTGGAATCGGGTGAGAAGATTGCTCCTCATACGACACTTTTGGTGTTTGATGAGGTTCAGGAAGTGCCGAAAGCTTTGTCTTCTCTCAAATATTTCTTTGAGAATTGTCCGGAGTATGTCATTGTTGCAGGAGGATCCTTGCTGGGAGTCGCGTTGCATGAGGGAACATCTTTTCCGGTGGGGAAGGTGGATTTCCTGAACCTTTATCCGTTATGTTTTCGCGAGTTCTTGGAAGCTGTTGGCGAGGAGAAGTTGGCGAATTTGCTGCGTGAGAAGGATTGGAGTCTGATTGTGGCTTTCCGAACGAGGTATATGGATTGGCTGAGAAAATATTATTATGTGGGGGGTATGCCGGAAGCGGTTAACGACTATGCTCGTGAGAAGGATTACAAAGCTGTTCGGAAGATTCATGAGCAGATCCTGTTTACTTATGATCAGGATTTCTCGAAACACGCACCGGCCACGATTGTTCCCCGCATTCGAAGCCTTTGGTTGAGCGTGCCCGCACAATTGGCCAGGGAAAACAAGAAGTTTTCACCTGGAATTGTGCAGAAAGGATCCCGGCTAAAAGACTTTGAGATAGCTATGCAATGGCTCCTCGATTGTGGGTTGATCCGTCAAGTCAAACAGATTAGCAAGCCGGCAATTCCGCTTATGAGTTATACCACAGGGTTTTTCAAGATCTATTTGCATGATGTGGGGCTGCTGAGTACGAAATCGGAGCTGGATGTGATGACACTGTTATCGGGAAATCTGATATTCGAGGAGTTCAAGGGGGCCTTGACGGAGCAATTTGTGATGCAGGAGTTGGTTGCGAACGGGATAACACCGTACTATTGGAGCAGCGACGGGAGAGCCGAAGTGGATTTTGTCTTTAAATATGAGTCGACGGGACCGGATGATAAGTCGGATGTGTTCCCGCTGGAGGTGAAAGCTGAGGAGAACCTGCAAAGTAAAAGTTTAAAAATCTATTGTGATAGATTCGCGCCTCCGTTGGCTTTGCGAACCTCGATGAGAGACTATCGAAGAGAGAGTTGGTTGATGAATGTTCCTCTCTATGCGATTGGGTCGGACTTCTTATCAACGTAAACTTCTATAATTTGTGATGTATGTTTGAACACAGCTATTCAAAAACTAAGATGAGATTTATTACAGGAGGAAGAAAACGTGCATCACATCATTGATACCAATAAAGAGATTCCGCAGCCTCATAGCAACGCGTTGGATATTGTGGCGTTGGTCAAGGATTCCGGTCGTGTTACCGGGTATGAGTTGTCTGACGGGCGTGTCGTGACCAGAGATGAAGGTGTTGAGATGGCGCGCGATCGTATGATCAAAGATGTGGCGATTGCTGAAAATAAAGGGACAGAGTATCTGCGGTCTTTGCCTGATAACTCTGATACCAATAACATTGGCAACTTGCCGGTTCGAACGATGGATTCGTTCTTTATGAACGATGATTGGGATGAGGATTGGGAGAATTGGGAATTCGATATGACGAACGAACTTCCATATGGGGATTTGCCGTATGTATAGGTCGTGAATTTCGTTGGTTCTCCAGGTCGAGGCGACTTGACGGAAAGATTGATCGCACAAGCCAATAAGAGAGCAGTTATTATGGTGTAAATATGTGTAGGCGTTCTGCATATTTACACCATATTATTGATAAGGGGCACGTTCTGCCTCTGTACGGATTCTGGAATCTAGGGAAATGGTTGGAGGAGCGCTTCTGAAGATGGGGCGGAAGATGGGCGGAAGATGGGCGGAAGAGGGGACAGTTTCGGGGATCGGCGATGATACGACAGACCCTTTCTGCAATATACAATATTTCCCAAGGTTCGCTCAAGGAAACACCTGTTGAATAAAGAATACCTATGCGACAAGAACCAAGGCGGCTTTTCTAAAATTAAGGCAATGTGTTGCCAGCTGCGCGGAGATAACCGCCGGAAGAGACCGCTTTAGATTATGAGAGCAAGAGCAACGGACAAAGGAGATGGGTGGCGACGGAGGGGGGTGTGCGCTTCGTCTTCTCAACTGGTTTTTGACACAGATGGTAGGAAAGATTGCGCAATTCGTCACAGGAGTGGTACGCTGTAAAGCTGTAAGTTTGAAAACCGTAAGTCGAAGAACCGGGAGCGCAGCGCGTCGTGCGAAAAGAATAATCATCACAATTGAAAAGCGATCGCATGTTATCAGTTACAACTGAGTTCCTCAGTTTGGGATATACATCAGAGACGGAGCCGGGAGAGGCTCCGATTTTTCTGGTGTTTTTTTTGGAAATCGCTAAATTGTCATAAAAATAATTGATAGGAGCTATAAGATTATTCTCTTGTCTATCCAATTGTTCGGGCAATTTGTCCAATTGATATTCTGTCCGACTTGATATATAATAAATTTGTCTGAAAAAGAGCGCGGTGTTTATTCTTTTTTTCACAACGGCGCCGATGATTTTTGGGGTGTGCATTTGGTGTATCGAGGCATTTTTTTTTACGTACGAATCATGCGTGGAATGAGGAGGGGGTCAAGGGATGAAGAAGGAAGAGCGAGCAAAAAAATTGTCACGTAGATCGTTTGTCAAGCTCGCTGGAGGAGCGACGCTGGCGGGAACGGCGTTGGGTATTGCCGGGTTTCCGGGACTGGCTCAAGCCGCGAACAGCGCGGAGGATGGATTGAACAAGTCGAATGCGGTCCTTGTTGATATTCCCAAATGTATCGGGTGCGAGAGCTGTACAGTGGCTTGCAAGGTGTCAAACGAGCTGGCATTCAATCAGCAAGAACAGGCCAAAACAGCTAAAGAACGCGCGGAAGAGCCGGGAAAAGGCCTTGTCAGTGGAACCTGGACATCCATTAATTTGTATGAACCGGTTATTAAAGGAGAAACTGTCAGGCGGTTTGTGAAGAACCAATGTTTTCATTGTCATCAGCCGGCTTGTGCTTCGGCGTGTTTTGCCAAAGCTTTGTATAAGACTCCGGAAGGCCCGGTTGTGTACAACCAGTATCTTTGCGTAGGCTGCCGTTATTGTATGATGGCGTGCCCTTTCGATATTATCAGGTATGAGTGGGAGCAGGCTATTCCGGGTATCAGCAAATGCCAGATGTGTGTTGAGAAAGTCGAGGCAGGGGAGACGCCTTCTTGCGTGTCGGCTTGTCCGAAAGGCGCTCTCAAGTATGGCAAAAGAGCTGATCTGTTACGGGAAGCGAAAGAGCGTATCGCCGCAAAAGAGAACGGGGTATCTTATATCGGGGATGTGTTTGGTGAGAAGGAAGCGGGGGGAACTTCGTGGCTCTATATTACGGATGTGCCTTTCGAGGATATGCGTTTCCGGACGGATGTGACGACGAAGCCGCTGCCTTCCTACACGGAGAACTATATGAAGATGACGCCGATCATCGGGGTGAGTTGGGCCGCGATTTTGTCCGGGATCTATATTTTTACCCACAGTAAAAATTCCAAAAAGAAAAGCACTGAGTCAGACCAGTGATTGAGGGGGAACTTTAATTATGCAAGAGGAGAAAACTCGCGGCAAATGGGGGTTTCGCTTTACACCCGTCCGCTTGGTGATGCTGGCTATCTCAGTGGCGGCTATTCTGGTGATTTTGGTGCGTCTTACAGTCGGTCTGAGTATGACCAACATGAACGACCAATGGCCGTGGGGTTTGTGGATCTATTTCGATGTGTTATTGGGGGTCGCGTTGGCCGGCGGCGGATACAGTACGGCTTTTATCGTGAGTATCCTGAAGGTGGACCGATATGAGTCCATTGCCCGCAGTGCTATGCTGACATCCCTTCTGGGGTATCTGATGGTGGTGTTAGGTCTGATTGTTGATGTAGGCCAATGGTTTAATGCTTGGAGACCGTTCATTTCCTGGGGTCATCATAGCGTTTTGTTTGAGGTTTTCCTGTGTGTGGCCTTGTATACAATGATACAGCTTTTGGAGTTCGGTGAAATTGCCACAGAAAAAATCTTTAAAAAGTACCATAAGTATTTTGTGGCTTCGATGCCGGTGCTGCTTATTATCGGTGTCACGTTGCCGACGTTGCATCAGTCATCCTTGGGTGAGTTGTTCTATATCATGCAAGGCAAATTGGATCCGTTGTGGCTGAGTCCGGTGATACCTATTTGTTTCCTGTTGACGTCTTTCGCTGTGGGGCCGGCCATGATTGCTCTCGAAACCCGTTTAGCGGGCCGGGCGCTTTCGCATAAGCCGGATATCCCGGTTATCAGAAGTCTGATCAGGATTTCGGGCGGGGTGTTGTCGGTGTATTTTGTTATCAAAATGGTTGATCTGGTTGTGAGAGATCAGATTGGCAATATGTTCGCCGGAACTTTCGCCAGCAATATGTTTTTGTTGGAGATTGGCGCGGGTGTGCTAATTCCGATTATTTTGGCTTTCAGCAAAGCCGCTGCCACCAATGCCGGCCAGATTTGGTTCGGATGCATGACTGTGGGCGGGTTGGTTTTGAGCCGGTTCAATATGATGACAGGGTTGGGCGGATATATGAACGCGTCTGGGGCCAGCTATTTCCCGGCGTGGACAGAGATCACCGTGAGTGTAGGTCTTGTCTGCATTGCTTGTCTGCTCTATTTGTTTATTGCCGAGAATTTCTCAATTGTCGGGGCCCACGGGCACGGTGTTGAGCATAAACGCAAACACAAAGTTGATGTTCCTTTACAGGATACGACGACGATTCAAGCCTAGTGCGGGCGTTGCCCGCAAGTATCCAGTATTCAGTATTCAGGATTCAGAATGTGGATCTTCTTGTTTTTTATTGATGTTGTTGCAACCTAAGCGACTAAGGTTGAAGTGGCTGGCGGTGATCGACAATCAGCAGAGATGTGAGGAGCGCGGCGAGATGCCGCGCTCTTTCTGTGTGATTATGACGTTGGGGAACTGTACCTGTAACGGTTGCCGAATTCTGCACGGGCCGCTTGGGTGTGTATGCGAATAAACTCGGATTTGGCTGCGGTATAGGCGTCTCGGTTGTATTCGAATTCTTTCATAAGGCGTATTTTGAGCTGTTCGTAAGCTCTTGCGACTTCGGTTCGGCTGCGCAGGTAGTCGCGAAAATAGAGTTCGTCCCAGTCGCCGGCGGGTTTGATATGGAGATGATAGACTTTCTCGGCGAAGCCTTGAGGGGTGTACCCTTTGTTGAGATCCAGAGTGTGCTCGGAGTTGTCCCGCGCCATGATAAGCCAGCCTTGGGGAATCAGAATACTTGCCGCGGCATCGAAATCGTCCGGGTTGAGCTCCAGAAGAATATCAATTGTGGGCTTGGCAATCAAGCCTTCAACAGCTGTGCTGCCTATATGGTTGATACGGTGGATGTGGCAGTCTTTCAGAGCATCGCGGAGCGCTAATTCTTCTTGCCGGTACCATTGAGCGTATTGAGGATTATGTTTTCGCAGTGTAATGGGGAACAGACGCCACAGGTCTTCCAGACTCATGCTGCCTAAGTCTAATGATTTGCTTTGATTTCTGCCGTAAAATGTCACGTGTTTGTTTGCCTCCCAGTCCAATAGTACCTTATGGATGCTAAGCATCAATAAAAAACAAGAAAGTCCACATTCTGAATCCTGAATACTGAATACTGGATACTTGCGGGCGAAGCCCGCGTTAGAGAGGAAACGCGCAAATGCCAGGAACAAACAAATTCCTCGCCGCTTTTATATCCGTACTCGCCATCGCGGCACCACTGTTTTCCCTGAAATTCGGGTGCCCCTTCCTTGCCGCAACAGGTGTCCCCTGTCCAGGTTGCGGTATGACCAGGGCTTGTCTGGCTTTCTTCCGCCTGGATTTTGCTCAGGCGTTTCTTTATCATCCCCTGTTTCCGGCGGTTCTCTTGTTTCCAATTGTATTGGCGATCTATCTGGCCCTACGTGTCAGGAACCGCAGACACCAGAACCTGCCGTTTCACTGGGTCGATTTGCGTGCCGCTTCCGGGGAGTTCTTCACAGAAAAATCTTTTTTGACTGCCTTTGCTATTATCATTGCCGCCGACATAGGTGTCTACATATATCGCGTCATTTTACCCCTCTTCCATCTGGGAGATCCCGCTGTCCTGCGTATCCTCATCTCAGGATGACTTGGGAGAAGATGACGTCGTCATAAACGCTATTCCCAACGTTCGCGGCCCACAGTGGGTAGAAATAACACATCCTGTTTTGGTTACATGGCATTCTCGGAAACTCTGGAGTCCGGAAATTTCTTCTTTCACAATCTCTATATCACTTTCAGGCGATCCGGAATGGGTGATGAAAACTCGGCTCAAATCAATATCGGTGCGCCCCGCAAACTTGTCATGTACGTAAAGACGTAAACATCGTTCCATTTTGCCCCGATATTTTTCACCGACATGCATGAGACCACCGTTGTCGTTTTCGACCTCAATACAAGGTTTTATGTTGAAAAGGTTCGCCCCCAGCATTGTCAGGGTGTTGCAGCGTCCGCCCGCTCTCATGAATTCCAAGGTGTCAATCAGAAAACTGGCGTGAACACGTTGGGTCATATCTTGGATCCGGGTTTGGATTTCTGCAGCCGGCATATCTTGCTGCGCCAGTTCCGCCGCTTGGACGACCAGGGCCCCAAATCCGGTGGATAGATTCTGTGAATCGACTGGGAAAACACGGCCGAGTTTTTTCTTTGCTGTGCAAGCATGTTGATATGATCCGGATAGACCTGATCCAAGACCTATGTGAACAATATCATAACCCTGTTCCAGCAAAGGCGCAAAAAAGGTTTCGTATTCAACCGGTATGCAGGATGACGTTTTCGGTAAGACTTTGCGTTCCCACCAAGCTTTATAGAGATCTTCGGGAAATATTTCCACACCGTCAATGTATTCCTTGCCTTCGAGTAGGATGCGCCAGTTCATGATCTGAATATTGTACTTTTCTATGAGTTCCGGTCCAATGTCACAGGGACTGTCCGCACTGATGATGACTTGAGACATCTTCACTTCTCCTTTGGCTGCTTTTCGCAGAATCTTTCTTCTTTTTACACTTTTGCACTTTTGCAGACAATTCTTCGCGATCACGATTTAAAGAGTCTACTTGTTATTTTAGCATTAATGTAACACGCCGGTCTATATTTGCATGGTTTTTGTTAGAACCGGCCTTCCTTGGCCTTCCCCTTGGTCTTCCTTTGGATCTTGTACAAGGAGTCTTGTACAAGGAATACTTGTCCGCTATGTAGAAATCTTCATGACAGAGATACATCATGAACGGAGGGATTGCCATGCAATTTACAATGGTCCACAACAACATCAATGTGGCTCATTTGGATGAGAGTTTGGCGTTTTATGAAAAAGCCTTGAACCTCAAAGAGATTCGCCGTCTCAGCAACGCAGAATTTACGATTGTGTATCTGGGCGATGGTGTGGGTACTCATCTCCTGGAGTTGACCGAACTGAAAAATCATCCGCACAAGTACAATTTAGGCGAGAATGAATTCCATCTGGCTTTTGTCACGGACAATTTTGACCAGGCTCTGGCTTATCACAAGGCTATGAATTGCGTTTGTTATGAGAACCCCCAGATGGGTATTTATTTTATCTCCGACCCGGATGGGTATTGGTTGGAAATCCTACCGCAGAATGAGCATTGATTCTATTTTTTGTTATAGAATTTCTTTTCGAAAACCTCCCGTGTCATGGCAGCCTCACAGGTAACCGCGATGGCGCCGGGCCCAAGGTGAGCTCCAATGATCGGCCCCAGCATCATGATCTCTATTTCCAACATGCCAAGGGTCTCTTTGATCATGAGCGCAAGGGTTTGAGCGTCCTCTTCACAGTCGGTATGCGTGATAAATATTGGCCCGAGGGAACCGCCGGAATCCATGGATCGTTCAATTTGGCTGACCAGGTGTTTCAGGGCCATCTTCCGGCCACGAACTTTGTCTTTGAGAGCAAGAGACCCGTCAGGCGCAATATTCAGGATGGGTTTGAGATTCAACGCGGAACCGGCGACTGCCGACAGTTTGCTGAGTCGGCCTCCCCTGTGCAGATACATGAGATCGTCCACCGAAAAGAAAGCGAAACACTGATGTTTTTTCTTCTCGATCCAATCAGCTGATTCTCCCGCCGACAACCCTTCTTCACGTTTTTTGACCGCCAGCCGGACCAACATACCGTGTCCGATTGAGGCATTGATGCTGTCAATCACATATATGTTGCTGTCAGGGTATTTTTCCTTAACTTCCCGCAACGCCATCTCAGCATTTTGAAACGTTGACGAAAGACCGCTGCTTAAAATAAAAAAAAGCGCGTCTCGACCCTGTTCAGCCAATCTCGTGAAGGCTGTCATAAACAAATTGAAATTGATCAGTGTCGTCTTTGCGACGCTACCGCCACGTAAAGCGGCATAATACTTTTCAGGCGTTATTTCCTGCCAATACCCCAAATCATGGGACTGACCATCCAAATCATATGGCATCGGAAGAATCTCAATGCCGTGTTTTCTAATATATTCCGGCGGCAAATCGCAGCTCGAATCGGCTACAATGCTAAAATCGCTCATAACAAAATCCCCTCCGAAATTCAATTGACAGAAGTCAATTGGCTGCAGGCTGGTTGTCCTATCGCCTCCGGGTTTTTTATACCATAAATCCGATCTTATGTCAAACAAGATTCTTGTGATTCCTAAGATTCTTACGATTTGAGTTCTATCAATGTCAAGAGCTCCGTAACATTCCTACCGTTGCGCACCACGGTAATATTTATTCTATCACCGACACCGTGCACGCTTATGACCTGTTTGAATTCAGCTAAGGAACTGACCGCCTGATCCTCTACCGCAATGATGCGATCGCCTGATTGAAAGTTATTACTGATAGAATTCGAAATGTAGAGGCCCATCTGATTGGTTCGATACGACATGGCCGTCTGCATATCTTGAATATCAACCAAAGTCAAGCCGGTATCAATTCGTCCTTTGACATAACCATGGGCAATAATCTGCTCGATTACCGGCTTGGCTGTGTCAATGGGTATCGCGAACCCAAGCCCTTCGATCCCCGATCCGGATGATTTGGCGTTAACAACACCCACCAAATCGCCGTTCAAATCAAAAAGTCCCCCGCCGGAATTTCCCGGATTGATAGCCGTGTCGGTTTGTAATAGTGCCATGGTTTCCCCATCCATCGTGATTTCTCGGCCAAGTGCCGATATAATGCCTGATGTCACAGTCCCGCCTAATTCGCCAAGGGGATTGCCTATAGCAACCGCTGTCTGTCCCACAAGAAGTGTGGCTGAATTGCCCAGCACAGCCGGCTGCAAATCTTTGGCGTCAATCTTGATTATGGCTAAATCCGTCTTGGCATCGGTTCCGATCAGGATGGCTTCGCATTGTTGTTCGTCGCTCAGACGGACTGATATGCTGTTGGCGTCGCTGACAACATGATTGTTGGTGACAATGTACCCATCCGTACTGACAATTACACCACTCCCGGCACCGGTGCTGATGAATTGTCCCATTCTGCCGTTGCGGGATACGGTTTCGGTGGTAATTTCTACCACCGAACTTTTCACAGTGGCCACCACGTCTTCCATGCTCATCTTATCAGCTAAAACGTCCCCATCATCGGTTCTGACAACGGATTGATAGAGTACCGTACTGCCGGTTGAACCGCCAATAAGCGGGAGCGTGCTGTTCCGTTTCAAATAATCAGCAATATAAGCGCCCCCAAAGCCGCAGACCAAGGAGAGTATTATACAGACGACAACCAAACCCCCGGATGAGCCTTTCTTTGGCATCTTGGGTTCAGCAGGAGCCATCATATATGGCCCATTGGACACATCAGATATATCGGGCACATCAGATATATTGGGCACAAAAGGCCCGTTGGCCGCATAATGCGTACTATGCACACCGGATACTAACGTTTCCTCTCGTATGTGTGATTCGGTTGGGTTCAATTGACAATTCGACCAACTCGGAAGGGTAAGTTCTACATCCGATTCTCCGGGCGGACCAGCCGGTTTCTTGGTTTCCTTCTGGGGGTCCCCTTCTTCCAAGAAGGATCCCATGTCATAACGTTCGTCTTTGTGATCGTTCATGCTCTCTCTTCCTTTCACTGGCATTATCATAGCGCAACACTTGTCATCGCTCATCATCACACATCATCGCTCGTCATCACGCGTCATCACACGTCATCACACGTCGTCGCTCGTCAGTCGTTTAGTCCCTTACGGACGCGAAGCGTCAAAAAAGAACAAGAAAATCCACATTCTGAATACTGAATCCTGAATACTGGATACTTGCGGGCAAAGCCCGCATTAGTCCCTTAC
>WRJI01000026.1 GCA_009778595.1 Peptococcaceae bacterium | reverse complement strand
ATCTTTCGCCTATACGAAACACCCAAGAGAGCTCCTAAAGTATTTGGAGGGAGAGAGAAAATTTGCTGTTGATGATCAGGGCGGAGGGATATATTATATAAGAGGAGAAGTCTTTCCGATACAATTGGTAGAACGGAACAAACTCTCCAAAGACGAAAACCTATTTCTGAAGATGTTAGGCAGCAACCTAAAGGTTAATGATGTTCTTAGCATTCTTGAGGTGCATAAGGAAAAGAAAATCCTGGACTTGAACAACGTGTATCTGGATCGAGTACGCCAAGCAAACAAAGTTATATTTGAGGAGGCACTAAATATGAGTACTGCGGCAGAATACTTTTTTGAGGTAGCGGAGAAGAAGGGCTGGCTTGAGGAGAAATGGAAAGAGGGTATTGAAGAAGGCATGGAAAAGGGCAGAGAAGAAGGCATTGTAGAAGGCCTTGAAAAGGGCAGAGAAGAAGGAAGAGAAGAAGGAACTCTGAGGCGATTGGTTGATCAAATCAACAGAAAGAAGCTAAAAAACAAAACCCGTGAACAGATTATTGATGAATTGGAGATGAGGGATTCCGACATCAAGGTGTTGGATCAGTTTGAGAACTACACATATTTGCTTAACAGAAAATGATTACGGTTCTACCCGTCTGCAAGCTCACCCTTTCCGTACACCCGTCCCAAAACCGTCGCCAGAAGATTAATCGAAACCACAACCACAAGGAGCACGACACCGGTAGCTGCCGCCTCATTTGGGAACCCATGAGAGGCGAAGTAATACACATCCAACGCCAAGCTGGTTCCGGGAGCGGTAATATTCCCCGGCATTTTATCAGTCACCATACCAATGGTAAGAATCAAAACCGCGCTCTCAGAGATGACACGACCAATAGCCAGAACCAGCGATGTCACAATACCGTTGGCGGCGCAAGGTAGAACCACAGAAAAAATCGTTCGCACTTTCGACGCCCCTAGAGCGAAGCTCCCCTCCCTGAGGGACCGGGGCACAGCCAACAAGGCTTCCTCCGTGGAGCGGACAATAACCGGCAAGATCATAATCGACAAGGTAATCCCGCCGCCCAAGAGGGAATAATTGAACCCGAAAGCGACCACAAAAACCAGATAACCAAAAATCCCATAAACGATGGAAGGGATCCCTGCCAAAGTTTCCGTGGCGATGCGGATGACGCGAACGAGACGGCTGGTGGTGTTCATATACTCCGAAAGGAAGATGGCGCTGCCAATACCGATGGGAGCCGCGACAGCGATGGAGATGAGAACCAAATACAGGGTGCCGACAAAAGCAGGTTTAATGGAAGGGTATTTGCCATAGTCCCCAAACAACAGTTGCCCGTTGATATGTTGGACACCCCGGACAAGAATGAATATAACAACCGCCAACAGGGCGATTAAAGTGATGACAAGAGCCCCCTGAGCGGCGATTTTCAAGGCCTGATAGAGAAAAACCTGCCGATGACGTGCGTCTCGAAAGCGCAGAAGTGTTGCCAAAACACGTTTGACAAAGGATTGATCAGAGGATTGATCATAGGATTGATCATAGGTTTGATCAGAAGATTGGTCAGCGGTTCGACCAGCGGATCGCTTAGAGGATTGATCATAGGATCGTTCAGGGTTATCGTCAGGAGGCTGGTTTGGCGGTACGTTTTTTGCCACGCTTCTCACCTCCCATAAGCATAGAAAAGCTGATATTCAAGATCAATGTGAAGATAAATAAAACCACGCCCGTTGAGATGAGCGCGGTGAGGGAATCGCCGGAAAGTTCAAGCGCCCCCAAGGCAATATTGGCCGTGAGTGTCCGCACCGATTGAAAAAGGCTTGTGGGCATAACCGGGGAGTTGCCAATGACCAAAATAACCGCCATGGTTTCGCCGATAGCTCGTCCGATAGACAACACGACAGCGGCGAAAACCCCGCTTTTGGCCGCAGGCAGCATGATCTTAAATACGGTCTGTTCCTTCGTTGCTCCCAAGGCTTGGGCTCCTTCATAATAGTTCCGGGGAACCGCGTTCAAAGCATCAAGACTGACGCTGACAATTGTTGGCAAAATCATAACCGACAGGACAAGACTTGCGGCCAGGATTCCATACCCCACACCGTTGGATGAGAGATTGTCCCGCAAAAAAGGCACGATAAGTATCAGGCCAAACAGGCCGTAAATGACTGACGGAATTCCTGCCAACAGGTTGATCAGTTGGCGGATCGGGGCGACGGCTTTAGACGGGCAGAACTTATACAGGCTGATAGCTGTAAATAAGCCGACAGTCACGCCGATAGCTGTTGATAAAGCTGTGACATAGAGGGAAGCCACAATCATCGACAAGATGCCGTAAGCGCCTGTATGCAGATTCCATGTGGTGCCGAAGAAGTTGCCGAAGCCAATCCTGAAAATAAAAGGGAGTCCGCTGATAAATAAAAAAACCGTGATGCACATCAGGGCGAGAATTGCAAAAACAGCACAAAATAAAAACACACCCCGCATGATATGATCCCTTGCCACAATAAAACGAAAAGCTGTATTCATGACTTAACTCCTACACGAAACCCCCAGTGAATAATCGCTGCGATTGAGACGAGAGCGGGAGATGCACTCCCGCTCTGTTGTCAATTCTACCCTCTCAATCGGCGGGTTGTCAACTTCGGCCTTCGACGTTCACTTATCAGGGTTAATTAGAAAGGTTCTCCCATTTGGTGATCGTACCGGCTTCAGCATCGTAAATACTTTTCAGCTGTTCCATGGTAATGTTGTCAAGGGGATTGGCCTTATTGACAATAACGGCGATACCGTCTTTGCAGACCTCATAATGAATGCAGGAGGGGGCCTTGCTCAGGCTGAATTCTTCGCTGATCATCCCGAATACGGAGACGCCTTGCTCGGCGTTGTTGTACCCGGTGCCGCTGCCGCCGCCGGAAACGGTGACACTAATACCGTTCTGGAGCTTTTCGAAGGCGGCGGCCAACTCGGTCATCAGGGGTTGCAGGGAGGTGGAGCCGCTGATCTCAATAGTCCCGGATAAGGCGGCGTTCGCCGAATAAGCGGGGGCGTTGTCAACAACAGAAACGTAGCCTTTGTCTGAAACGATTGTTTGGGCTTCTTTAGACTTAAGGTACGTAAAGAAAGCTTGGTTCACCTCATTATCAAGAGTGGATTCTTTGTAGACGAGTGACAAGGGGCGAGAGATCTTATAGGATCCGTCTTTGATGTTCGCGGTGGTGGCTTCCACACCGTTCACCTTGAGGGTTTTCACATCACCGGTAACATAACCGAGACTTTCGTAAGCGATGGCCGTTGGATTGCCTTTGACTTCAGCGAGAATGGCGGCTGTCCCGTTTTGAATAATGACGTTGTTTGGGTCAGCTTTGCCTTTCAGATCGATGAGTTCCATGAAGGCGGTTTTGGTACCGCTGCCGTCTTCACGGGCGAGTATCGATATGTTTTTCGATGTATCAAAGCCTGATGAGTTGTTGGTTTCGTTGCAGGCGGTTAAGATCATCGCCAACATAACCAACAGGGTAGCAAGTAGAACATGTTTTTTCATAATAACCTTTGTCTCCTCGTTTAGTATTAGCGCGATTGGTGTCACATCTTCGCTCGCATCGCGCTTTGAATATACTATGACAAAGAAAAATCATAATCATGTATGCGTTTTGTAAAAATCGTGTAAAGTAGCGACGCTCTGCGATCCTGTCTTCTCTTGAGCCGGGGGGGCGGTCTCGAATACCGGCAAAGGTTTCCCAGGGGGAAACTTAACCGGATTTTTACATGTTCTTGGTTTGGGATTTACTGATATGGAGTACTGTTGAAGAAAATCAGTATTTCGAGGAGGAAATCGAATGAAAGTCAGTCTTAGCGGAATGATGTCTGCCAAGTCCCGAAAAACTCTACTTATGTTGACAATGGGACTTATCTTAGCAGTCGCCTTATTGTGGACCGGTATCGTGACGGAACCTGTTATGGCGGCAGATGCCAATTTTCAGGCGGAAACTCTCACACTGACCCCCGGGACGAATGAACGGGCTCTCAACGTCAACTGGTATAGCGACAGAGACGACAACACCGCGTCTGTGGTGCAAATCGCCAAGAAATCCGCCATGACAAACGATGTTTTCCCTTCGGCAAATGGGATTGCAATTGAGGGAACCGTTGGAAACGCCTCTGAGAACAAAAGTTGGCACAAGGCTTCGGTAACCGGACTTGAGTTGAACACAGAATATGTTTACCGCGTATCTAATGACGGCGTCATCTTTAGCGAAGTTTACACATTTCAAACAGGCTCGGCGGGTAACTTCCAATTTATAACCGTTGGAGATCCCCAGCTGACAACAGGCAACCAAGACGCGGATAGTGTGTGGCCCAACCCGATACAAACGACACGAGAAGGTTGGCTTGATACCATGAACAAAATCAAGCAGATTGCTCCTAACGCACGTTTCATGGCAGGAACCGGCGACCAGGTCGATACGGCGACCAATGAAGCACAATACGCCAACTATTTTGCGCCGGTGCAACTGCGAAGCCTGCCGGTTGCTCCCGCCGTCGGTAACCACGAAGGCGCTGAACCACATTTTGGTTGGCATTATAACATCCCTAATGAAACAAGTAACAGCAGCAAGGCAGATGCCTTTGGAAACTATTGGTATTCCTATAACAACGCGTTGTTCGTCGTGCTCAACACCGCGCCCTATCCGGCCGATGCGGTAGCCGCCGCTCCCTATATCGCTGTAATGGACGCGACGCTGAAAGCCGCTGTGGATGCCAACCCTAACAGCAATTGGTTGTTCGTGCAGCATCATAAATCTACGGCTTCGCCGGCTTCTCATCAGACAGATGCCGATGTTTTGGTGTGGGCGCCTCTGTTCAATGCTTTGATGGATAAATACAATGTGGATCTCGTTCTGACAGGCCATGACCATGTCTATTCCCGCAGCTGGGTTATCAAAGACAACCAGAAGGTTGATGCAGACTACACCAAGAACGAAGTAACAGATCCCCAGGGAACCCTCTATTTCACTTTCACAACAGCAAGTGGGCTCAAGTATTATGATTTTCCTCAGAACGCTCCCGCTTCTCCTGCCTGGGTGAATGATATTTCCAATATGTATACGGAACGCAGCTCGGGCGCCAACGTCGTTACCGGGAAACCATGGTACACCAATGTTGGTATCCAGATTAAAGTACCTCAATTTACAACGGTCGATGTATCAAAAACAAGGGTTACGCTGAAAACTTACCGCACGGATACGCTGGCGATTATTGACACCTATTCCGTTATTAAGACGGAATCCACCACGGAACCTGATCCGGATCCAGATCCGGATCCTGATACCGACCCCAAAACCGATCCCGGTTCCGATCCTGAATCCAAGGAACCAGGTGTCCCCAAATCAGGTCTGTAAATGCGGGTTTTGCCCGTATGGAGTCAGTGGTCAGGGCCTAAGAAGATCAGTCTTACAACCGGACACACAATAACAACAAACAAGCCAAGGCGGAATGCCTAGGCTTGTTTATTCACATCGCATTTCGGACAGGTCGTCCTTCTAATGCGGGCTCTGCCCGCAAGTATCCAGTATTCAGTATTCAGTATTCAGAATGTGGATTTTCTTGTTTTATATAGACGCCAGCGTCTATAAGTTACTATAACTGTTGGTCCGTGACTGACTGTTGGTCCGTGACTGACTGTTGGTCCGTGACTGACTGTTGGTCCGTGACTGACTGTTGGTCCGTGACTGACTGTTGGTCCGTGACTGACTGTTGGTCCGTGACTGACTGTTGATCTGCGACTGACTGTTGATCTGCGACTGACTGTTGATCTGCGACTGACTGTTGAGCTGTGACTGGTGATGCCGGTTCTTTGGGATTCAGAGGACCCCAGGTCCAGACATCGCCCCATTTTGGTTCCATCAAAAGGCTGACGATGATCCACATGTCGGCCATTGCGGTATGGTCTGTATGGCACATGACAATCGCTCTGCCTTTCATGAAGGAAAACCCGTAATCGCGCCAATTAGCGAAAGTTGCCTCAGCAGTTGTGCGTGCCCGGCGCAGGATGCCCCAGGTTTCTTCTTCACCCAAAAACCCGCAATTGTAGGCCAATCTTGCGATATAAGCGGCGCGTTCGATATCCCAAGCCAGTGTCGTTGTTATGCTGTCAAGATCGGCCTGAGAGATCTCAGTCCCTTCCCACTTATGGCCGATGATGTAATCGGTAATCGCCTTCAACATCAACCCTTCGTCGTGGGATATCGCGGCTTCGTCGCCTTGGGAGTATTTCACAAGCCTTGCGTCAATCTGTTCCCGGCTCTCTGTCTTATCTCCTCCGTCGAGGCCAAAGCCTCCGACTGTGAGCAACGACTCGATCAACCCGGAGGCAAGCTCCTTGTTGTCTGCCTTCCAAAAATCCACCAAAACCCGTGCGGGTGGGATTTTTTTAGAATCAATATTAAGTGTTTGTGGTGTCCACCCGTGTTGATTGTTGGCATAAACAAGTATAGCGCCCGTTTGAAGAAGGAGTCGGTTTTCTGCGGCGACTTTATTCCCTTCAATGAATTTCATTTTTGGCTTCGCGAAAGGTCCCAAAGCTATCTCATCCTCCTAATTCTCGGATGGTTCGAGACGCCTAGTATCCAAGTTCTTTCAGGAAACTGGCAATCTCATCTTTGTAATCGGCTGAAGCGTCAATATAGATAAACGTGTTATCAATGCGGGATATCACGTAGTATCTGCCGCCTTTGGTGACATAGTAGTTGGAATAATTGCCGACATTGGCCGATGTGTAAGTTGCCGTGCCGGGTTTATTCTCGAATGTCGTTCGGTTCTGGTGATAGGAGTCTATGGCCTGGTTGGCTGTTGGGACTACAGCGAACTCAATCTGATAATCGATAGCGGTTGTTCCTTTAACAGCTATGAGATAGTCGCTGACAACTCCTTCGGCAAATTGAGATTTTGCGTCTTGAACGTCATAACCCGCGGCTTCGGCTTTCGTTTTAAACTCGTTAGCGGTAAGCGGGGTACGGGATGTCTGGCAGCCGGTGAGAAGAACTAACATGATAGCGGTAACCACAACCAGAAGGACTGAAACTTTTTTCATTGAATACGCCCCCTTGAAATATTGGATTGTTGGGTAAAAAGAATCTGTGATATGGGGGATTCCTGAGTCTGAAGCCGATGAGTTTACCACAAAAACATCATAAGCAATTATAAGTATAAGAAGAGATGTTTTGTTTGTCAACAGAATTATTATGGAACAGATAAATGATTTGCATAGGATGTGTAATTATGGATCAAACAACGCACTTTTTTCAACAGCAATATTTAGATTTTACAACCGCCTGTTATGATCAGATCAAACGGTAGTTTTAGGAGGTTATTCGTTATGCGTGTTGGCAACCATTACAAAATCGGCCGACTGATCTGTAAGAAAATGGCTGAGAACAATATGCTACTTAATAAGCCTGCGTTCATCCTGGGGAACCTTGCTCCCGATTTGTTTTTTTCCTTCCTGTACCGGCCTCATTTGCGCGCTTCTTCTGCGCCCCATCTGAACAGGTTATTAGGGCGTCTCTACAACGGGAGTATGACACCCGATCAGTTGAGATTTTCTTATTGTTTGGGGAAGATGACTCATTATGTCTGCGATTTCTTTTGTTATGCTCATACGCCGTCATTCAAAGGCACCGCGCGTGAGCATATTCTTTACGAGAAAAATCAGACTGTGAGGGCCAAAGATATGCCGATTTTTTCCAAACAAAGCAGTATCAATCGCGACTTCGCCGATCTAACCAATACCCTTGACAGCTTTATCACAAGGAATGAGCAGCTTCTTGCTCAAGACGTCGACATGGCTGTGGCGGACATCCCGTTGGCTATACATGCCGCGACATGGGCCGCATCAGCCGCATTTCTGTACGCGGAAAACATGTCACTGAATGTGAGTATGAAAGAGACTGTTGTCGCCGAATGCTAGATCTCAAAGGGCAATAGTTATAATAAGGTTATTTCCGGAGATCCAGGGTGTTTTGCACCTCGTTATCAGCCAGTTTCACGCGGGAGGAGGACGCCGGCAACATAGGGCTGGTATTTGGTGATGCTGTCTTCATAAAATATGTGTTTGATGACAAGATTTGTACATAGTTGTAACCAAGCTGTGGAAATGTGAATATATTAGACTATATTCTGTTCTTATATCCTACCTGTAGAATTACGGGAAACCACCTAGCTAGAACAACAAGGAGCGAGAAACATGGCTAACGATAATAACAACAATACAAGTTGTAATCTATATCCCAAAGGCGACCCCGGAGCTCCAGGCCCGGCGGGTCCCCAGGGTCCCGCAGGGCCTCAAGGACCGCGAGGCCCTGCAGGGGCAAGAGGAGAAAAAGGAGATAAAGGGGATCCGGGAAATCCCGGGCCATACGGCCCGAGAGGGCCAGCCGGATCCCAAGGCGCCCGAGGCGCCCAAGGGGTTCGCGGCGACGTAGGGCCCCAAGGAGACCCGGGATGCCAAGGGCCACAAGGCGTTAAAGGCAACCCCGGTCTCCAGGGATCCGCCGGCCCAATGGGACCCATCGGGCCCAAGGGCGAACCGGGTTCTGTGGGGGCACAAGGACCAGCAGGACCGGAAGGACCGGCTGGCCCAAGCGGTTCCGTCGGCCCACAAGGGCTCATAGGACCGGAAGGCCTGGCTGGGGCAGTCGGTCCCATGGGGCCGGAAGGCGCACAAGGATGTCAGGGCCCCCAAGGAGAACAAGGGCCTCAAGGAGACCCGGGACCTCAGGGAGTACAGGGTATTGTAGGCCCAACCGGACCAACAGGAGTCGGGCTCACCGGACCCACCGGACCCACCGGAGCCACCGGAGCCATCGGTCCCACAGGGCCCGCAGGGTATGGTGATACCGGAGCCACAGGAGCCATCGGTCCCACAGGTCCTGCAGGGAACGGCGACACCGGACCCATCGGACCCACAGGAGCCATCGGTCCCACAGGTCCTGCAGGGAACGGCGATACCGGACCCACCGGACCCACCGGAGCCACAGGAACCATCGGTCCCACAGGTCCCACAGGACCCACAGGACCCGCCGGAGCTGGGACCACCGGCCCAACCGGCCCAGGATTTATTGGTTATCCAACGACTGAGACTGCGACGGGGGCACTGTACTTTGGTAAGCCGGTTTATCGTCAAACCTTTTCTTATACTGCAACCGCCACCGCTAATTCAGTGCATAGTGAGGATCTTAGTACGCCTAATTATGTTGATTCACTTGTCGATGCCGGAGGTTCTTTCCGATCTGATGCTATTTCGGTGGCAGAACACATGATTAACGCCATGGGTTTTTCTTCTACTATTTATGCTTACGTCAATATATCAATAGGTGGACAACTGCGCTGTTTTACTGTTTCAGATTCAGCACGAACTAACGGACGAGTGCGTGTCTGGGTAGATTATACAAAAGCATGAAATTGAAATTTGAATACAAATAGAGGGGCGTTACTAAAATCCAACAAGAGGCCCCAATTCAGGGGATCTCAGAAAGCATCAGACGAAAATTCATCGAAGCCCTTGGGTAGGGTTGGGGAGAGGGACAATGCAATTTCCCGCCTGACATAGACACCCCAAAAAAAGAGAACAAGGCGTGGGCTTTTGTTTCTTTCGAACACCCTGTCGTATCTGGGACTGTTTCGGGCCAGTTGTATCACAAATCCTCTTGTGTTAAAATTGACTCAGTGTTTGAGACGTAAACACTGTGGACGCAAGGGGGAGCCCTGCTTTTACATAAACTTTACGCGAAACACGCATCCAAATATATATATTCATTCTATTATGGAAGTCACGAATCGGAGCATAAACAGAAGTGGAGAATACAATGGAAGCGAAAAAGTCAGAATATTGTTTTGAAGTCAGCGGGTTGGATTTATTTTATGAAGACCTGCACGCCCTGAAAAACATCTCCATGGATGTAGAACAGATGCAGATAACAGCATTGATCGGGCCCTCGGGATGCGGCAAATCGACGTTCATCAAAACCTTGAACAGGATGAACGATTTGGTTAACGGTTGCAAGATCACCGGTAAGGTCAAGCTGTTCGGCGAAAATGTGTATGGACAGATGGATATCAACTTGTTGCGAAAGCGTGTGGGGATGGTATTTCAGAAACCCAACCCTTTTCCTATGAGCGTTTACGATAACATCGCCTTTGGGCCGCGTACCCACGGCATCAAATCCCGGCTGGAACTGGATAAGATCGTGGAGAAATCTTTGCGCGGGGCGGCGATTTGGGATGAGCTCAAGGACAGGCTCAAGAAGAACGCTCTGGGTCTGTCGGGAGGGCAGCAACAACGGTTGTGCATCGCCCGGGCGTTGGCCGTGGAACCGGAAGTGTTGCTGATGGATGAGCCCACCAGCGCGCTGGACCCTATTTCGACGGGCAAGATTGAAGAACTGCTGTTAACGCTGCGTGAGAAATACAGCATCATCATCGTAACGCACAATATGCAGCAAGCCACCCGTATCAGCGATAAGACAGCTTTCTTTCTATTAGGAGAGGTTGTTGAATACAATAAAACTGAGGTTATGTTTTCAATGCCTCACGACAAACGGACAGAAGACTATATCACTGGGAGGTTCGGATGATGCGAAGCCGTTTTGATGAACAATTATTACAGCTGAACAGCACCCTTTTGGAGATGGGGGCGCTGATCGAGCATGCTATCAACGAATCCACGAAAGCTCTCATTGCCCATGATGCTGAGTCGGCGCAAGGGATTATTGAAGGTGACGAGGAGATTGACAACAAAGAGCGGGAAATAGAAAGCTTGTGCCTGAAACTCCTGCTGCATCAGCAACCGGTGGCCAACGATTTGCGCCAGATCTCCACGGCGCTGAAGATGATTACCGATATGGAGCGGATTGGCGATCATGCCGCTGATATTGCGCAACTGTGCGTGTATCTGTCATCACAACCCTATATCAAGAAGCTGGATCACATTCAGGATATGGCCAAGGCTACCACCACAATGCTTCGGGATACCATTGACGCTTTTGTCAAAAAAGACCTGGTGCTGGCAAAATCGGTCATAGCTTATGATGATGTCGTCGACAAATTGTATTATGCCATTAAAAAGGAACTGATCTCGCTGGTCCATGAGAATGTCCACAACGGAGAGCAGGCATTCGATTTGTTACAGGTCGCGAAGTACTATGAACGTATTGGCGATCATGCGGTGAATTTGGCCGAATGGGTTATTTTCTCAATTACCGGTGTTCATAAGAATCAACGGGTTTTGTAGAGAGTAAGTCTTCGTGCCGAACCTGCTAACATCGAACTTGCGTTTATGGCAATGCGAATGGACGGGGGAATGGGTATGGTGAGTGTTTTCGTTGTTGAGGATGACGATAGTATTCGTGAGATGCTTGTATATGCGTTGAATTCCGCGGGATTCCAGGTTCGGGGATTCGCCGATGGCTTCGACTTTGAGGCAGCTTTGTTGCAAGAGGCTCCGGATTTGGTTCTGCTTGATATTATGTTGCCGGGGAAGGATGGCATGGAGCTTTTGAGCAGGTTGAGGAAATCGCCCCCCCACAGCCGGTTGCCGGTGATTATTCTGTCAGCGAAAAGTGGGGAGATGGACCGGATCAAAGGGCTGGATCTGGGCGCGGATGATTATGTCGGCAAACCTTTTTCCGTCTTGGAGGTCATTTCGCGGGTTAGGGCTGTGTTGCGTCGCAGTGGCAATCAGACGGATCTCCCGGATGAGTTGCGGGTCGGGCCGGTGGTGTTGAATGAGGAGAAACGCAGTGTCTTGGTGGACGGAAGAGAAGTTGTGTTGACTTATAAGGAGTTTGAGCTTTTGCATTATCTGATGATTAATGAGGGAATCGTGCTCAGCCGTGATAAACTGTTGGCTCAAGTCTGGGGGTTTGACTACAACGGTGAAAGCCGGACGGTGGATATGCATATCAAGTCTCTGAGACAGAAGCTGGGCGATGGTGGTGCCGTTATTGGAACCGTGCGCAATGTGGGATATAAGATCGGCAATTGACAGATTACGGAGGCGTACTGGCAATCTTGTGTCAAACATAATATAATAGAAACATCAGGATTATATGGAACGATAGGTATTTTATGAAAATGAGGAAACGGTTTTTCGCAAGTATGGCTTTGTTAGCGGCAGGCAGTTTGGTTGTTCTGGCGGCGATGCTTTGTATGATTTTTTATTATCAGTTATTTGATGCTGTGCAGAATGAGGTGCGAGAGCGCGCTTTTGTTTTGCGGGATCTGTTGCGGGCAGGGACTCCCTATACGGATATGCAGCTGACAGATATGCAGTTGAGTATTGTGACAGGCGAGGGTCTGGTTATCTATGACGGGTTTTGGAACGCCGGCCAAGGGGCTGCTGAGTCGGATTGGGGGGATTCTGATGAGATACGTCAGGCGATTGAGAACGGAATCGGGGAAAGCAAACGGTTTTCGAATTCTTTGGGTCAGGAGGTGTATTGTTTCGCCGTGAAGCTGGACGACGGGACAGTGCTGCGTCTGGCAAAAACCACGAAAAGTGTTTGGGGCGTGTTCAGTCAGTCTCTGCCTATTGTTGTTGGTGTGCTGATGCTGATTCTGATTCTTGAGTATTTGCTGGCACAACGGCTGGCGGGACGTATTGTAGCCCCGATAAGTGATGTGGATCTGAGGAAGGAGTTGTCGGCTCCATATGATGAATTCGCGCCCTTTGTTCTGGAGTTGGAACGTCAGAAATCCCGCATTGAGAAGCATCAGGACGATTTGAAGTACCGGGTCGATACGATTACCGCCGTTCTGGAAAACATGAGTGAGGGTGTTATTCTCGTGGATAGCAGAGGGATGGTTCTGACCATCAACCAGAGTGCCGAGGCTATATTCGCTGTTGAACCTCCCGCGGAAGGCAAAAATATCCTGGAAATTGTCAGGGATGTGACATTTCTGCAAAATGTCCGGACCGCGTTAGCAGGAACCCGCTGCGAAATGAACCTGGAACAGGCTTCCCGTTTGTATCAGGTGTTTATGAGCCCGGGGCGGGGTATTGGTGCTATTATCCTGTTTCTGGATGTCACGGAAAAAGCGTTTGCGGAAAAACAGCGGCGGGATTTCTCAGCGAATGTGTCACATGAATTGAAAACGCCATTAACAACGATCTCTGGGTATGCTGAAATGCTAGCGGGTGGTATGGCGGATGAAGGGGACGTGAAAGGGTTTTCCAATCGGATTCGACTCGAAGCGGCGCATCTGATATTGCTGATTGATGATATTATGAAGATTTCCCAGCTGGATGAGGGGGGCGGTCAGGAGCTCTGGGAGGATGTCGAGCTCAACATTGTGGCGGCGGAAGCTGTGGCAGCTTTGCGGGAAAAGGCCGCTGTTCACGATATTGAGGTGCTTCTGGAAGAAGGGGGAGCGACAGTTCGAGCTAACAGACTGCAGATGTATGAGCTGTTCTTCAATCTGATTGATAATAGCATTGCCTACAACAAACCCGGAGGGAAGGTGTTTGTGGCTGTAGCGGATGGGGATGTGGTTGGAGCGGATGGGGATGTGGCCGGAACGGATGGGGATGCTGGGGAAATATCAAACCGGTCAGCGAAGATTGTTATTACCGATACCGGAATTGGGATTCCGCCGGAAGACCAGAGCAGGGTATTTGAACGGTTTTTCCGGGTGGATAAGTCCCGCGCGAAAAAAACCGGTGGGACCGGAAAAACCGGTGGGACCGGAAAAACCGGTGGGACCGGAAAAACCGGTGGTACCGGTTTGGGATTAGCGATTGTTAAACATATTGTTTCCGCCCATCGTGGGGATATTAGTTTGCAGAGCCGGGAGAATGAGGGAACGGTTGTAACGGTGGTTTTACCTGCTTTCTTTTTTTGATGAATTGTGATAGAATACATAGTAAGCAGTCTGATACTTAGCAGGCACCCCAAAAATAATACTTATTTGGTAGCATGATGGTGTCAAAATCGGGATGAAGAGCGGCAGGGTGCTGACATGGGCGGTCGGGAATGATGGGAGGTCAAAATGTATAACGTTGGGGATTTTGTTTTTTACGGCAATATGGGTGTGTGCAAGGTTGAGAATATTTCGGAGCAGAGCATGCAGGGGGTAGACGGGGAGCAACTCTATTATACGCTTAATCCTCTATTTGAAAAATGTGTTGTTCATACGCCGGTTAAAAACACAAAGGTGTTTATGCGGGCCATTATTTCTCGGGATGAAGCTGAAGAGCTTATTGATAAGATTCCGACAATTCATGCTCGAGCATACCATAGTAAGGCAATCAAAGATTTGACCCGGCATTATGAAGAGTCTATGAAGAGCCATGATTGTGCGGATCTTATAGAGTTGACGATGTCTATATACGCGAAACGCGTAGAAGTTCAGCAACAGAAACGGAAGCTGGGATCGGTTGATGAGAAATTCATGCGGCGGGCTGAAGATTTGCTGTTTGGGGAACTGTCGGTTGCGTTGGGAATTGAGAAGGATGATGTAGCGAAGTATATCGCGTCCAGAGTTGGGACTGCGCATAAATAAAGGTTCCGGGCAAGGGTCCTGGGCAAGGGTCCTGGGCAAGAGCTCCGGGCAAGGGTCGTAACTCCTAGACGCGAAGCGTCAATAAAAAACAAGAAAATCCACATTCTGAATACTGAATCCTGAATACTGAATACTTGCGGGCGTAGCCCGCATTAGATTCTGGAGGCATACATGGATTTTGTGAAGATGCATGGGATAGGCAACGATTTTATCTGCCTGGACCGATTCTTTAGCCCTCGGGAAGAGGATTACGCCGGGTTGGCGCGGCGGTTTTGTCATAGACACACGGGTGTGGGGGCTGATGGTCTTATTGTGGTGTTGCCTTCTGAAGTGGCGGATGTGCGCATGAGAATTTTTAATCAAGATGGTTCAGAAGCTGAGATGTGTGGGAACGGTCTCCGCTGTTTGGCCCGTATGGTTTATGACGCCGGGTATACGGGGTTGCAGGAGTTCTCTGTGGAGACACCGGCGGGGATAAAAGGCGTGGGGATTTGTGAGTCGGAGAGAGACCATCAATCCGGCGAACCGGGCAATCAACATCTTATTCGTGTGGATATGGGCGAGCCGGAATGGCGGGCTGTGGCAATTCCTGTCGTGTGTCAGAATACAGAAGCCGTTCGAGAAACGGTGCGGGTGGCTTTGACAGCCGATTCCGGTATCGAAGTTTATACATATTCGGCGGTATCTATGGGAAATCCCCATTGTGTGATTTTTTGCCCGGATGTCGGGGCGTTTCCTTTGGAGCGTGTGGGAGGGGCCTTAGAAACAGCGACGGTGTTCCCCAACCGAACGAATGTGGAGTGTGTGACGGTCCACGACCGGGAGTCAATATCAATCCGGGTTTGGGAGCGGGGTGTCGGTGAAACGATGGCTTGTGGGACAGGGGCCTGCGCGGCAGCCGTGGTGGCGGCGAGAGAAGGCCATACGGATCGGCGGGTGTTGGTCCATCTGTTGGGTGGGGATCTGATGGTGGATTGGCGTGAGGATAATCGTGTGCTGATGACGGGGCCGGCGTGTTATGTTTTTCGGGGGGCGGTGGCGCATGATTCTTGATAAGGATTCCCTGAAGGCCCCTGTCAGTATGACGGGATTTGGGGTTGGGCGGGCGGTTGGCGGGGAGTATTCTCTTGCTGTTGAAATGAAAAGTACGAATCACCGGTTCCTGGAGATTATTGTGCATATGCCTCGGGAGTGGGGGGCTCTTGAGGAGGGGGTGAAAAAGCATGTTCGCAGGGTGGCGCGTCGGGGCCGTGTGGAAGTGTCTGTGATTGCCCGTCCGGAGTCGCAGAGAAGAAAGACAGTTGTGCTTGACAAAGAATTGGCCCTGGAGTATGATTCGAAATTGAAGGAATTGGCGGCTTTTTTGTCGAATGGCTATCGTTCGGAGATCGGATATCTGGCGTCTTGTCCGGATGTGCTTTATCTGGAGTCTCAGGCAGTTAATGCCGATTTGGTGTGGCCGGTATTGGAGGAGGCCTTGTGTCAGGCGCTTGATCAGTTCGCTTGCATGCGTGAGACGGAAGGGCGGGTGTTGACCCAGGATCTTTCTGATAAGGTTGCTGAGCTGGAGACCTGTATATCTATTGTGGCCGGACGTGCGGACGGGGTGGTAGATTCCTGCCGTGAGCGGCTTGAGTCTAAACTTAAACAGGCCTTGGGTATGGATTCTTTGCGGAATGACCCGCGACTGGCCCAAGAGTTGGTGCTGGTTGCCGAACGTATGTCTATTGAGGAAGAGATCCTCAGATTGAGGAGCCATATCGGGCAGTTCACTCAGGCCTTGAACAGTGAGGAAGCTGTGGGCCGAAGATTGGATTTTCTTGTCCAGGAGATGAACCGGGAAATCAATACCATCGGTGCCAAGGCGGGAGATCTTGTGATTTCTCAGCAAGTGATCCGGGCTAAGGGGTTGGTGGAGAACCTAAAGGAACAAGCGATGAATTTGGAGTAGGTATTGTGGATATAAAATTTATTAATATTGGTTTCGGCAATATTGTCTCGTCTAACCGAATTGTGGCTATTGTCAGTCCGGAGTCAGCCCCGATCAAAAGGGTTGTTCAGGAGGCGCGTGACGCGGGGGTTTTAATTGACGCCACTTATGGGCGGCGAACACGGGCTGTGATCGTTTGCGATAGCCGACATGTCATTCTTTCAACGATTCAGCCGGAAACAGTGGTGCATCGGTTGGAAAACAAAAATATCGCCGAGGGTTCTTAATACGAACCCTCAAATAAGGGGGTGTGGTTTTGACGGGGTCGTTATTTGTGATTTCAGGTCCCTCAGGTGTAGGGAAAGCATCAGTATTGAAGGTGCTTTTGACAAAGTGTTCGGATCTTTTCTATTCTATTTCCATGACGACACGAGCGCCGCGCCAAACCCCTCAGGGGACTGTTGAGGAAAACGGTGTGGATTATTTTTTTGTTTCCAGATCGGAGTTTGAGCGGATGGCGGCTCAGTCGGAATTTTTGGAGTGGGCTGAGTTTAACGGGAACTGTTATGGAACGCCCCGGGTTTATGTGGAGGAACTGCTAAAGGCGGGGAAGTCGGTGGTTTTGGAAGTGGAGACCAAGGGTGCCGGGCAGGTTCGCGCTCAGATGCCGGAGGCGAAACTTATTTTTTTGGTGCCGCCGTCGATGGAGGAGTTACAAGACCGTTTGCGGGGACGCAATACGGAGAATGAGGCGGAAATCGCCATGCGGTACGCGATTGCTAAGGAGGAGATGGAGACAGCGGTTCTGTATGATTACCAAGTGGTCAATGATGTGGTCGAGAAAGCCGCCGATCAGATTAAGGATATTATTGATGTCGTGACGTTGTCCAAGAGTTCCTGACTTCTTGCGATGGAAGGCTGTTGCATGCTATACTGGAGATCGATATATTTTAGGAGGTGCCCCCTCTATGATGATGAATCAACCTTCCCTGGATGTGTTGTTGGAAAAGGTGGAAAACAAGTACACCCTTGTTGTGGCTACGGCGAAGTGTACGCGTTTGCTGATGGAACAGTCTTTGCCTGACGGATACCCGGAGGAGCAGAAGCCGGTGAGTATGGCATTGTGGAAGATCGCTGATACGGATATGGCTTTTGAGTGTGCGCGAGACGGGTATAAGTGATGTTAGTGGGAAAGCATGTGGTCTGTGGTGTCTGCGGCGGGATTGCGGCCTATAAGGCTGCGGCCTTGGTGAGCATGTTGTCCCAAAGGGGATGTCATGTTCATGTGGTGATGACCAAGGCGGCGACGGAATTTGTTTCGCCGTTGACGTTTCGCGCGTTGTCGGGGAACCCTGTGAACGTTGATATGTTCGAGGACCCGAAGGACTGGAGAGTTGAGCATGTGGGTCTGGCTAAACAAGCCGACCTGGTTGTGGTCGCGCCGGCGACGGCGAATGTGGTGGCGAAAATGGCGGTTGGGTTGGCCGATGATTTTTTGTCGACCCTGCTTCTGGCGGTGAGGTGTCCGATTTTTGTGGCCCCGGCGATGAATCAGGCTATGTTTAGGCATGAGGCGACTCAACATAATCTGGAAGTGCTGCAGACTCGCGGGGTGCGGGTCGTGGGACCGGCTGAGGGGATGCAGGCTTGTGGAACGGCCGGAATAGGGCGTATGAGTGAACCGGAGGAGATTGTTGCGGTTCTGGAGTCGTTTTTGGGGCGGCAAGGGTATTGGCAGGGGCAGAAGGTTATTGTAACAGCCGGGGGGACCCGGGAGCCTTTGGATCCTGTGCGTTACATAGGGAATGCCGGGTCCGGCAAGATGGGACATGCTTTGGCGGAAGCGTTTCGGGAGAGCGGCGCGGAGGTGGTTCTGGTTACGACGGCGGCCCTGGAGACGGTTCCGGGGGTTAGGGACGTGCGTGTGACCACGGCACAACAGATGCGTGAGGCGGTGTTGGCGGAGTTCGCTGACGCCCATGTGGTTGTGATGACTGCGGCTGTGGCGGATTATCGGCCTGTGCAAGTTTCTGATAAAAAGATTAAAAAACACGGTGACGGGCATTTGCATGTTGAGCTTGTGCCGAATCCTGATATTCTGGCAGAGTTAGGAAGGTCGAAAGAGAACCGGTTTCTGGTGGGGTTTGCGGCGGAGACGCATGATGTTTTGACAAACGCAGAGGAGAAGTTGCGACGCAAGAATGTGGATATGCTTGTGGTGAATGATGTGACAAGGGAAGGCGCGGGGTTTGGTGTGGACACGAATATTGTCAGTGTGTTGTTTCGGGACGGGGTGCGGGAGGATTGGCCGCTCATGAGTAAGACGGAGGTGGCGAACCGACTTGTCGAGGTTGTCGGGCGGTTGACAGCGGGATAAGCGGTGACAGCCGGACGGGGAGTAATAATAATTCTGTTTTGAATTGGAGGGGTCTATATTATGGCGTACCATTTGTTTACTTCGGAGTCGGTGACGGAGGGTCACCCGGATAAGGTTTGTGATCAGATTTCCGATGCGATCCTGGATACCATCCTGGCGGAGGATCCTTATGCCCGAGTTGCTTGCGAGACGTTGGCAACGACAGGGTTGGTGCTGGTCAGCGGAGAGATTTCGACCAGGTGTTATGTGGATATTCCGCGTGTTGTGCGGCAGACGTTGCGCAAGATCGGATATTCTCACGGACGGTTTGGGTTTGACGCGGATACGTGTTCAGTGCTGACTTCTATTGGGGAGCAGTCACCGGATATCGCTTTAGGGGTGGACAAGTCGCTGGAAGCAAAAATGCTGGATAACGCGGAAAGAATTGCGGCTAAGGATGAGAAGGCGGAGATTGGCGCGGGGGATCAGGGCATGATGTTTGGTTACGCGACCAATGAGACACCGGCAATGATGCCTATGCCTATTTTTTTGGCCCACGCGTTGTCGCGCCGGTTGGCTGAAGTTCGTAAGAGCGGGTTGTTGGGGTATTTGGGTCCTGACGGGAAGACTCAGGTTACAGTGGCCTATGAGCACGGGAAGCCGAAAAGAGTTGAGTCTGTGGTTGTTTCGACTCAGCATATGCCGGAAATCTCTCTGGCGCAGATTGATGTGGATTTGCGGGCGCATGTGATTAAAACGGTGTTGCCTCCGGAGATGGTTCATGACGATATGAAGTGTTATATCAATCCTACGGGGCGGTTTGTCGTGGGCGGACCTGAAGGAGATACGGGTCTTACCGGCAGAAAAATCATTGTCGATACTTATGGCGGGATGGCGAAGCATGGTGGCGGCGCGTTTTCCGGGAAGGATCCCACGAAGGTGGACCGTTCGGCTTGTTACGCGGCGCGTTATATTGCGAAGAATATCGTGGCGGCGGGGTTGGCGGATCGGTGTGAGATCCAGCTGGCATATGCTATTGGCGTGGCGCGGCCTGTTTCTGTGTCTGTGGATACTTTCGGGACGGGTCAAGTCGGTGAAGATGCTATTGAGAGACTGGTGCTTGAGAATTTTGATTTGCGCCCGGCGGCGATTATTGAGGAGTTGAAGCTGCGGCAGCCTATTTATCAAGCGACTGCGGCTTATGGGCATTTTGGGCGGTTGGATCTTGAGTTGCCTTGGGAGAGAACGGATAAGAGCGCCTCGTTGGTGGCAAAAGTGTAACGACAACTGAATACTGGATACTTGCGGGCAAAGCCCGCGCTAGTGAAGGGAGGCTTCATTAAAGCCTTATGGGGGATAGCTTAAGTGATGAGACCCTCGAACAGACTCTCAAACAGGCTCTTGATCAAGCTGTGGGCAGGCTTCGCGAGACGGTAGATCGTGCGCTACGGGTGCCATATTACCGAGACTCTTTTGCGCGTGCAGGGATTGAGTCGGCGGAGGATATTCGATCAATTGCTGATTTTCAAAGGGTTCCCTTTACCCAGAAGGAGGATTTGCGGCTGAATTATCCTTTCGGACTTTTTGCCGAGCCGCTGGATAATATTGTGCGCCTGCAAGCTTCGTCGGGGACAACCGGCAAGATGACGGTTGTGGGGTATACGGCCAACGATATCGAGTTGTGGGCTACGGCGATGGCGGATGCGTTACGGCGGGGGGGCGTGACGCCTCAGGATATTGTTCAGGTGGGTTATGGGTATGGCTTGTTTACCGGTGGTCTTGGATATCATTATGGATGTGAGAAGCTGGGGGCGTTGACGATTCCTTTGTCCAGCGGCAACACGGAGCGTCATATTATGTTCTTGCGGGATATGAAGAGCACCGTTTTGGCTTGTACGTCGTCATATGCTTTGCATATTGCTGATACGGCGGCGGAAATGGGGCTTGGACCGGAGGATTTTTGCCTGCGCATGGGTGTTTTTGGCGCGGAGCCTTGGACGGAAGCGATGCGGACAATGATCACGCAGAGGCTTGGTCTTAAGAGTGCTTTGGATATGTACGGGCTTAGCGAAATCATAGGTCCCGGTGTCGCGATGGAGTGTGCCCATATCAACGGGTTGCATATGGCGCCTTATTTTTATCCTGAGATTGTTGACACGTGGGGGCGGATTATGCCTCCGGGGACCCAAGGGGAGTTGGTGTTAAGCAGTATGGGCAAGGAGGCGTTTCCCTCGGTTCGGTATCGAACGAAGGATCTGACGACGTTGAGCTATGGCAGGTGTGCCTGCGGGTTCTGTGGCTGGAGTATTTCTCGTATTGCCGGCCGCGTTGATGATATGTTGATTATTCGTGGCGTGAATGTGTTTCCCAGCCAGATTGAAGAGGCGATTCTGTCGGTGGAAGGTATCGAGCCTCATTATCTCATCGTTGTGGATCGCCGGGGGGCTTTGGACTATCTGGAGGTGCAAGTGGAGGTGTCTGGGGAAGCTGTTGACGGAATCAGCCGTCTGGAGGAGTTGCAGCAGACGCTGCAACAACGTATTTTTAGAATTCTGGGGTTGGCGGCGCGTGTCCGGTTGGTTGAGCCTTTGAGCTTGCCCCGCAGCGAGGGGAAGGCTGTGAGGGTTAGAGACATGAGGGTTTTTGACAGTTGATTCTCTTGGGGAATCTATCATTGAATGCAATCGAATTCAAGTGAATCGCGGGAGGGGATTGAATATGCTTCAGCTTTCAATTTTTTTGGAGAACGCAAAGGGCAGGCTTGCTCAGGCTCTTAGCGTTTTGGCAGATCTGAATGTGAACATCAGAGCGTTGTCTTTGGCTGATACGAAGGATTTTGGGGTTTTGCGGCTGGTGGTTGATGATCCGGAGCGGGTTGCGGTGTTGCTCAAGGAGCGTTCTTTTGTTGTTAAGGTGACAAAGGTCTGGTTTTTACAGGTTGAGGATAGACCGGGCGGGTTGGCTGATGTGCTTGATAAGCTGGTTGAACGTGGCGTTATCGTTGAATATATGTATGGGTTTGTTGAGAAAGCCGGCGAGTTAGCTCAAATTGTGTTGCGGGTACGAGATCAGGCGTTAATGGAGGACGCGGTGGGGGAACTTGCTCTCGGAATACCTCAGGGTTGATTGACGTGGGGATGAGAGGGTCTTGTCACCGTGTAACGTAAGAAAAAAGGAGATCTTTGTGGAAGAAAAAAAGTCGGATATGATTCTTGAAGGGACTTTAGCCCAACTGCGTGAAACCGTGAGACGAGTGCTGGAAGTGCCCTATTACCGGTCGTCTTTTGCCCGCGTGGGGATTGGAGCGGCGGAGGATATTCGGTCGTTGGCGGATTTTCAGGGGATTCCTTTGACTGAGAAGGAGGATTTGCGTAAAAATTATCCAATTGGTCTTTTTGCCGAGCCGTTGAAGAAGGTGGTTCGTATTCAGGCTTCGTCGGGGACGACGGGTAAAATGACCGTGGTGGGGTATACGGCTCGTGATATTGAGATGTGGGCGACGGCTGTGGCGGATGCCCTTGGGCGAGCCGGGGTGACGCCGGATGATATCGTGCAGGTGGGCTATGGCTACGGGTTGTTTACCGGCGGTTTGGGTCTGCATTATGGCAGCGAGAAGCTGGGCGCGCTGACGATTCCGCTATCGGGTGGGAATACCGAACGCCACGTGATGTTTTTGCGGGATCTGAAAAGCACGGTTTTGGCTTGTACGCCTTCATATGCTTTGCATATCGCCGAGACGGCGTCGGAGATGGGGATTGGGCCTGAGGCTTTCTGCTTGCGGGTGGGAATCTTCGGGGCTGAACCATGGACGGAAGCTATGCGGGGTGAGATTCAGAAGAGGTTGGGACTGGATAGGGCATTGGATATTTATGGGCTCAGCGAAATTATGGGACCCGGTGTTGCTATGGAGTGCGCTCATATGAACGGGTTGCATTTAGCGCCTTATTTTTATCCGGAGATTCTTGATGAGAAGGGTGTTGTGTTGCCTTTGGGTTGCCAAGGAGAACTTGTGTTAACCAGTATGGGAAAGGAGGCGTTTCCTTCGATCCGGTATAGGACAAAGGATTTGACCACGCTTAGTTACGGTCGGTGCCCTTGCGGGTTTTATGGATGGAGTCTATCTCGGGTTGCCGGTCGGGTCGATGATATGTTGATTATTCGTGGTGTTAACGTGTTCCCAAGTCAGATCGAGGAGGCGATTCTGTCTGTTGGTGGTATCGAGCCCCATTATCTTATTGTTGTGAGTCGTCAAGGCGCGTTGGACAATCTTGAGGTGCAGGTGGAAGTGTCTGAGGAAGCCGTCGATGAAATCAGTCATCTGGAAGAGTTGCGGCAAACTTTGCAGCAGCGTATTAATAAGATTCTGGGGTTGGGGGCGCGCGTGCGTTTGGTTGAGCCTATGAGTTTACCTCGGACAGAGGGGAAGGCTGTGCGGGTTAGGGACCTTAGAAAAGGAGACCTTTGATTGTTGGTCAGTTGATGGTTGAAACACACCATATGTCCTATGGTCAGGTGTCATTTGTTCATGTTTATGTATGGTTTTGTCGAGAACACCGGGGAGGAGTCTTGGATCGTCTAAGGGGTGCGGGATCGAGCTCCTGGGGAAGCCGTTCAGTGGGGACCCGGCATAGGAATTTCAGCATAGTCTGTGTCGAAAGTGTGGGAGAAATCCTAGAGGATTGCTGAATGAGCGGTTTCTAATTGTGCCAAAACTTATAAAGAATATACATTATCCCCTTCCAATTAACATGGAAGATCGTGTATAATTGATTTTGTAGAGAATGTTGCTGCAGAAGACTGCGGGAAAAGCGGGTACCGGATGGTTTTGGCAAAGCGACTGAAGGAGATGGTCACATGAATGAGTATCATGATGATGTTTTGGTTCTTATTGACAGGGCTCAGGCGATTGAAGAGATTGCCAGCAGTGTCGCCCATGAGGTCAGAAATCCGATGGCGGTTGTAAGCGGGTCACTGAAAGTTTTGGAATGGAAGGAGGAGCTGGCGCCTTATCTACCCCAGTTGCGCGGTATGATCCGTGAGATTGACAGGGCTATGGGGTTGCTCGGGGAGTTTATTCAGATGACACGCCCGAAGACCTTTGAGCTTCATCGGGGCAATCTTAATGATATTGTCTTGTCAATTAGTGAGCTGCTTAACGCTGAGGCGGTTGTGCATAGACAAGCTATTGAGTTCGAGTTGGAGCCGGTTGAGGATGTGCTGGTGGACAATATGCGGTTTTGCCAAGTCATTCTTAATCTTGTTCGCAATGCCTTCGAAGCTATGGAACAAGGCAAAACGGTTACAATCCGGACATATATGGAGGAAGATCAGGTTGTTTTTGAGGTAAATGATGAGGGGACGGGGTTCGATCCGTCGATTGCTGAATGTTTCGGTGAACCATATAAGACGACGAAAGAGAATGGGTCAGGGCTGGGGTTGGCGGCTTGCAAGAGCATTGTGGAAAGCCATAAGGGACATATGGAGTTGTTTTCCACCGGTGCCGGAGCGACGGTGCGTGTGGTTTTTGAGGCTTATCAGGATAACGAGTTTACGGAACAGCGGCGGAAATCGGTGCAGATGTAAGGGGAGTGCCATACGAAGCGCAGGGAGTCGGATTGCCCTATGCTTCGTATGGCATTCTCGTGCGGGCTTCGCCCGCAAGTATTCAGGAGTCAGTATTCAGGAGTCAGAATGGAGAATGGGAATCGCGGGTCAGGGGTCATTTCACGTCATCTGGCGTGGGAAGAGCGTCCTGGCCTTGTTTTTGATCCGACAGGCTCTCGGGTTTTGCGATTTCAAAATCCTTTCCCATGGTTGCCGAACATGTCAAAGACCCGATGAATTGGACGGGGGTTTTTGTCTATGCTAAAATAGGAAAGAGTTTACTGGTTCTGATCGACATTATTTTCATGTTGTAAGTGTCCATGATGTTTGGGCCGGGATCGGGAGACGGATTGGGAGACGGATCGGGATTGGGAGACGGATCGGGATTGGGAGACGGATCGGGATTGGGAGAGGGATCTGGATTGGGAGAGGGATCTGGATTGGGAGAGGGATCTGGATTGGGAGAGGGAAGGAGGAAGAGCGATGGGCTTTGGGGTTGCTTTTGTTATCATTTTGTTAGGGATTATCCTGATTTGTGCCGAATTGTTTCTGCTTACGGGGACGACTGTGCCCGGTGTTGCCGGAATCATTCTGGTTTTGGTTGGGATCTGGTTTTTTGCGGACGGGGATCTGGGGCTTGGCGCACTGGTTTTTTTCTGTATTATGCTTGTTGTGGCAGGGCTCTGTGTCATCGCCTATTTCACGGGCCATTTGGGTCGGGCTTGGAAAAGATTCTCGTTGCATTCCGAGCAAAAGAATGAAGACGGTTATGTGGCGCCGGATCCGGAGTATGCAAAGTATTTGAATATGCGCGGTGAAGCTTTGACGACTTTGCGTCCTGCCGGGACCGCTGTTATTAATGGTGATCGTTTGGATGTTGTGACGGAAGGGGGCTATATTAATCAAGGGGAAGCGGTGCGGGTTGTGTCTGTGGAAGGGATTCGTATCATTGTGGCTAAGGCCGATTAAGATTCGGAAAAGTCTCTTGTTGGGAAAAGTCTCTTGACCGGAAAGAATATTATCAGGAGGTTATCTTATGGAAGGTATCTATGCATTGGCTATCATTGTTGTTATCGCTCTGGTTTTTCTGGGGATCCTTTTTTCATTTATTCCTGTGGGGCTCTGGATTTCTTCGCTGGCTGCCGGCGTCAATGTGGGGATTTTCAATCTGATCGGTATGCGCCTGAGACGGGTTCCGCCCAGCCGTATCGTGATTCCTTTGATTAAATCACACAAAGCCGGGATGAAACTCACACCGTCGCAGCTGGAAGCCCATTATTTGGCGGGTGGTAACGTTGATAAAGTTGTTAACGCGTTGATTGCTGCCGAACGGGCGGCGATCCCGTTAAAGTTCGAACGGGCCGCGGCGATTGATTTGGCCGGACGGGATGTGTTGCAGGCGGTGCAAATGTCAGTTAACCCGCGCGTAATCGAGACCCCTCGTGTTTCCGCGGTGGCTTCTAACGGCATCGAGTTGCGGGTGATTGCCCGTGTGACCGTGCGTGCGAATATTGATCGTTTGGTCGGAGGCGCAGGTGAAGAGACGGTTATCGCCCGGGTCGGAGAAGGTATTGTCAGCAGTATCGGGAGCGCGTCGTCTCATAAAGATGTTTTGGAAAATCCCGATGTTGTATCAAAAACAGTGTTGTCGAAGGGGCTTGATTCCGGAACGGCTTTCGAGATCCTTTCTATCGATATTGCCGATGTGGATGTGGGCAGAAACATTGGCGCGCAGCTCCAGACGGATCAGGCGGAAGCCGACAAACGGATCGCTCAGGCGAAGGCTGAGGAGCGTCGCGCTATGGCGGTTGCGCAGGAGCAAGAGATGCGTGCCCGTGTTGAAGAAATGCGCGCGAAAGTGGTTGAGGCTGAGGCTGAGGTGCCTCTGGCTATGGCGGCAGCGTTGCGTGAAGGCAATCTGGGGGTCATGGATTATTATAATCTGAAGAATATTGTGGCCGATACGCAGATGCGCGATAATATCGCCCGGGTTTCCTCGGACGACGGTAATCAGCCGCTGAAATAACCGGAGACTGAGTATGGGGGTGAAAATGAGTGGATCCCATTGTAGTTTTTATTATCGCGATAATTGCTTACGCGATTTTCAAACCTAAGAAGAAATCCAGGGACGATACACAGTATCCGCAACAGCAGTATCCGCAACAACAGTATCCGCAGCAGCACCCACAACAGCAGCGATATCCGCAACAGCAGCGGTATCCGCAACAGCATCCGCAGCAGGAAACGCCGCCGTATACTCAGGAAAAGTCCCGGCCTGGGGCTTCCGCGAAAGGGCGTTCAGCGGATAAAGCGAAGCCTAATAAGCGGCAGCCATCTGCGAAAAACCACAGGGGAACCCTGATTGACAGTGGCGAGGATACCTATCAGACTGTGCATAAAAACGCAGCCAATTGGAAAGGGATAAGAATGGAACGCGCCGGCATCGTTGAGGGGTTTATCTGGAGCCAGATTCTGGGGGATCCCGTGTGCAAGCGTCCGCCTAAGGCGCATAGACGTTGAGAGAGTGTTTTTAACGGACTGCCGGCGTTGTTTTCAGTCTTTGCGTTTAACAAGGAGGCCCTGTAATGGCTGTTCATGAAGTTGGCAGTTCGATTTTGCTTGGCAGCGGAACGAATGAGGTTGAGATTGTTGAGTTTTGCATTCACAAAGCCATACTCGGCATCAATGTTGTTAAGGTCAGAGAAATCATTATGCCCATTCCGCCTGTGGAAATTCCGTTGTCTCATCCTTGTATGGAGGGAATCATTCAGTTGCGGGGAAGTGTCATTCCTGTTATCGATTTGGCAAAGTTTTTGCAACTCTCCCCTTCGGAAAACCTGGCTCAAGATAAATTTATTATTACAGAATTCAATCAAAGGAAATATGCTTTTCATGTTCATGATGTTCAAAGGATCCATCGGTTGTCATGGACACGTATCGAGAAACCAACAGACGTAGATCTGAGTCAACAGAATTTTGTGACAGGTTATGTTCGGTTTGAGGACAAAATGTTATTATTGTTGGATTTTGAGCATATCGTTATGGAGATTACGCCGGAGCAGGATGATTACAAGCAAAAAATCCAGGAGCTTGGGAATCGGCCCAAGAGCGATAAAAAAATTATTGTCGCCGAGGATTCGCCGATTTTAAGAAAGATCCTTCAGGATTATATACCTAAGTTGGGGTACCCTCAAACGAAGTTTTTTCAGAATGGGCAGGAGGCATGGGATTATTTGGAGACGGTCGTTCGAGAAAACGGGGAGGACTACCACAAGGCAGTTGATCTTCTGATTACGGACATTGAGATGCCTGTGATGGATGGGCATTATCTGACGAAAAGTATTAAAGAACATCCTGTTTTGAGGGATTTGCCGGTTGTGATCTTCTCTTCCCTGATTACGGATGATTTGCGGCACAAAGGGGAATCTGTCGGGGCCAATGCGCAAATCAGCAAACCGGAGCATCAGCAGTTGGCATTGGTGATTGATGAGTTGCTGAGTGAGGAGGATTCGGTTGGGATGATGGCTCATTAGTTAGGGTTTTACTTGGGACAGGAATGCTTACAGACGTCGCTGTATGTTTTGTTGTGTTGTGTTTTGCAGATATAGCCCAAGTTTGGTGTTCGAATGAGGATGTCGGTGAATTTGGTGAAAAAATAGAAAAATGGCAAAATAGCAAATTTTGTCGACATGACCGGAGACCCTTCACAATGTTATCAAACTTTGCTACAATTCGTATTAGTAACTGAAGGACGCGAAGCGTCAAAGAATAACAAGAAAATCCAATAACTGACCACTAACCACTTGCGGGCAAAGCCCGCATTAGCGTCGCGGATTTGGAATTCTATTTGACGGGATCGCCGGGAACACAGCAGAAATCAGCTATTTCCGCAACTTGAGGAGACAAGGACAAGTGTAGCGGGCTTTGCCCACCAGAATTCAGGATTCAAGAACGCCCAGACACAACAATACAAAACAATACAATCCAGAAAGGAGAGGAGATCCCCAGATGCATATCCAAGTCAACTATTACATCCTCGAAAGTATCGCCGACGACTTCCGCATGTGCCTGATCAAGATCGGCAACGCGGAAGAAGCGTTAGACAGACTGGAATATCTGTACATGCAAAGCGACGGCAAAGCCATTGATGCCCTCAGACTTCAGAAAGTCAGAATGCTCAGGCAGCTGGAATTCTACAAAGACCGATATAGCGCCTTTGAGCAACTCATCCGGGGGTACATCGAAGAAACCACCGCCCTCATCAGACCCGTCAGATGGGACGCAGTGATGACGGTTGACGCGCCAAGTTTCAAGAGAGCCATCGAAGCCATGGAAGAAGAAGTCAACGGCATCATCAGAGGGCCCTTTGGAACACGCGCCCCCAACGTCTACGGTCCTGACGATTTGCCCCAGATAACCCTTGACCCAGAAGTAGCGAGCCGGAACCAAGACGTCATCCAGCACAACAGGAAAATGATTGAAAACATCAGAGACAGTAGCCTGGAAGCCCACAGAAAATGCATGGTCAAAATCGCGCGTCTTTGGGAAATCTACTACAACCACTTCCTGCCCTTCGAAGAAAAAGACTACGAATACGGGCAGAAAGCCATCGCCTTAGCCCATCAATTCGCCACACCCGGAGACAGGCTGGAAGAACTCAGCGGCAATCTCCATTCCCATGTTGTCGCCCCCGCGCAAAGCTTCTTCACAAGTCTAAGCAACGCGATCGAAGGGACCCTGAAATTCACCAGCGATGCCGGAGAATACGTCGAAGCAGCCATAGAAACAGGTATCAACAAGATCCCCGGCATCAGTTTTAACGAAGAATGGGCGACAGAATACCTCAACGACACCAATCTGGCCGTATCCGAGACAGTAGACGCCATCGTCAAAGAACCCTGGATTGTCACCGAAGGCATAACCGACAGCGTCTCCTACGAGCTAGCCGAAAACGGCCCCTTAGTAGGCGGCGCGGCCATACTCGGAAGCGTGGCCCCTGATTTACTCGGGAACAAAGGCATTCCTCGAATCCGGTATCTGGGGAAGCTTAAAGAGTTGAGGCGGGTTCGGTATGTTAAGAAGGTTGAGAGTGCGGTTGATGATATCGCAATGTCCGGCAAGAATGCGAAAGTATTCACAGACCCAGACACCGGGCTGAAATCGATTAAACCCGATGCAGTCAACAATCCCCAAAGGGTACAAGAACTTGCTACAGACACTGCTACAGGTAAGGCCGCTGTGCATGAAGCGGAGGCCGCCGTCCAAGTAGAAAACGCTTTAGGCGGGAAGCTGGATCGAGTTGATTTGCCCCAAGTGGGGAATCAGCCCAAGGCTCCTGACTTTAAATTTGTTGACGGCCCTTACGATGGAAAGACCGTTGATTTCATGTGGACTGAAACCGATGCTTATAAAGTTGGCAAGATGAATGAATATTTTCAAGTTCCTTCTGCGATGGAAAAAAATTATAGTCAGCTCGTTTCTCACCTTAACAAGGCTGACGTTGTTCCGTTAGATTTTAGAAACCTAACCCCTGCTAATCAGGAGATTGTAAACTCATGGATCAAGGCTCTTGCACCTGAACAGCAAAGCAAAATTATTATTTTGAGGTGATGTCATGGGAATGTATATTTATATAGGCAAAGAGGCCTCATGGCATAGTGATAATTGCTTGCCATATCTCGAAACTTCTGCAGGCATATTTGAATGTATTGTTGAAGAAACGAGAGGTCTGTTCAAGGACAGCGAACAAAAATATGTAGAGGAGATTTACCAACCGCTTGATGAATGGGGACAGAACTATATTTCTTTAGAGGATGTTGATAAAGAAGGCTTTAGCCTGTTTGGCGATTATTGCAAGAAAGCAATGGAAGACTTCCCCAATTCAGAAACAGGCAAGAGTGTTCCTTCAGAGGGTATGCCTGTAATATTAGTGAATTGGTCTGAATTATTGCGAATTATGAGAGAAGACCCGCGATACAGGAAACGGCAAGAAAGTGAATAAGGGAGGCAACCAGCCGCCCTAAACGCCCCAAGACTGACTGATAAGGTATCATGATTCCTCTTCCCCTGTCCTCTTTAGTTCGTGACGGCTTCCGGCTTTTGGAAGCCGTTTCCCTTTGTTGCTGATTGGCGTTAGGGAGGGAGAACCCCGCCCACAGGCGGCAAACTCCACTGACCACTTGCGGGCAAAGCCCGCGTTAGAGAGTTTAAAAATATAGAAGATCATCTCGCCAAGGCTGATATTGTAGCGTTGGACTACAGAAGATTGACACCCGCCAATCAGAGTTTTGCTGACTCTTGGATAAAGAGTCTTACCTCTGATCAACAAAACAGAATAATTATTTTGAGGTGATGTCATGTCAATGAGCATTATGATTAATGGAAATGAATCTTGGAGTACCAGGTCAGGGATATTTGAATGTATTGTAGAGGAAACAAGGGAGCTTTTCAAGGATAACGAACAAAGTTGTATAAAGGAAATTTACGACCCTCTTGATAATTACCAGCAGTTTATTGATTTGGGCAATATCAGTGCAGGGGATTTCAACCTATTCTACAGGCATTGCAAGCAAGCAATGGATGGGTTTCCCGATTCGGAAAGGGGTAAGATTCCTGACGAAGAATACATGCCGGTCATATTAGGGAATTGGTCTCATCTGTTGGAGAATCTGAGAAAAGATCCACGATACAGAGGACAACAGGAAACGGAATAAGGATATTGCTTTGGTTCCTTTAGATGAACTTTTTTGCTGTCAACCACTTCCCCAAATAACTCCATTCGGAGGCACACAAAGAACGCACACGAACTCAAACGCACATTATTATCCCGCCTCTTGCATCATCAGAAATCCTAACGTGGGCTACGCCCACAAGTATTCAGTATTCAGGATTCAGAATGATTCAGGATACTTCGAGTGTATGCCTCCAAGTGAGAAAAGACATCGTCTCTGAATACGACGTCAAATATATAATGACGAACCTAGCGCAAAGCTACGGGGGGCGGTCTGGACGTGGCCTGTCCCGCAACGCCTTTGCGGAGGGCTTGATGCGGATCTAAGCGAACAGAGCGATAGCAA
>WRJI01000025.1 GCA_009778595.1 Peptococcaceae bacterium | reverse complement strand
GCGTGGCCCCGTGGGACCAAGAGGCGAAAGAGGCGAAAAAGGTGATCCGGGCAGTCCCGGTCCCTACGGCCCCAGAGGACCGGCGGGATCCCAAGGCGCCCGAGGCGCCCAGGGAGTTCGCGGCGACATAGGACCCCAAGGAGACCCGGGATGCCAAGGGTCACAAGGCGTTAAAGGCAACCCCGGTCCCCAAGGATCCGCCGGCCCTATGGGACCCATCGGGCCCAGGGGCGAACCGGGTAACGTGGGGGCACAGGGACCGGCGGGACCGGAAGGTCCGGCAGGCCCAAGCGGTTCCGTCGGCCCCCAGGGGCCCATAGGCCCGGAAGGTCCGGCCGGGGCAACCGGTCCCATGGGACCGGAAGGCCCCATGGGATGTCAGGGCCCCCAAGGAGAACAAGGACCTCAAGGGGACCAAGGACCCCAAGGCGATCAGGGCATTGTCGGCCCCACCGGTCCCATCGGTTCCGGAGACACCGGCCCCACCGGGCCCACAGGAGCCCCCGGGGCTACCGGCCCTACCGGGCCCACCGGCACCGGAGACACCGGCCCCACCGGGCCTACCGGTTCCCTCGGTCCCACCGGGCCTACCGGGCCCACAGGATCCGGAGACACCGGACCCACAGGGCCTACAGGTTCCCTCGGTCCCACCGGTCCCATCGGCTCCGGAGACACCGGCCCCACCGGGCCCACAGGAGCCCCCGGCACTACCGGCCCTACCGGGCCCACCGGCTCCGGAGATACCGGACCCACAGGGCCGGCCGGGGCCGTAGGGTCTACAGGTCCGACAGGTCCCACCGGAACCGCAGGAACTGTCGGAGCCACAGGTCCGACAGGCCCCACCGGAGCCGCAGGAACTGCCGGAGCCACCGGCCCCACCGGGTCCACGGGACCTACCGGAACCACAGGAACTGCCGGAGCCACCGGCCCCACCGGGTCCACGGGACCTACCGGAACCACGGGAACTGCCGGAGCTACCGGCCCCACAGGGCCCACAGGGCCCGCAAGCCTTCGGGACTATCCAACCGATGAAACCGCGACCGGGGGGACGTACTTTGGCAAGCCGGTTTACCGCAGAGCCACTCGTTTTACCGTTTCAGCAGCCGCCAACACCATAGATAATAGCAACATTATCGCTGGCGCTAATTATATCGATACAATCGTTGCCGCCGGCGGCACTTTCCAGACCAATGATGCCTCGGTAGAAGAACTTATGATTAATTCCAGTAACCCTGACCCACTTGCTTATGGTATCCTCTTTAAAAGCGGCAGCAGCGGCCAATTGATCTGTCGTACTCTTTCAAATATGGTGCGCACCAACAAAATGGTTCATGTTTGGATAGACTATACAAAATTATAACAGGGCGCACCGCAAGGACAGCCCGAGGCATCTACTTTCGGGCTGTCATATATAAATGAATAAATGAATAGAACATAAGTTTGCCATTCCCCGCAACTTATGTTAGGATGTACATAACCATCGAACAGTCCCTCACAAAAAGCTCAAAAGGAGGCCCCAAAGCAATGAAAGACCTAAGTCAGCGCCAAAAACAAATCCTCGAATACATCAAGAACCACCATGGAAAGAAAGGGTACCCCCCCTCCGTACGCGAAATCGGCGAGGCTATCGGCCTCGCCTCCAGTTCGACGGTCCACTTTCACCTCAACATCCTTGAAGGAAAAGGGTACTTGCGCCGGGACCCCGCCAAACCCCGTGCCATAGAAATCCTCGATCCCACCGGTGACAACACCATGCCACGGGTCGCCTATGCCCCAATCGTCGGTCGGGTCACAGCCGGTATCCCCATCCTGGCGGATGAAAACATCGAAGACTACTTCCCCATACCGGAAAATCTCGCCCCCGACTCAGACGTCTTCTTTCTGCGGGTCCAGGGAGAAAGCATGATTGAAGCCGGCATATTGGATAGAGACCTGGTCCTTGTGCGCCAGCAAGCCGCTGCCCAAAACGGTGACATCGTCGTCGCCATGCTGGCGGACGACCTTGTCACCGTAAAACGGTTCTATAAAGAAACCGACCGCGTTCGCCTGCAACCGGAAAACGCGGCAATGGAACCCATCTATACCCAAGACATTGATATCCTGGGCAGAGTTGTCGGTGTCTTCCGCACCCTCATGTAACAATGGATTAGCCGCTTAGTCGCTTAGGTTGCAACAACATCAATAAAAAACAAGAAGATCCACATTCTGAATCCTGAATACTGAATACTGGATACTTGCGGGCGTAGCCCGCATTAGCCTTTCACACCAATCTGCGCTTCTGCCGCCGGGCACAGCGTTTAAGTCCCGCCTCAATAATCCGATCCAACAGCAAGGGATATGGCAGCCCTGAGACCTCCCAAAGCTTGGAAAACATCGAAATGCTTGTGAAGCCGGGCATGGTGTTGATCTCATTCACATACACCGACCCATCCGCCTGCACAAAAAAATCCACCCGGCTCAGACCCGAAGCCTCAACGGTTCGGAAAGTCACCCGGGCATAATTTTGAAGCAACTTCAGCAGCTGATCATCCAGTTCAATCGGATAGACAAGGCGCGCTGAATCGTTGACATACTTCGCTTCATAATCATAGAAGCCTTCTGTTGGGATAACTTCGCCGGCCAAAGACGCTTGGGAATTATCCGTGTCCCCTATCACCGACATCTCAATCTCGCGGCCAATAATCTCCTCTTCAATAACAATCTTAGTATCAAACTCCAGGGCAAAATCCACGCTCTTCATCAGCTCAGCCCTATCCCGTGCCCGGGAGATGCCGACACTTGACCCAAGATTGGCCGGTTTCACAAAACAAGGATACCCCAGATCACTTTCCACACCGGCAACCAACGTCTCCATATTCTCTTGCGCGAACTCAGCCCCATAAACCAGATATTTCCCTATAGGTAAGCCCGCGTGCTCCAAAACGGCTTTCATGCGATCCTTATCCATCGCCAACGCCGAACCCAGAACACCCGATCCTACATAAGACATCCCCGCCAACTCCAGAGCCCCTTGGACAGTTCCGTCCTCACCATTCGGCCCGTGAAGCACAGGAAAAACAATATCACAAGCCCCCTGCCCTTCAGGCAGGCTTCCGTCAACCCCGACAAACCGCGGGGCCTGGGGATCAAAAGCCAGGGTCACAGCCTGATGATGGGCCAGAATCCGGTTATCTTGATCCCCTTGCCATTCCTTGGGCATCACATTCCAGAACCACCGGCCCGTCATATCGATCCCCACCGTAAAAACCTCATAACGATCCCGATCCAACGCATCAACCACTGAAGCTGCCGACCTGACAGACACCTCGTGTTCTCCCGACTCTCCTCCAAAGAGAACCACCACACGTTTTTTCGCGCTCATTGGAAACCCCTCCTTTATGCCCAGACGCCAACCGGCGTACGAAGATGCCATGAGAGTTCCCTTGGGACTCCCACGCATATCATGGGCTCGTGTTATAATCAATAATACCTTATCAATATACAATGTACAACGGCTGTTATGCCATATCTCATACCATCATGAAACGTTTTTCGCGACCTCCCATCATCTTATGTCTGATGTAATAACTCTTTCCTGTGTAAATATAGGGCCGCCCTCACATGGGCATCCTCTAAATACCGGCACGAGCATCCACCCTGCAAATAGACGATATAGGGCTCTCTGAGAGGCCCATCCGCCGAAAACTCGCTTGTGGCCCCTTGCACAAAAGTCCCACCCGCCATAATAATCTCATCCTCGTACCCAGGCATTTCCCCCGGCACAGGACAAACAAAAGCATCGACAGGCGATCCCTCCTGAAGGCCCTGACAAAAAGCCACCATAACCTCCGGATTGTTCAATCGCACAGCTTGAATGATATCCGTTCTCTCGGCTTCCGGCGCGGGACTCACATCAAACCCCAACTCTTGCCAGAAAGCCGCCGCAAACACAGCCCCCTTCAGAGCTTCGAAAACCGTCAACGGACTCATATACAGTCCCTGCAACATCAACCGTACCGTATCGCCTGTGGCCCCCACCTTCAACCCAATCCCCGGCGCGGCGAAACGCGCCGCCGCCCGTTCCACCAACACTCTCCTGCCGGCAACATACCCACCGGAGGGCATCAGCGTCCCTCCCAGATTTTTAATCAGGGATCCCGCCATCAAATCCGCCCCCACATGCCCGGGCTCAACCGTTTCCACAAGCTCCCCGTAACAATTATCCACAAACACGACCCTATCGGGAAACCGCTCCCGGACAAAACCGATAAAATTTGCGATCTGTCCCATATTCACGGCACCCTTCCAAGCGTACCCTTTAGATCTCTGAATCATAAACATTCTGACAGCAGACGTCACCTGTTTCTCAATGGCGGCATAATCAAAATCATTCTCAGGAGTCAACCCGACCGCCTTAAATCCAACACCTCCCTCCGTCAAAGTTCCGACAGCCTCTCCTCGGATACCGATCGCTGTCTGCAGCGTATCATAAGGCACACCGGTCACCGACAACACCGTGTCCCCATACAACAAATTCCCGAACAGTGCCGCGCTGATCGCGTGAGTTCCCGAAACAAACTGTTGCCGAACCAGGGCCGACTCCGTTCCCATAATAGCCGCCACAACCCGATCCGCCGCTTCACGCCCTCGATCATCCAACCCATACCCTGTGCTCCCATGCAAATCGCTCCCTGCAACGCGGGCTTCCCGAAAAGCCTCCGTCATTCGCAGATGATTCACTTGGGAAACTTCCTCTAGCCTAGACAACCGTGCCCGCAAAACCTCCCGCGCCCGTCTGTAAGCCCGTCGTACCCAAGGCGGCCATTCCTCCACCATCAAAAAACATCAACCCTTCTGTGAATTGAATTGTCAATTGCCTTTCCATTCGTTATAATAATAACAGAACCCATACAAAAACCCAAGACCTAACGCGGGCTTCGCCCGCAAGTATCCAGTATTCAGTATTCAGTATTCAGAATGTGGATTTTCTTGTTTTTTATTGATGTTGTTGCAACCTAAGCGACTAATACTTCTTCGCAAAAGGAGACACAGATGGCACAAAAAGATCGTTCCGGTTTTATCGAAGTGTTTATGGTCGAATTGCTCTACAGAAACAGGCCCGTAATCAACCATAACGTACTCAACCGTAATATGGTTCAGCTTGCTACGGGATCAGCAAACCTGACACAAGGCTGGGAGGCTGCTAACGATGAAAACACCTTCATATACTTCCACACCGACCAAGTCGCCACATTCGACAACAAAACTCCCCAAACCTGCATTATGCCTCATCCTGTAGAAATATCCATCGACCGCTATATGGACGGCTTACAGCAGTGCTGGCACTGGCCTCACGTTGAGAACACCATACGCGAATGCTCCTACGGCTTGCTTGTAACAGATTTTATGGCTTACTCTCTGTACTATAAAAACAGATTGCATATCTTCCAAAATGCATTGCGTGCTTTGTTGGCCACCGTTCCTTGCGACGCCATCTATTGGAACTCAAGTCAGAAACTCATTGAACCCATCCAGTACCAAAAAGCCCTGAATCACGACGAATTCCTCTACGGTCCGGTCAACATACGTCTGTTTAATGTGGACAACCCCGAGCAACAACCCCGCCCCGGACTCCGGGAAGTCGTTATGGATACCTGCGGCCTTGCGGCCTTAGGCCTTCCCGACTTACAATGCCATTTCTTCACAGCCACCGCACCCCAAGGCATGGAATCCCATCCGGAAATGCTCACACCCGGCAACGTACGCGATTTCCTGTTGGACATGCTCTATTATGTTTACGACAAAGGCAACATCATCGAAGACGGGGAAATCTGTGAGCTTGTTGATCAACGCGCCTGGCAGTGTGAACATCAATTTTCTTTGATCCCCCCCGACAGGCATGTCATAGACCTGAATCCGGGTCCGCCGCTCTATGCCGGCACCCAACAGCACAACTACAATTTCACCCGCTGATACGACGCCTACATCCTTCGAAAATCCTGTTTTTGACGTCATCGCCCATGCCGGGCACACGAATAAACCAGCGATCCGGCAAGCCGAATCGCTGGTTTTGTTTCGGTCATCTAATGCGGTCTTCGACCGCAAGTATTCAGTATTCAGGATTCAGTATTCAGGATTCAGTATTCAGGATTCAGAATGTGGATTTTCTTGTTTTTATTGACGCTTCGCGTCTGTAAGGTACTAATGATCGGCATAAGGGGCGCTTTCGGGATTAATATAATACTGAGTTCCGGTTGTATTGAGAAAGACCTCGAAATGCAGGTGAGGCCCTGTCGAGTTCCCGGTATTACCCATCCCGGCGATGATTTGACCCCAAGCAACCTCGTCCCCGGCGCTCACGTTAAACGTTGACAGGTGACCGTAACGGGTACCGACACCGTTCCCGTGATCAATAACAACACAGTTCCCGTAACCGGTGGCCCATCCTCTGAAGATTACCACGCCGCTCGACGCAGCGTAAATCGGCGTTCCTACCGGATTGGCAATGTCAATGCCGTTATGATTGGGTCTGCTGGGGGTCCTGTATCGCGACGTGATCGTCCCGGATGTGGGCCACTTCAAGGTGGGCAGCTCCCCCGTACCTTGTGAAATCTTGACCGCAGAACCGGCGCTGGCCAATTGGGTCGATCCGGTTCCTTCAAGAATGATCCTGCTCACAGGTTCCAGTGTGACAGCTTCAGAAAGAACGCTGTATCCGTTCTCATCGTCCATGTCGATGATCCCGTTTCTGGAAACAAAGGTGAAGGTAATATCTTTTGAGCCCGGAATCCCTTCCTGAGAAACTTTGGTGGCGTTCACCAACAGTTTGGGATCTTTTCTTGTCTCAATTTCGAACTCAATCTCTTCTTTTGCGACGCGCAAACCACTCACAATAACAGTCAAATAAGGTTCCACCACAAAGACCTTGACGGAAGACCCGAGAGCCAATTCATCTTCCGCGCTCCCAAGATCCTTGTTCGCATCCAAAATGGATTCGGCTGTGATCTTGTACGTCTGTGCAATATCCTCAACCGTAACACCTTCATCCACAACTTCATAGGTTTTGGATACGAGTTTCCCTTCAATCAGATCCTTCAACGCATCCTTCTTGGACTTGATATACAGAGGCTGTGCCTGCGTATCGACAACAACAACATCTTCCTCATAGTCCACAGAATAAACATTGTTCTCAACCAACTCGATTTTATCGTCACTCAGGGTTTCGTAATACTTCCGCAACTCTGTGAGGATCTCTTCAGCTTCTTCTTTGGTCGCGACAACAATGCCCGAATCAATACCGTCGACTTGAATTCCGAACCCCGGGAAATACGCATTGATATACTGTGCGATATCGTCGACAGAAGCCTGATTTTCTTCATAAGTCTTTTTGTCAACCCGTTGCGGCAGAAAGAAAACCTTCTCGTCTGTCATAATACTATCGTTATCAATCTTCTCCTCGCCCAAAGTATGCAGGGCATCGTAAAAGATCTCCCGGGCTTCATTCAGAGAAGCCGTATAGCCGAATTGTTTGTCGCTAACGATAATATTCACAACCGGAACCGTCATATTCAGGTAGATAATACCTCCGGCCAAAGCCAGAAAAGTCGCGAAAAAAGTCACAACAACTTTTTTAGACAGCCATGGAAATGTGGTCCATCTCACACGTTTGAAAAACGATTCCTCCGATACGCTTTTTGGAGGAACAGCATGAACAGGCACCGGCGTCATTCTCGCGTTCACAACAGGGATAACACGCGCCATTGGCTCTGATTTTTTCATTGGTGAAGCCTTTGACTCCTTCTGTGTCGCCGGGAGCGACTCCCGACCGGGAATTTGCTTCACCGGAGAACGGCTCTGCAACCGCTGTTCTTGAGCCGGACTTGGTACCGCCTTGCGCCCTTGTGTTTTCTGGCGCGATTCCGATTCCTGCCGCAATTCCGGGCGAGCCTGTTGGCGGGTACCCGGATTCTGGCGCAACTGCGGCCGCACCGGGCGAGATTCAGATTCCTGACGCAGTTCCTGACGCAAATCCTGACGCAAATCCTGTCGTACAGGCTGACGCTCAGGCTTTCGCCCAGGTTGACGCTCAAACTGACGTTCAGACTGACGCTCAGGCTGACGCTCAGCAGGATTCTGACGGGAATTCCGTAGCGGCGGACGTGTCAGAGTATCCGTCTCCTGGCGCATTGTCTGTCGCCCGTTCGAACCCTGAGCCGGATTCCGGTATAATTGTGAACGCTCAGACATCGGCCGCCCATTTGGATTCTGTCGCAATTGCGGGCGCTCCATCGGACGCGGACCCGGTTCCTGGCGCAATTCCGGACGGGATCTCCCTCGCTCATTCAAATTCCTGCGCGACTCCGGACGTGCCGTTGGCCGCTGTGCCGTTGGACGCTGCTCCGGGATTCCTTGACGCGACATCGTCCCGGTATCCTGTTGCGCATACGAACGGGTTGTCCTCGGTGCCGTATTCAAGTTAGGATCCATGTTGACGGGATGTGTACGCGGCGGAACAGGAACCTGGTTCAGCCCTTGACGATGCGCATAAAGGCCTTGACCCCGGTTCGGCGCAGACAACCCATCTGCCCTATTATGTGATTTGGGGGAATTAATAACAGGCTGGACTTCTTTGGGTTTTCCTTGCGGTTGATTATCTGACCATGAGTTGACGGTGTTCATAGAAGGTGTACGCATCCTTCTCGGCTTCATAACCGCTTTCTCCATGTGAACCTCCTACCTCCCAAAGTAAATTTTACAAATGTATTATACCACAAATGCTCGATCGTCGGAAGAGAAAAATAGATTTTTAATGCAATAAACGCGGAAGCCTGTGTATCCGAACCAAAATCAGGTGTTATCCATAATTCCTTTTCAATTTGTTGAAGAAGGAAACGATACCGCCTTGTTGTTCGAAAACTGTCTTTGTACCCACTAAAGACTGGGCAATGTTCTCAATTTGTCTGGAAAACTCGATATCCGGATAGAGCAGAGATATCACTTCTTTGGACTTAAGAGACTTTCCGACTCGCTTGTCTTCAAAGATCCAGCCGAGGTATTCAGGTCGCCTTTGCAAGAAATCCGTAACAGCATTGATGAATTTATTTGCGCTTTTTTTCGCTTCGTTCTCCGACTCACATTTATTAAAGACAATTTTCGGAGAAATCATCTTATTTCGCGAATACAAAACCTTGGTGATGGCAAAAGTATCCAACATCGCGTGCGGTTCAGGCGTCGTTACAAGAACAATATCGTCAGCAGATTCTAAAAACTTTAATACCAACTCAGAAATTCCCGCGCCTGTATCCACAATCAAGAAATCGCAAACTTGATCCAACTGTATAAAACCGGAAATGATTCTATTAAATTGCAAAGGATTCAGATCGGTAAAGGCGACAACACCGCTTGAACCCGGAATAACTTGAATACCAAGAGGTCCTTCTGTGAGAATATCTGTGAGTTGACATTCCCCTTTTAAAACATGGGTCAGATTATAGCGGCATTTCATGTTCAGCAAAACTTCAATGTTCGCCATGCCAATATCGGCATCCATCACAGCCACTCGATATCCCATTTTTTGCAATGTTGTTGCCAAATTAATCGATAATGTGGTTTTTCCCACACCTCCTTTCCCGCTGCCCACAGCCATAACTCGTGTTTTCTTCGACTGGCTCTCGCTTCGTGCATCCGGTAAATCGACGCACCAGACATGTCGGGCCATTTGCCGGTCAATAACCACCGAGCTTTTACCCTTAATCGCAGGCGGCTCAACCCATCGAACCGTTGTCCCCACCGGCAACATCATCAAATACCCTTTGTGCAAAGACAAAGCGAGTTCAAGTCTGTCTGGGTAAACTCCTACGATATGCGTCTTATAGACATCTCGATACAACTCCGCATCCGTGGAAAATACGACATCTTGGTTCACATACAGTCTGATATCCAACGGAATGCCCTCCTGAACTCTGCATTAGTGCAAAATTCTACATTTTCTTCGTCGTTCCTGCTATGCTATAATGGGAAAAAAAATATCATGAACGATAGGAGCCCCAAATTCATGCACAATGAGATCCTCCTGACGGTAACTCTCCTTGCCACCTTCGGCACAATTCTGCTCAGCTACATACTCTTTGCAGAAAAAGGTCTGATCGCTTGGGTTGTGTTGGCTACTATCACGGCCAATATCGAAGTCCTGATTCTCATCAAAGCCTTTGGTTTAGAACAAACCCTCGGCAACATTATGTTCGCTTCCACTTTTCTGGCAACTGACATTCTTAGCGAACTCCATAGCAAGAAGTTAGCCAAACAAGCTGTCAACATCGGTATCTTCGCTTCGATCTGTTTTCTTGTCGTCTCTCAATCGTGGCTCCATTATATACCGTCGGGAGAGGATCAGTTCTTCCCATTTATCCAAGGCGTCTTCACCAACACGCCTCGTATTCTCATATCAAGTCTGCTTGTTTACGCTATTGTTCAGCGTTTCGACATCTGGTTATACCACCGGCTGTGGCAAATCACCGAGAAACATACCGGTTCAAGCCGTTCTTACCTGTGGCTTCGAAACAGCTCAACCCTTGTCAGCCAGCTGTTGAACACTGTCCTGTTTACGTTCTTCGCCTTTTGGGGCATCCATGACTACCCCATTCTCTTCTCAATAATCATCTCGACATACCTTATCTATATCATGATCAGTATGGCCGACACCCCGATTCTGTATCTGGCCCGCTATATCGCTTCAAAGAGGCATCCTGACTCCTGACCAAGGAATCATTCTGAATACTGAATACTGAATACTGAATACTGAATACTTGCGGGCGTAGCCCGCATTAGTACTCCTGCTCTCTCAACTCCCGGATAAGATCCTCCACAACTTCCGAACTGATACCGAAAGAGAGAAGTATATCACCGGCTTCGGCCCTTTTGCCTGTCGCCGCGTTGGCCATGGCCAAAAGGAAATGTTCGCAATCAACATGAGGATCGCCAAGGTACTTAGCTTCCTCCCGGGATTCCGTCAACAGCATACGCAGTCGCTGAGATACTCTCAATCCAGACATTCCCGATCCCGGCGGAAATCTTAACACGACTCGTCTTACCTCAGTCAACACAGGATTTATAGGAACAGACACACCTTCAAACATCCACGGCACAATCCCCTCAGTGTTCTCCAGCATGGCTAAAAGCAAATGTTCTGATTCCAGCTCACTGTGCCGATACCGCTCCGCCAACAACGCCGCCTTGATCAGAGCCTCCTGAGCGCCCGACGCTAAATAATAAGAATTAATGATTACTTGAAATTCTCTGTATTTATTCATCCAGAGAGTATTATAGTCATTTTCATCGAAAACCTTCTTACCTTGCATGCCGGCCCGGGGCGCCCTTTTCATTCCAAACACTGTCTCTGATTCATCAGCTTCTTCCTTCACTTCTGTCGACAACGTCCGGTAATCACTGTACGGATCTGATGGCTTTGATTGGGCCCCAAACTGTTCACCCGGGTTTCCCCACAGTCTCGCATGATCAATATCCATATCCTCATTTGCTTCAACCGGCCCCACGTCAGTTTCATAATCGCCGGTATTCATTTTTGGCGGCAACCTGCCTATCCGGAAACCTTCATTAGGACCCAGCACCCGCGGGATTGGACGCGTTCCAAAAACCTCATCCAATTCTGACTGAGACGGCACCCGCCGCAGCTCATAATCATCAATTGGAGATTCCTGACTCGTTTGGCTTGCCTGAATCTCTTCCGGCTCCTGGTTCTGCCGCCTCTGCAACCCTTGTGGTCTGTGCCGCATCGGCTCTCTTTTCTGCCCAAGCAACTCCGGCTGACCCGGCTGGCTCGGCATTCCCGACTGACCCGGCATTCCCGGCTGGCCCGGCATTCCCGGCTGGCCCGGCATCCACGTTTGACCCGACATCTCCGATTGTCCCAACATCCCCGATTGTCCCGATATCCTCTGCTGACCCGGCATCCCCGTCTGACCCGGCATCCCCGTCTGACCCGGCATCCCCGTCTGACCCGGCATCCCCGTCTGACCCGGCATCCCCGTCTGGCCCGGCATCCCCGGCCGACCCAACATCCCCTGTTGGCCCGGCATCCCCGGCTGCCTCTGGGTCATCTGTTGCCGCCCCAGGTTCATCCTACGTTCTTCGTCAAAAAATCTCCACAGGACTTCTCTGTTAACACCATAATATAGCAAGATGTCACCTGCCTCATCATTCCCTTGGGCTGTCCCCACCAGAGCCATAAGAACATGCTCGACACTTGCGCAAGAATCACCGGAACGTTCAGCCACATCCAAGGCATAATCCAGCACATAGGCCAGCCGCTCCGAATAAACCATATTGTCGCGGCGCCTTTCATCATACCCTTCGTCACGCCAAGCCCGCTGCACACTTCGCACAGCTCCGATAACAACCTCGACAGAAATACTCAACCTGGCCAATATACGAGGCATAACCCCCCCAGGTTGCCCTAACAAGATCAGAAGAAGGTGTTCAGGTTCAATCGCACTCTGATTATTGCGTTCGGCCAAAACCACGGCTTGGTTCAGAGCCTCCTGAACTTTATTATTTAGCTTGCTTGCGTCAAATGCCACAGGAACCCCCCTCTAATAAACAGAACCACAACAGAACGTATGAATACACATCTACCATGTAGGTTACCTCTTTCGCAAGAAAAAACTCTCGATAAATACTATCCTACTCATAATTATGATATAATATGGGCTTAGACAAATCAAGACGACACAGATAAGTGAAATAATGCGGTATGTGAAAGGAGCTGCACGAAAACCCATGACAATTAAGCCTTTAACAAAAATTCTTGTTGCAAATCGCGGTGAAATATCCACCAGGATATTCCGTGCGTGTAAAGAATTGGCCATTCGCACCATCGCGATTTACTCCGAAGAAGATAAATATGCTCTCTTTCGAACCCGCGCCGACGAAGCCTATCAAATAGGTCTCAAAATGAAACCTATCGACGCCTATTTAAATATTGAAGAAATCATCGACCTGGCCCAGCGAAAAGGTGCCAACGCCATTCATCCCGGGTACGGGTTTCTCTCCGAAAACCCCCACTTCGCTGAAAAATGCGAGGAAGCCGGCATCATATTCATCGGCCCCCGTTCCGAAACCTTGGAAAACCTAGGCGACAAAATCAAGTCCAAGATATTAGCCGAACGCGTCGGTGTCCCCACCATCCCCGGGGTCACCAGCCCTCTTCAAGACGCCGAAGAGGCTTTGGCCTTTGCCCGCAGACACGGCTTTCCCGTCATCCTCAAAGCCGCAGCCGGCGGCGGCGGTCGCGGTATGCGGGTGGTTCGTCACGAAGAAGACCTGGAACTCGAATACCATAACGCCAAAAGAGAAGCCAAAAAAGCCTTTAGCATCGACGATATCTTCATCGAGAAATATCTCGAATGCCCCAAACACATCGAAGTCCAAATCCTCGGCGACAATTACGGGAATATCGTTCACCTCTACGAACGAGACTGTTCCATCCAGCGCCGCCACCAAAAAATCGTGGAATACACCCCCGCCTTCGGTGTCCCCGCCGAACTCAGAGCCAACCTATATCAAGACGCCCTCAAACTTGCCCGAGCCGTCCAATACACCAACGCCGGCACCGTCGAATTCCTTGTGGACGACCAAGGGCGCCACTATTTCATCGAAATGAACCCTCGCATTCAAGTGGAGCACACCATCACCGAAATGACCACAGGCATCGACATCGTTCAAAGCCAAATCTACGTTGCTCAAGGTTACCCCTTAGACTCCCCTGAAATCGGCATCCCCTCCCAGGAAGCCGTCGAACCCCGGGGTTACTCCATCCAATGCCGCATCACGACCGAAGACCCCTTGGCCAACTTCACCCCCGATACCGGTCGTATTGACGTCTACCGCACCGGCTCCGGCTTCGGTATCCGCCTGGACGGCGGCAACGGCTACACAGGTGCCGTCATCTCCCCTTTCTACGACAGTCTCCTGGTCAAAATTATCTCTTGGGCCCGCACCTTCGAAGGGGCCACCAAAAAAGCCGTCCGCTCCATTAAGGAACTCAACGTAAAAGGCGTTAAAACCAACGAAGCCTTCCTGATAAACGTACTCAATCACAAAAAATTCCTCAGCGGTGAATGCGATACCCACTTCATAGACGACACCCCCGAACTCTTTGACATCACCCCCCACAGCGATATCGAAACCAAAATCTTACGTTTCATCGGCGAAAAAGCCGTCAACGAAAGCCGCGGCCTCAAAAAAGAATTCAACATTCCCCCAATCCCCAAACTCTCCCCGGCTGACACCGCTCTGGCCGCGAACCCCGGCGCTCTAGCCGGCGCCCGGCAGATCTTGCTTGACCAAGGTCCCCAAGCTTTCGTCAACTGGATCAACAGCCGGAAAAAACTCCTCCTGACCGACACCACCATGCGGGACGCCCACCAATCCCTCTTGGCCACACGCATGCGTACGCGGGACATGATCAACATCGCCCCTGCTACCGCTGTCCTGGCCCAAGACCTGTTTTCCCTGGAAATGTGGGGCGGCGCCACCTTCGACGTGGCCTACCGGTTCCTGCGGGAATCTCCCTGGCGCCGCCTCCAGGCCCTGCGCCAACTCATTCCCAATATCCCCTTTCAGATGCTCATCCGGGGCGCCAACGCCGTAGGGTACACGTCTTACCCCGATAATGTCATCCGGAAATTCATCCAAGAAGCCGCCAACCAAGGCATCGACATCTTCCGCATCTTTGACAGCCTCAACTGGTTGAAAGGGCTGACTGTCTCCTTTGAAGAAACCATGAAATCAGGCAAAATCGCAGAAGTCTGCATGTGTTACACCGGCGACATCCTTGACGAAAAAAGGGACAAATACCCCCTCAAATACTACGTCGCTATGGCCAAAGAAATCGAAACCATGGGGGCCCACATCCTTGGCATCAAAGACATGGCCGGCCTGCTCAAACCCTACGCCGCCACCAAACTGATATGCGCCCTCAAAGACGAAATCACCATCCCCATCCATCTTCACACCCACGACACCAGCGGCAACGGCATCGCCACCCTGCTCATGGCCGCCGAAGCCGGCGTCAACATCGTCGACGCGGCCCTCAGTCCTCTTTCCGGGTTAACGAGCCAACCCCCCCTCAACTCCATTGTCGCCGCCCTCAAAGACACCCCCTACGACACAGGCCTGAACCTGGACAACCTCCAACATCTTTGTGACTATTGGGAAGAAGTCCGCACCGCCTACGATCAGTTTGAAGTTCCCCTGTCCACCGGATCAGCCGAAATCTATAAATACGAAATCCCCGGCGGCCAATATACCAATCTCAAACCCCAGGTCGAAAGTTTTGGCCTGGGACACCGCTTCAACGAAGTCAAAGAAATGTACCGCACTGTCAACACGATGTTGGGCGACATCATCAAAGTCACCCCCACCTCCAAAGTTGTGGGCGACATGGCTATCTTCATGATCCAAAACGACCTTTCTCCGGAAAACATTCTCGAAAACGGCCGCTATCTCGCTTTCCCTGATTCCGTGGTCGACTACTTCAAAGGTATGCTCGGACAACCCGCCGGCGGGTTCCCCGCCGACTTGCAGTCCATCGTCCTCAAAGGCGAAGAAGCTATCACCTGCAACCCCGGCGACATCCTGCCCCCAGTCGACTTTGACGCCATCAGCGCCAAACTTTCCGCCGAATACGGCCTGGATGCCAACATCCGCAACGCCCTCAGCTATGCTCTCTACCCTAAAGTCTACGGCGAATACCTCGACTCCCTGAAACAATACGGCTACCTCAACAACCTGGACAGCCACGTCTACTTTTACGGTCTGCGGGAAGGCGAAACCAGTGAAATCGACCTTGACGAAGGCAAAATCCTCATCGTCAAAATGGTGGAAATCAGCGCTGTTGATGACACCGGCCATAAGACCGTTGTCTTCGAAGTCAACGGCAACCGCCGGGAAATCAAAATCTATGACAAGAACTTCGACCAAAGCGTCCAACGAGAAATCATCCAGACAGCCGATCCCAGGAATCCTCTTGAAATCGGGGCCTCCATTAACGGCACCATCAGCAAGATCCTTGTCTCAGAAGGCGACACCGTTTATGAGAACAAGATCCTGATTGTTATTGAAGCTATGAAGATTGAGACCAATGTGGCCGCTCTTGTGCCTGGAAAGGTGAGTTCCATCCTTGTCAGTGAGGGGCAGTCCATTCAGTCCGGACAACTGTTGATCGTCATGACATGAGCATGACATGAGATAACAAGACCTTACCTCTCGTTGAGGGGCACATACGCTTTGGACTTTGACACACTCTTGTAAGCCGGTCGAATAATTTTGCCGCCGCAGACCAATTCCTCAATCCGGTGGGCACTCCAACCGGAGATCCGCGAAAGGGAGAACAAGGCTGTAAACAATTCTATCGGTAAATCCAACATATCATAAACGAACCCGCTATAGAAATCGATATTCGCCGAAACCCCTTTGTACATCTGGCGTTCCACCGCAATAACTTCCGGGGCCAGCCTTGCCACCAATTTATAGAGCTCGTACTCTTCCTGCCGCCCTTTATCCTTACTGAGCTGTTCGACAAAACGTTCGAAAACCAACGCCCGCGGATCACTCAGAGAATAAATGGCATGACCGACACCGTAGATCAGACCGGCTTTGTCGTACGCTTCCTTATGCAGAAGCTTCTTGAGATAATCGGCTACCTGATCTTCGTCCTGCCAGTTCTTGACTTGTTTCTTCATATCCTCAATCATACCGACCACGGCAACGTTGGCCCCGCCGTGTTTGGGACCTTTCAGGCTCCCGAGAGCCGCCGCCATCGAACTGTAGGTGTCCGTGGCCGAAGACGAGACCACCCGTACCGCAAAAGTGGAATTATTCCCGCCGCCATGCTCCGCGTGGAGCACCATGCTCAGATCCAGAATACGCGCCTCAAGCTCAGAATACGTCTGATTCGGGCGCAGGATTTTGAGCACATTTTCCGCGATGGATAGATGAGGATCCGGTTGATGAATAATCATACTCTGCCCATTGTGGTAATGGTTGTAAGCATGATAGCTGTAAACAGCCAAAAGCGGGAATCTGGCGATCAGCTGCAAACATTGGCGTAACACGTTGGGAACCGAAATATCATCAGGGTTGTCATCATAATAGTACAGCGACAAAACGCTGCGAGCCAACATATTCATCATATCTCGACTCGGCGCCTTCATGATAATATCCCTCGTGAAACTCGGCGGCAACCAACGGTAATCGTTGAGTAGGCGGCAAAATTTCTGCAGCTCCCCCATGTTGGGCAGCTCGCCAAACAGCAACAAATAGATCGTCTCCTCAAATCCCAAACGTTTTTCGTGCAAAAACCCGGCCACAAGATCGTCGATATCAATCCCCTGATAAAAAAGCTTTCCATCCATCGGCACTTCAACGCCATTTTCGATTCTTTTCGCTGTAACCTGACAGATATTGGTCAATCCGGCTAATACGCCGTTCCCCTTGAGATCCCTAAGCCCACGGTTAACTTCGTAACGGGTGAATAACTCAGGATTAATAACGCGGGAGGTACACACTTCCGCCAAACGGCGGATCTCCGGAGTCACCTCCGAATAATTCATCTCTTTTGCCATATCATTCACTTCCCTTCAATTCCTTCCAACTCATACGGTGTCTCTTGATACACAAAGTTGAGCCAGTTGCTAAACAACAAATGCGCGTGACCGCGCCAATTGACCCGAGGGTCTTGGTGAGGATCGTCGTCGGCATAGTAATTCCTGGGAACCTCCACAGAAACACCCTTGCGGGCATCCCGCCAATATTCAACGCCCAACGTATCCGCGTCATACTCAGAGTGGCCCGTTACAAAAACCCGCCGGGAATCCTTCGACGTTACTATATAGACTCCCGCTTCAGGCGAATCACAAAGGATCTTCAGATCAGGACAAACCAAAACATCCTCAAGACGAATCTCAGTATATCGACTATGAGGAGCCTGAAAGTCATCGTCGAACCCGCGCACCAACATGCTGGAACGATCCAGAACCCTGTGGGAAAACACACCGAACATCTTTTTGGCCAGCTTATGCTTGGGTACGCCATAATAATGATACAACCCAACCTGAGCCGCCCAACAGATTAGAAAAGTGCTAAATACGTTGGTATTCGCCCAATCGAGGATATCCGTAAGCTCATCCCAATAATGCACCTCTTCAAATTCCATCAGCTCAACCGGCGCCCCGGTCACGATCAGCCCATCAAAGCGCTGATCCCTAACCGTATCAAAGGTTCTGTAGAACGCCTGCAAATGCTCCAGAAAATGTGTGGGCCTATACGTAGCCGTGCAAAGAAATACCGGTTCTATCTGTAACGGCGTGTTCCCAATCAAGCGCAACAATTGCGTCTCCGTCACCACTTTTGTCGGCATCAGATTCAGAATAGCAATCTTAAGAGGCCGAATATCCTGGTGCAACGCCCGATTCTCAGTCATAACAAAAATATTCTCTTCAGATAAAACCTTCGCCGCCGGCAAAGCATCCGGGATTTTTACGGGCACAGTCTTCCCCCTAACGCGGGCAAAGCCCGCAAGTATCCAAGATTCAGGAATCGGGATTCAGAATCACCCGGGTGTAAAGATAATCTCTCCCGACTTATGGCTGATTTCTACCAGTATTGAACCATGAGAAAATTGTCCTTGGAGAATTTTAATGGCTATCGGGTTTTGAACCTTTTGTTGAACAACACGTCGAATCAACCTTGCCCCCAGCATGGATACATTCGCGTCATCAATCAAACGCATATACGCGGCGCTTGTCAGGGTGATGGTCAACCCTTTCTCAGCCAATCGCTGTTTGAGATCACATAGGTTCGCATCGATTAAACGCACCAACTCATCTTGTTTAAGAGCTTCAAAGATAATAATCTCATCCAAGCTGACCAGGAATTCCTGCCTGAGATAACGGCTAAGTTCTGCCTGGAGCGCAGGCAGAATGCTTGACGGCGTTCTTCCCGTCATCTGACTGATAACCTCAGCGCCAACTCCGCATTTCATAACGATAATCGTATCGCTGAAACTGAGTACCTGATCGCTGCCGTCGGAAAGATAGCCGTCTTCCATAATCTGTTGCAAGAGACTCTGTACATTGATATGAGCCTTTTCTATTGAATCCAGAACCAAGACAATCTCAGGATCGTTCTGAATGATCTCAATTAAGTGACCGGGTTCAGAATTGGCGTTATCGGCATCCCCGATCAGACGGAAAACCGCATCATGATCGGAGTACATCGCCAAATCCAACCGGGCGACTTTTTGATCGCTCCCATAAATAACGTCAGCAAGAATTCTGGCCAAAACCGTTTTCCCGACACCGGAAGGTCCAAGAAACAGGAAGGATCCCAGCGGACGATTGGGCGACGCGTAACCCCCGCTGGATCTGCGCACAGCGTTGGCAACAGCCTCAATAGCCATGCGCTGACCGATAAGTCGGTCCCCAATGATTTCCTCCAAGTTGTTGAGCCTCTTCGCCGGATTCACAACAATCCTCTCCGGCGGCACCCCGATATATTGAGAAATAATCATCTGAATATCCTCTTCGGAAACCTGGCGGTTTGTCGTCAGTCGCGGTTGCCGTCTTCTCTCCGGAGGATAGGACGCCGGTGCTGCAGGTGCCTTCTGCTCCAGCATACCTAATTCCGACTCCAAAGCCGGCAGCGTGCAGAACTGCAAATCAGCGGCTCTTAATGTGTCGAAACTATCTTGAGCCTGCATAATCTGACTCTGGACTTCCTCAATCTTGGCTCTTAATCTCGCGATGGCTTCCGCATTACCGGAATCCTGTGCCGGGGCTTGGCGCTCGTTCTCGTATTGGGAACGCTGATTCGGCTCGGCAGCCCCCATAGGATCCGTTGCTCTCAATTCCATGCGCAGTCTGGCAGAAGCCTCATCAATCAGATCGATTGCTTTTTCCGGCAACTGACGATCCGGGATGTATTTATTGGAAAGAACGCTGGCCGCAACCAGAGCCTCATCAGAAATGGATACACCATGATGAGCCTCGTAACCCGACCGCAACTCACGCAAGATAAGGATTGTATCCTCAACCGAAGGAGGCTTCACAGGAATGGGGTAAAAATACTGTGCGAACTCATGTATTCTGCCGGCAAAAAGATCGAAGGCTTGTTGGGAACAAACGCTGACAAACCGTAACTCGAAATGGTTGAGCACAGGCATAAGAACCCCCGCCAAATCAAGTCCGCCTTGTTCCGGCGATCCCAGAATCGTATCCAGATCATCAATAAACAAGATGGTCGCCGGATTTTCGATAACCTCACGAAGAACAGCCTTGAACCGCTCCTCAAGTTCAGCCCTGGTTTTGACACCCCCTATTAAGGCATCCTTATCCAAGGCAATAATTTCTTTATTATGAAACTGCGCCGGCACCTCGCCTCTGGCCAGAATCTGCGCCAAACCCTCAACAATGGTGGTTTTGCCCACACCTGATCCGCCCACCAAAATCGGATTGTTTTGGGAGGGTTTGCTCAGAACCTGAAGAATCATACCGGCTTCTTCTTCTCTGCCGACAACCGGATCAAGACCGCCTTCCCGAGCCATAACAACCAGATTACGCCCGAACTGGCCCAATGCTGACCCCGGACCACCAAATGGCAGATTTTGCTGTGGTTTCCGCATTCTTCGTATCTCTTCCATGATGCTAAGAAGCGACTCCTGATTCACATTGTAAGCCAATAATATATCGCCGACTTCCCGGGTAACCCCGCTCTGTCCCACACGTTTGGCTCCTCTTTTCCCTTTGGCCGAAACCACCAAAGCGAGAAGAATGTGTTCGCCGCTGATATTGGTTTCGCCCATACGTTCAGCCTCTTCTTGAGCGTTCATAAACAAATAACGTAACCGTTGGGAAATCGTCATATTGATCTCGCTCGCTCCCGGTGGGAAGCGAAGCATAGATCGTCTCACTTCCGCCATGACAGCTTCAATGGGAACGGACAATTTAGCTAAAATCTGTGGCACGACACCTCCGACCTGCCCCAGCATGACTAACAACAGATGTTCCGGTTCAAGCTCATTTTGTCTATGGCGCTCAGCCAAAGCCGAAGCCTGGATTAATGCTTCCTGAACCTTTGGCGCCATTTTGCTTGTATCGAATTGCATACCGTACCCCCCAATAGGATTATTTCGCAAAATAACACCGGGCAATTGAATCGAATCACAGACTACCATTTACATTGCCCAGTTTTAGTATTCTGTATGTAGTTACATACGTTAAGCGTGCGTTCAATACAATATATCTATCCGCCTTCTGGTATTGGTGTGTAGAAAAATGTGTTCACGCGTGATAACTGAGAAAAAAGTCAAAGCTGTGGCACTCAGTTTCACTCCAGCGGAAAACTATGCTCAATCCTCTGATGAATACGTATTTGAATACCAGTAACCGAACAGACCCCCTTTCTTGATATTGGGGAAGTGTGATAATTCCAATCATAACCGACGAACAGACATCTTCGACGCCATCTCCAAAAATACCTTCTATTCCTCAGAAAAAATGAAAATTTCTGTCATTGTCGAATTCCACACGGATTTCTCTACCGTTGTTGCCCTCCTGCAACACCATCATAGCCACGGGATTAAGAATCTTTTGCTGCAAAACACGCTTCAAGGGGCGGGCACCATAAACCGGATCATAACCTTCATCAACCAGATTCGTATAGACGTCATCACTGATGCTCAGGGAGAATCCTTTTTCCCGAAGACGTTTTTGCAAGGAGTCAAGCTGAATATCAACAATCCGCCGCAAATTATCTTTCGTCAAAGGATCGAAGATGACAATTTCATCGAGACGGTTAATGAATTCAGGTCGAAAATGCCTGTTCAGCTCTTCCTGAAGCACGCCGGGAATAGCCTCCGTCCGTTGATTTCTGGTTAGCTCACGAATGATATCAGCACCGATATTGCTTGTCATAATGATGACAGCGTTTTTGAAGTTAACCGTTCGGCCCTGGCCGTCCGTAAGTCTGCCGTCGTCCAGAAGCTGCAACAGAATGTTGGCCACATCACCATGGGCCTTTTCCAACTCATCCAAAAGCACAACACAGTAAGGATTCCGCCGGACAGCTTCCGTAAGCTGCCCTCCTTCCTCGTACCCCACGTATCCCGGCGGGGCGCCGACAAGACGGGAAACCGTGTGTTTATCCATATACTCCGACATATCGATACGTTTCAAGGCGTGTTCGCTGTCAAACAAGAATTCCGCCAAGGCTTTCGCCAGCTCGGTCTTCCCCACACCGGTGGGACCTAGGAAAAGGAACGAGCCCAAAGGGCGGTCCGGATCCTGGATGCCGGCACGAGACCGTCGCACGGCGTCAGCCACGGCTTTGACCGCTGTATCCTGGCCGACGACACGCTTATGCAGAGCCTCTTCCATACCCATGAGCTTGGCGGTTTCGCCGGCCGCAAGCTTGGTCACAGGAATATGGGTCCACTTGGCGACAATTTCGGTTATATCGTCCTCGGTGACCTCTTGGCGCAGCAAAGGGTGCACACTGTTGAGTTCTGCCACTTCAGCCGCTTCTGCCTCGGCTTCTTCCAGTTCTTTGGTCAGTTCCGGAATCACACCGTACAGATATTCCGCAGCTTTATTGTAATCGTATTGTTGCTGAGCCTCTTCCCCCTTCATCCGCGCCTCGTCAAGACGATCTTTGAGGGATTGGATCGTGTCCAAAACCTGGCGTTCCGCTTTCAGGCGCAGCTCCAAAGCGTCGCGTTTTTCCTTGTTGTCTCCCAACTCTTTTTCAAGCAGAGCCAAGCGATCCCGGGCCCCCTGATCTTTTTCTTTCTTCAAAGCCTCCCGCTCAATCTCCAACTGAAGGACTTTGCGCTTCATGTTGTCCAGCTCCTGAGGCTCGCTGGTGATCTCCATACGCAACCGGGCGGCGGCTTCATCAATCAGATCAATGGCTTTGTCCGGTAAAAACCGATCGGCAATATAGCGGTCGGAAAGCGTGCTGGCCGCAATCAAGGCACTGTCGGTAATGCGAACTTTGTGGTGACTCTCATAACGCTCCTTCAATCCGCGCAAGATCGAGATTGTATCCTCCACACTGGGGGGTTCCACCAGAACCGTTTGGAACCGCCGCTCCAAAGCCGCGTCTTTTTCAATATGCTTCCGATATTCGTCCAGCGTCGTCGCGCCAACCAAGCGCAGTTCCCCGCGAGCGAGCATGGGTTTCAGCATATTGCCGGCATCCATGGCTCCTTCGGCCGCACCGGCCCCGACCACCGTATGCAACTCATCAATAAAAAGAATGACATTGGCACGATCCTGAACTTCTTTCAGAACGGCCTTGAGGCGCTCCTCGAACTCGCCCCGGTATTTGGCTCCCGCCACCAAAGCCCCCATATCCAGAGAAACAACCGTCCTCCCTTTGAGGGATTCCGGCACATCCGCCCGAACGATGCGCTGAGCCAGTCCCTCCACGATAGCTGTTTTGCCCACTCCCGGTTCCCCGATCAACACAGGATTGTTCTTCGTTCGACGGGACAGAATCTGAATCACGCGTCGGATCTCCTCATCCCGTCCGATCACCGGATCCAGTTTCCCCTGCTGAGCCAGGGCGACCAGATTGCGGCCGTATTGCTCCAACGCCGCATATGTCCCTTCCGGATTGGGCGAATTCACTCGCTGAGATCCGCGCAGCTCTTGCAAAACCGCGAGAACAGCCTCTCGAGTCACCCCGTGAGCCCGAAGCAGTTCCGACGCGCCCTGGGTTCCTCGACTTCCGGAAGGTCCCATCAGCGCCAATAAAAAGTGTTCCGTGCTCACATAGGCGTCACCGAAAGCTTCCATCTCATCATGTGCTTGAATCATCAGTGTCCGAAGCCCCTGGGATACCAGCAGCTGCACAGAGGATCCCGTTACCGAGGGAAACCGCGCTATGAATTTGTCAACATCACTGATCAAGGCATCGATATCGACAGACATTTTCAAAAGAATCTGGGCAACGACGCCGGCCTCTTGCTTAAGCAAAGCCATCAGAAGATGTTCCGGCTGCACTTCGGCGTTACGGCGGCGTTCCGCCAATGTTGACGCCTCCATAAGAGCCTCTTGCGACTTCTGTGTCATTCTGTTTGTGTCAAACGCCATGGTACCGGCCTCCTTTGAGATGTAGGATGTGGGATGTGACCTTATTATAACAGCTTTGCACACGAAGGTCAATATTGGTCAGAGACAGTCATTCAATGTTATGGTAGAAAGTTCTTAACTTCTTATGTTGACATATGGTTTTAATCGCCATACAATAGATCCAAGACTTCGAGTACTCCGTCAAGCCAAAATCACCAAATGTCTCAGAAAGGCACAACCATGCTCCGCAATATTGTTAAATTAGGCGAACTTACATTGTGGTCAAAATATCGGGACCAGGAACTCTCACGGCATACACTGCGGGATTTGTTTTGGGAATGCACATTAACCTGCAACGCGGCCTGTAAGCATTGCGGCAGCAACGCCGGAAGACATCCCTATACAGATGAGCTCACCACCGAAGAGATCAAGAATGTTTTCACACAAATTGCCCGGGATATGGATTCTGGCAAAATCCTGATCAGCGTTACAGGCGGAGAACCCCTTCTGAGAGCGGATCTCTGTCACGTCATGGGGTATGCGAGTGACCTGGGATTCCGTTGGGGTATGACCACCAACGGCATTCTCCTTGACAAAAACAACATAGACAAACTAAAAGCCGCGAAAATGGAGACTATTTCCATCAGCCTTGACGGGTTAGAGGAAACACATAACAGCTTTCGAGGTGTCGCCAAATCATATACAACGATCTTGGAAAACATAGCTCGTTTGCGTGAAGCCGGTTTCGTGAAACATATCCAAGTGACAACGATTTTTCACCAAGGAAACATAGATGAGATAGAAGCCTTGTACGCCGTGATATGCGGGTTGAATCTTGATTCTTGGCGGCTTGCCCCAATGGATCCGATCGGGCGGGGCAAACTCAACAACAACCTATTGCTCAGCGGCACCGAAATCAAGATAATCCTCGACTTTATCAAAACACATAACCGAAAAGGATCCCTCAGGCTTTCCTACGGGTGCCCCGGTTTTTTAGGACTGGATTACGAAAAAGATGTTCGCGGCTATTATTTCAATTGCCGCACAGGCATTAATACCGCCAGCATATTGCACACCGGGGATATATTTGTCTGTCCTAATGTCCCGCGCAACAAAGACCTGATTCAAGGCAATGTGCGGGAGGATACCTTCGCGGAAGTTTGGAATCATAGATATAAGGCGTTTCGCACCAAAGATCGAACCCAATGTGATATATGTACAGCGTGCGAGTTCTGGGACTATTGTCTGGGCGGCGCGTTCCATACTTGGGATACTGATGAAAGCAAACAGAACCAGTGCCCCTATATTATGATGCTCGAAGGAGATGTAGATCAATGAACCCCTTTGGATGGCTGCAATGGATTATCCTCCCCTTTATTCTTGTTGTGGGATTGCTGGTTATGGCCAAGAAGAAGGCTTCACGTCGTGCGAAATGGCTGTTCACAGTCATTGTCGCCGCTCTATGGCTGCTGCTTCAGTTCTCCTTGGTCTTTTGGGGTAACCCTTTTGAGGCACAAGACCTGTATGGTCCGCCGCCATTGTATGGCCCGGAGTTTTAGTGTGTTACTTTTTCCTCGATACGCATCTTCATAATCATGTCCGCTACACTCTCTTCGGAATCAAGGCCAGCTTTTTCCGCTTCACCCTTCATAGCCTGTTGTAACACCTTCATGGCATAGGCGATTGAGACGGAACCGGCGATGAAACAAAGCACAGGCCTGCTACATCATACACACCAGAATAACACTGCTTGATCCTGACTGGCTGCTTTTTTATAGAAAGTAACGATTTTCTGGAAATAAAGATAGACGTCATCAAAAACATCTAACCATTCATTATCAACACCCGCTGTAAACATTGTTCGGAAATCATCTTCATCAATCCTTATGAGCACCTCGTTAATACGGCGAACCTCTTCATGTGTGCAAAAATGAGCAGGGCCATAACCCATATCTTCATCATTGACTGCTTTATTACCTGTTACATCAGACAATGTATCAACATCGAATAATGCGAGGGTAATTGGATCCCAAGTCCTGTCAATATCTAAAAAATCGTCGTCCTCATTATAAGTAACATCAGTAATCTGCCTGTCTCTATTCTCGCCATATACTAAATCAGCCAAAGAAACATTGCCCTGTTGAATCTCTTGAATTGTTTTTTCATCTGTTCGGAAAAATTGCCCAAAAATCGCCATTAGCCTATTCCCCTTTTCCTTGCATGAGCCTCTCCCAAATTCTGAAATAGACCCACAATGTATAAATATTTACCTTATCCATTGGAATCGGATTTTCTCTTGTTCTTCAATCACATCAAATTCGTGATGGTCGCAAGTTAATAAATTGCTTCCGGAAACCAATGATTCAGCAAGTGCGATTGAATCGGCAAGAGAGATTTTATAGGAAGCTTTCAATCGCCCTGCTTCCGCCAAACGAAGTGAGCATGGACAGGATAATCGAAACAGGGCATTTCTTCAGTTCGGATATCATTAAATCTGCCTGTTCCTTGCCCCGTGAACGATAGGCGTCATAGTAGCCCTCTAAAAGATTCAGTTTGTTCATCATAATTGTTGCTTCGCCCTCGTAAGCTTCGTTCATGGCATCTGCCACTTTATCAGCTCCTGCTTCATCCTGCAAAAGAGCAACAAGCGCACAAGCATCCAAGGTATAACGGGTCATCGTTCTAACTCCTTGTCCGTGTGTTTTCTCTCTAGAAATTTTTCAACAGACATTTCTGGGTAATCCGCAAACAATCCACGCAAACCAATTGTACAATCGGCGCTTTCTTTGACTGGCATAAGCTGAATTATCCCATCTGTTTCCATAATGCGAACTCTTTCAGTTTGGATGAGCCTGAATAAAAGTTCTGGAAGGGATTTTGTATTTATTACAGTTTCCGTCATTAATGCCTCACTCCTGTTTATTGATCGCTTTGGTTCCTTGGCCTTTTACTATCTCTATTCCCCTTTCTTTTTTTCCAAACGTTTCATACTGCCAACATGAGCCATCGATTATTACTCCGCAAAAACATCCGCTAACGTTATCGTACACCCCTCTAACACATGAGAAGGCATTGTATCCTCCTCAGAGTAAGATGAAGCCACATATTTTCCGTTATCCCACACAAAGACGTCAACAATCCTGCGTTCAGGATACACAATCCAATATTCCCGGACCCCGGCTTTAAGATACCAATTGAATTTTAGGATTTTGTCATACGCTCCGGAAGATGGCGATAGGATTTCAACCACCAAGTCGGGTGCCCCCTGACAACCTTTTTCACTGAGTTTCTTCTTATCACATACCACCAAAATATCGGGCTGAACAATGGTATCATCACCATCCTCCGCATTCAGGCGAACATCAAAAGGCGCAGCAAAAACCTTACAAGGCGTGCCCTTCAAAAAAGTATTCAATTGGGTAGACAGGTTCATGCTAATGCTCTGATGAGTCATGGAAGGTGCTGTCATCATATGAACAATGCCATCAATCAGTTCGCAACGAATATCCTCATCCCATGTGATGTAGTCCGCCCAGGTGTAATGATTGTCACCTTGCAAAGCGTCCATCAAACACTCCTCCTTCTGTGGTATCATGAGACTCCATGATCAATGTTCAGCGATGTGCAGCTTGACGGAGTACTAAGCCCTATCAAACCGCTGGGCCAATTCACGGATTTTCCTGACCTCAGCCTCGCTAAGATCCTGGGGAAGGGCAATCACCGCCTGAACATACAGATCGCCATACTGATTCTTCTTATTCAGCACAGGCATGCCTTTGCCTTTGAGTCTGAAGGTCTTACCGCTTTGTGTGCGCGGCGGGATTTTGATAGAGAACCGGTTATCGGCATGGCTCTGCCCCAGTCCCTTCACCGAAATCTCCCCGCCCAACACAGCCGTATAGAAATCAATATCCACCGTTGTCCGCAGATGGTTCCCCTCCCGCCGCAAACCGGGGTGCTCCTCAATCAATATCTTCAACAACAAATCCCCTGTCCGACCACCGTTGGATCCAGGTTCCCCCTGCCCCGTGAGCCGAATACGTGCCCCGTCTGCCACACCCTGAGGAATCTGAGCCTCCAGAACCTTGCCGTTCACTTCCACCCGCCGCGGGCCGCCGTTGTAAGCTTCCTCCAAGCTGATGACGATTTCTCCCTCCAGATCATACCCATCCCTGGGTTGCGCCGAACGCCGCCCAAAGAAATCTTCTCCGACAGTGTTGCGCCGGGAACGGGGCTTGTCGTTCCCATTGCCAAACCCAAACAGCATCGAAAAAAAGTCCGAGAACCCGCCAAAACTCGAATCATTCTCAAATGCGGCAGACCCAAAGAACCGCGCCAAATCCTCTTCCGACATCGCCCGGTAATTCTCAGCCCCAGGCTGACCCCAAGCCGACCAATCGAAACTATCCCGCGCGCCATACCGTTGCCACGACTCATAATCCTGCCGCAAACTATCGTATTTTCGCCGTTTAGCCGGATCCGAAACCGCCTGATACGCCTCGCTGACTTCTTTGAACTTCGCTTCAGCGGATTTGTCATTAGGATTTTGGTCCGGATGGTATTTCTTGGCTAAATCCCTGTAAGCTCTCTTAATGGTCTTATCATCCGCTTCCGGAGATACGCCCAAGATCTTATAATAATCTTTGTAATCCATATCATGGTCACCTTTCCGGCAAACAGTTTCTTCATCCTCTAATTGCATTATAGCAAAGACAAGCGCGAAGGACAAAAAAACCTACCTTGTCGGATCATAAAGGGTCGTAACCCGCAAATACTCATTCATATCGAAAAACGTTACATCATACTCAATCGCGGCAGCTTGCCCTTGTCTATCCTTAAGCCCCGCCACACTGACATGATATTTCCCCTTATACACAGTGATGTTATCAGGACGAAAAATAAGACACGCCGACATCCCGAGGGGTTGGGTATCCACATTAAAATACCTGCCATTGGGTGTATACGCGTTGTTCGCCGACGAGAACGTCCATGTCCTGTTCGATGAGACTTCCGTCAATGTCACCGTAACATCATTGAGCCGCGGTATCGCATAAAGATCGGTATTCAAAGAAATCGACCAAGGATCTCTCGGTTCAAAAAACTGTTGCGGAAACACCTTGTTACCCGGCCAGGCGATCCACGGATACGAAGGCACCGACGACCGCGATTGATCTTGCGCGTACAGGGCCGTATACTGAGCTGAATCCGTTGGGTCCACAACAAAACCGAACCCTGTTTTCTGCATCTTGGGATTCAATAACCAGCGCCGATGACCCACCAACGCGACACTGGCCGGTGTATCCGAGTCATGTACATACCCGTTACGAATAGAATCCGCGATGGTGTTAAACCCTTTCGCAATATTCGAGTGGGAGGTGCCGTTCAAAGCCAGCTGATAGAAAACCTGATTCATCTCCGCCGGCCGGTTCGGCGTATGACCGAAATCATACCTTAGCAGAATCGCGGCAGACTGGCTGAGTTGGGTATAGTAAGCATCTTCCGTGATGTCCCCCGGCAACCCGGCTATATACCTGACAAAATTAATCATATTGAGGCCATCCTGAACGAACTCCTGCGAAAGACTGCCCAAAGTGTAGGGTGGCCCCAAAGAATAAGGCTGTGCCGCATGGTTGGCTGACGAAGTAAATTTGGGTTGCCAATCTTCCCATTTGGTCATAATCGTTTGAATATCGAAAGCCAGCTCGAACCCTTCCGGCACAGAATCTGACAATTTGTTTTGATCGCCGATGAGGGTACACGCCCCCGCCAAAATCTCAGTCTTTTTCGCTGTTGAAACCCCGGAAAATGTTCCGTCGGAACCACTGAGAATAATCGGGGCCCCACGCAGCGCGGCATAAGGGGACACCATCAGACCCACACAAAAATCATCAAAGCTGTTGAGCACCACCAGATTCGATAAATCATAATCGAGACTCTCCAACACCGATCGGTTCAAGGCAAACACATTATACCCCATCAAACGCGTGGCACCGGGAATATCGTGAACAGCCATTTTGCCGTCTATCAAATAAACGTTTTCGGCAGGCAACGTCACACCATCGGGAAGATATCCGTCCTCTTTCGCGGGGATAATCGCATAAGAATGGCTGGCCGCAAAAGGCGCGATAAGCAGGGCATGTTTCATGGCGTCAGCCGCAAACACAAAAGCACCCTTAACATTGGTCAACTTGCTGTTGATCTCCGTAGCCAGAGTCCATCTGTCTTTGCCTGACAACACTTCAACATCAGTCCGAGGATTGATTCTGCGGATATCGGAGATCACCTTATCACTCAGCCCGCCGGTAAGATAAATCTTCTGAGGCCGAACGCTCACAATCCTATCACGAATACGCCCATCCAACTCATCATAAGGCGTCAGGAGAATTGGCGCTTTCTCCTGCCCCGCTAAAGTCACGACAGGAAAAGCATCCAGAAGCTGCTCAGAAAAAACCGGCATGACAATCAGCGTCCGCGGCTGTTTATATCCCGAAGCAGCCACTTCCAACGACAACGCAACAATATCCTCACCGCTGATACGTTCAACAGAATCCCTCAAAGAATAATCAGCTCGTATCTCGCCGGGATCGGGATACCCGGAAACATCACCCATCCCAAAATCCAAACGTTCCCGAATTGTATCCACAACTCCCGGCACTAAAAAAACCAACGCCAGAAGAACACTCAAAACAATGAGAAACGCGATTAAAACTTTCACTTTTACGGACAATGCCGACCTTGGCTCCATGGTATGAACTCCTCCTCTGCTATGTCTTGGTTTTCCATCCGGAGGGGCAGGAGGCAACGTCATCTCGGCAACAGTCTTATCGTGCCTCATTGTTTCGAGTTCGTGTGCGTTCTTTTTGTGCCTCCGAATTAAGTTTTTGGGGAAGTAGTTGCCTTATCTTAGGCCCATCTGCCCATTCACTTGCATAACAATTTCGACGCAATCCCTAATTAGGAAACAATCTACATTTAAAGCTTCAGCAATTTTCCCTGTATAAGCATCAATGGTCATCACAGCGTCCCACCTGACGGGTCTGATGAGGGCGAAAGAAAAACGACTTTCTTCACGCTTCATACCTCCATCAAGTGCTGGGGTGAATAGGGGGGACAAGAGACCGCCCTATTCCGTTTCCTGCTGTCCCCTGTATCGCGGGTCTTTCCTCAAATCGGTCAACAGGTTGGCCCAATTTCCTAATATTACTGGCAGATACTCTTTATCGGGTATCTTTCCTCTTTCCGAATTAGGAAACTCGTCCATAGCTTTCTTGCAATAGGAGTAAAACAGATTGAAGCATTTTCCGTCAAGGTTGCCCAGAAGAATATGCTGTTGGTAATGGTCATCAAGCGACTCATAAATATTCTTTACGCACTCTCGTTCACTATCTTTGAAAAGAGCTCTTGCTTCTTCAACAATGCACTCAAATATGCCTGATGTAGTGCTCCACCACTTTTCACCGCCAATCCAAATATCCATAGACATAATATATCACCTCAAAATAATAATTCTGCTCTGTTGATCAGGAGTAAGGCTCTTTACCCAAGAGT
>WRJI01000024.1 GCA_009778595.1 Peptococcaceae bacterium | reverse complement strand
CGCAACGCAGTGGAGCGAGTTTTGAGTTTGCCGCGGCGGAGCATAGAGCCGCACAAGACCGGAGAACGGCTTGCGGGACAGGCCACGTCCAGACCGCCCCCCGTAGCCTTGCGCGGCGCCGCACAAGACCGGAGAACGGCTTGCGGGACAGGCCACGTCCAGACCACCTCCCGTAGCCTTGCGCCGCTAGAAGATCAATATTTGAAGGCATCGCTCTACAATTTTGTCATTGCACCCCCCTCCAACGTCTTTTAGGACCGCTATCAGGCATATAATGGTTATGCCGATTATGGGAACAGGGTCATCCCTTTTGAACATCACATCACGAATCTTGAATTTTCTGGCAAGGGGGAGTTGTATGCGCAAGAAGATATATCTTTTGCATGAGTCTGTCGATTCATCTATGAGTTTTGCTGTCGTTGGCAATGTGGAGAAGTTCGCACAGAATAAGCATGTATGTAAGTGTTGGCGGTTTTGCCAGGAGCATCAGCTTAAGGCGTTCCTTATTCTTTTGGATTATGTGGATAGGCGTAAGGCGCCGGGCCGAGATGGGGGTTATTCCGGGTCCGGCAAAGGCAGATTGCCGTCTCGGGTTTTTTCACGGTTGGACGCTTTGCCGGATAAAGTGGATGTGGTTATTCCCTGTCTTATGCCCAGACATATCCCTGATATTGTTGAAGAAAGTGCCAGGGTTGGGGCCCATACCATATGGTTTCAGGAGAAGAACTGGACGCCGGAATTCCAGGAAAAGGCTGAGGTGAATGGCTTGGCTGTTGTTCGTGGGTGTGTGTTGAAACACAAGAAATACCAAGGGGTCGTTAAGTTTTTGCGGCCTTGCTACTGGCATGGGTTGAGTTGTCCTAAGGTTATGCCAAAATATCAAAGATAATTCGTAATCATTTGACAGCGTCTTGCAAAGCCAAGACTCTGGCGGGAATCGTTGGGGAGTTTGAGTTGTCGGGCGTTATAAGGGTTCCGGCGTATTCTATGGCGTAGATGAGGCCGGCAAGGGTGTCGAGGGATGTGGGGCAGGGAATATTGAATTCCACGGACATGCGGCGCATTTGGAAGCCGTCCCGTAGGGGTTGTTTGCCCCGAGTCAGGGTGTTGATCACGAAGACGACTTCTTTGTTGCGGATGATGTCAATGACGTTGGGGGAGCCTTCGTGGATTTTGCTGACTTCGCTCACCGGGAGGCCGTGAGTGCGGAGGAACGTTGCGGTACCGCTTGTGGCTCTGAGTCCGAAACCAAGTTCACTCAACCGTGTCAGGTGGGGCAGGGCTTCTTCTTTGTCTTTGTCGGCCAGGGTGACAAGGATGTCGCCGGAGTGGGGGATGCGGTAACCGGCCCCGAGGAATCCTTTGTACATAGCTTCGGGCAAGGTTTCGGCTAAGCCCAGGACTTCGCCGGTTGATTTCATTTCAGGACCTAGGGAGGGTTCGACATCGGTTAGTTTGTTGAAGGAGAAAACCGGGATCTTGACGGCAACGAGGTTGGGATTCGGGTAGAGACCGCCGCTGTAGCCTTGTTGGGACAGGGTTTCGCCCAGTTGGATTCGGGTGGCCAGTTTGACCAAGGGAATGCCTGTGACTTTGCTGAGGATCGGAACGGTGCGGCTGGCCCGGGGGTTGACTTCGATGACGTAGATTTGGTTGTTTTGGATAATGAATTGAATATTGAGCAGGCCTTTGACCCGAAGGGCCAAGGCTATGCGTGTTGTGTACTCAGTGAGGGTGTCGATGAGGGCAGGGGTGAGGGTTTGGGGAGGGTATATGGCGATGCTGTCGCCGGAGTGGATACCGGCTCGTTCCAGGTGTTCCATAATGCCGGGGATGAGGACGTTTTCCCCGTCGGCGACGGCGTCGACCTCAACTTCGCGACCCATCATGTAACGGTCAACGAGGACCGGATGTTCGGGGGAAACCCGGACGGCTTGAGCGAGATAGTCGGCGAGATCGGTTTCGTTGTAGACGATTTCCATAGCTCGGCCCCCCAGTACATAGGAGGGTCTAACCAGGACGGGAAATCCCAGAGAAGTCGCTATGCCGTGAGCTTCGGTGTGACTATGGGCCAGATTGCCTTTGGGGCGCGGGATCCGGAGGGTTTCCAGGAGATCGTCGAATTTCTCGCGGTTTTCGGCCCGGTCAATATCTTCGACACCGGTGCCTAAGATGGCGACGCCACGCTCCAGGAGGGGTTTGGCCAGATTAATGGCGGTTTGGCCGCCGAATTGGACAACGACACCAAGGGGGTGTTCCTGGTCTATGACGCTCATGACGTTTTCGACGTTGAGGGGTTCAAAGTAGAGGCGGTCTGATGTGTCGGGGTCTGTGCTGACGGTTTCGGGGTTGTTGTTGATGACGATGGACTTGTACCCCATCTCCCGGATGGCGTGGGAAGCGTGGACGGAACAGTAGTCGAATTCGATGCCTTGGCCGATGCGGATGGGGCCGGAACCGAGGACGAGGATTTTGTCGTCTCCGGTGGGGTGGTTCTCACCCTCTTCTCCAAAACTGGAGTAGTAGTAGGGGGTGACGGCGGGAAATTCTCCGGCGCAGGTGTCGACCATGAGATATCCGGGGATGATGCCCCGGTCACGACGTATCTGAGCGATGGCGGTTTCGTCGACACCCAGGAGGTGGGCCAGCTGGAAGTCACTGAAGCCGGCCGCCTTGGCCGCTGACAAATGGTCGTCGCGGTCGTCGCGGTCGCGGTCGCGGTCGCTGGCTAAGGCATCCAGCAAAGCCGGCGCGGATAGCTGGGAGAGGTTTTTTTCCAGGTTGACGATTTTGATGATTTCGTTGAGGAAAAAGTAGTCTATTTTGGTGATTTTGTTGATTTGTTCTATGGAGACGCCTCGGCGTAGTGCTTCCGCGACGAGGAAGAGTCTTTCGTCGTCGGCTTTTTCGATTTTGGTCAGGAGGTCGGAGAGCGGGATAGCACGGAAGGCTTCCATGAGCAAGCCTGTGAAGTTGGCTTCCAAAGAGTAGATGGCTTTGAGCAGGGCCGCGGAAAAATTGCGGCCCAGGGCCATGACTTCGCCTGTGGCTTTCATCTGAGAGCCTAGGGCCCGTTGGGCGCCGGTAAATTTGTCGAAGGGCCAGCGGGGGATTTTGGCGACGATGTAGTCGATGGTGGGTTCGAAACAGGCTGTGGTGGTGCCGGTGACGGTGTTGGGAATCTCGTCCAGGGTGTAGCCAAGGGCGATGCGGGTGGCGACTTTGGCGATGGGGTAGCCTGTGGCTTTGGAGGCCAAGGCACTGGAACGGCTGACTCTGGGGTTGACTTCGATGACGTAATATTGGCTGCTGTAGGGGTGGAGGGCGAACTGGATGTTGCAGCCGCCTTCAATAGCGAGTTCGCGAATGATGGAGAGTGCTGCTTGGCGCATCATGCGGAAATCTTTGTCGGAGAGGGTCTGGGTGGGGGCGACGACGATGCTGTCGCCGGTGTGTATGCCGACGGGGTCGACGTTTTCCATGGAACAAATGGTGATACAGGTGTCGGCGCTGTCCCGCATGACTTCGAATTCGATTTCTTTCCAACCGGCGACGCTGCGTTCGATAAGAAGTTGGCTGTTGATGCTGTATGTCAGGCCTTTGGCAGCGATTTCGGTTAGGGTGTCGTCGTCATGGGCGACGCCGCCGCCTGTGCCGCCCATGGTGTAGCCGGGGCGCACGATGACGGGGTACCCGATGGAGCGGGCAAAGTGAAGGGCATCGTCTATGGTTGAGACAATAGCGCTTTCGGGAACGGGTTCACCGATTTTTTCCATGGTTTGTTTAAAACGTTCCCGGTCTTCGGCTTTTTCGATGGAGTCCAAGGATGTGCCCAAGAGACGGACCTCTTCCCGGGCTAGGGTGCCGTCCCGGGAGAGGGTCATGGCCAGGTTCAGGCCGACTTGTCCGCCCAGGGTAGCCAGCAGGCTGTCCGGGCGTTCTTTGGAGATGACGGCGCGGACGGTTTCCGGGGTCAGGGGTTCGAGATAGATTCGTGAGGCCATTGGGGCGTCGGTCATAATGGTGGCCGGGTTGGAGTTGATCAGTATTGTTTCCACGTGTTCTTCTTGCAGGGTTCGGCAGGCTTGGGTTCCCGCGTAATCGAATTCGGCGGCTTGTCCGATGATAATGGGTCCGGAGCCTATGACGAGGACTTTTTTGATGTCGTTATGTTTAGGCATGGGCGGTGAAATCTCCTTTCTGCAGGAGCAAAGCGTGGAATTGTTCATAAAGATAGTGGGTGGTGTGGGGTCCGGGTTGAGTGGTTGGCACGAATTGCAGGGAGAACGCGAATCGGTTGGGACAGGCCAAGCCTTCAATGGTTTTGTCGTTGAGGTGCTCATGGGTGATGACAACGTCTTCGCTGAAGGGGCCTTCCAAGGCGAATCCGTGGTTTTGGGAGGTGATATACAGCGTATTCATGGGTTTGAGATTCGCGGCTCTCGAACCCTCGACTTCAGGAATTCCGACCCAGCGGGTGAGTTCGCGGACAGGGAGATTTGCTCCTCTGTGGCCGGGTTTCAAGGGGCGGACACGGCCGCCCAGGGCCAGACCCAGGAGTTGATGGCCGAGGCCGACACCCATGAGGGGCAGGGGCCGGGCCAGGATCCCGGTGATGGTTTGGCATATTTCCGGCAGGTCTTGAGGGTTGCCGGGGCCGTCAGATAAAAGCACGCCGGCAGGCGCGCATTGCATGATTTCGGTCAAAGTGCAACTCGGGGGCAACAGGGTAATGGCACAACCGAGGGTATGGAGGGCGTTGATGAGATAATCTCGACCACCAAAGTCCAGGAGGGCAACCCGGGGGCCGTCTGGGTTCTCAGGGAGATCCCTGCGCGTGGTGACCGCGATGTCACGAATCAGGTTCCAGGTGGGGGTAGGGGTCAGAGCGGCGGCGCGGATCCGCAGTTGGTCGAAGTCTTCATCCAGGCTGATCAGACCTTGTTGGCTACCGTGAAGGCGCAGGTGTTTGGTGAGAGCACGGGTATCGATTTGGCTAATAGCGACAATGCCTTGATCCACGAGGTAGCGATGGAGGGTCTGTTCTGTGCGGTAATTGCTGGGAAGGGGGCACATGTCGTGGACGATGAGACCACGAGCTCCGATGCTGGGGGATTCCCGGTCTTCTTTGTTGACACCGTAGTTGCCTATAAGGGGATAGGTCATAACAATAATTTGACCGGAATACGTGGGATCGGTTAGGATCTCCTGGTATCCGGTCATGCTGGTGTTAAATACAATTTCACCGCTGGTTTCTTCCGCTAAGCCAGCGGAGACGCCTGCGAATATGCGGCCGTCTGCTAGACATAAGTATGATTTCATATAGGGGACGTTCCTTTCTGGATGAGGTGGGTGGCTCGTGCGAAGCCCGCTTTAGCATTGAGCTGGATTCTGCTATATTTTAATTGGTTTTGGCGATTGTGTCAAATTGCTGTTGCTGGTATAATATTGTCTATAAGTTGGTAACTTTCCGGTCATTTGTCAGATGGTGGCACGGGATAACGCAGTGGTAAGTCTTGTCTTAATTCTTCCGCATAAGAAAAAAACTGCTTGGAACACTAAGGGAATGATGAACTCAGATGATATTCCGGGGACACATTCCAAGAGACCGGAGCAGATGCCTGTTGAGCAGGTGCTTCTGGAGGATTTGATGCAGGATGTTCGGCAATACGATGACGATTGGTTTGCCGTGCTGGCTGTTGAGGACATGAAGTCGTTTTTGGACACGTGCTACATAGAAAAACAGAAAGGGGATGGAGTATGAACAAGTTGAGAATGGATGAGGTTGATGTTCGTGGAAAACGGGTTTTAATGCGGGTGGATTTTAATGTGCCCATGAATGAGGCGGGAGATATTACGGATGATACACGTATCCGGGCGGCGTTGCCGTCGGTGGATTATTTGATTGCCCAAGGGGCTAAGGTGATTTTGGCGTCTCATCTGGGTCGGCCAAAAGGGAAGGTGAACGCGAAGTATTCATTGACACCGGTAGCTCAGAGGCTTAGTGAACTGTTGGAGCGTCCGGTGGCTATGGCGAAGGATTGTGTCGGCGAGGAAGTCAGACAGCAGGCTCACCGGTTGCGTGATGGTGAGGTTCTTTTGTTGGAGAATTTGCGGTTTCATACTGAGGAGGAGGCGAATGATCAGGAGTTTGCCAGGGGGCTTGCGAATCTGGCGGAGCTTTTTGTGAACGACGCTTTTGGGACGGCCCATCGCGCTCATGCTTCAACGGCGGGGGTGGCTGCTTATATTCCGGCTGTAGCGGGGTTTTTGATGAGCCGCGAGGTTGATGTTATGGGGCGGGCGTTGGCAAATCCGGAACGGCCTTTTGTGGCGGTAATCGGCGGCGCTAAAGTCAGCGATAAGATTGATGTGATTCGCAGCCTTATATCGAAGGTGGATACGTTGATTGTGGGTGGCGGAATGGCGAATACTTTTTTGCGGGCTCAGGGGTTTGATGTTGGGCGATCTCTTTGTGAGTCGGATAAAACGGACTTGGCTGGGGAATTGCTGGAACTGGCGAAAGAAAATACTGTGAGGTTTCTGTTGCCGGAGGATGTCGTGGTGGCGAAGGCTTTTGATAATGACGCGCCATCAAAGGTTGTACCGGTGAGCGGGATTGAGGCTGATGACCAGGCTTTGGATATCGGGCCTGCCAGCGTGGCGGTTTTTGCCGGCGCTTTGAGGGAGGCCCAGACGGTGATTTGGAACGGGCCAATGGGCGTGTTCGAGATGCCGAGTTTTGCCGGCGGAACCAGGGAGATTGCGAAGGCTGTCGCCGAGTGTGCCGGTGTGAGTATCGTCGGAGGAGGGGATTCGGTTGCGGCTGTCGAAATGATGGGATTAGCGTCCGCCATGACCCATATTTCGACAGGAGGCGGCGCTTCGTTGGAGTTTCTGGAAGGAAAAGTTCTGCCGGGTGTCGAGGCATTGCAGGAGAGGTGACTAAACGTAAGCCGAGCACCAAATCCCGAATATCGAATAGGGATACCGGATCGCGAGTGATTGAATTAATCGAACTATTGAGAAGGAGGATCTGTTGTGGAGAGAAAACCGTTAATCGCCGGCAATTGGAAAATGTATAAGACTTTGGCGGAAGCTAGGGAGTTTGCCAAAGAGTTTGCCGCCGGTCCGAATGAGTGGCCGGATGTGGATGTGGTCATTTGCCCCCCTTATACGGCATTGGCAGCTCTGCAGGAGGCTTTGGAAGGTAGCGCTGTTATGTTGGGTGCCCAGGATATGTTTCATGAGAAGCAGGGGGCCTATACAGGCGAGATTTCTGCGGGTATGTTGAAGGAATTGTCTTGCCGGTTTGTTATTATCGGCCATTCGGAGCGGCGGGAGCACATTCGGGAGACGGATGAGTCTATTAGCCTCAAGGTACATGCGGCTTTGAGTCAGGGGTTGACGCCTATTCTTTGTGTGGGTGAGAACCTGAAGCAGCGTGAGCAGGGGAAGGCTCTGGGGTTTGTTCGGGGTCAGGTGGAGAAGGCTCTTGTGGATCTGAGTTCAACGGAGATGGGGGGCGTGGTGATCGCTTACGAACCCATCTGGGCGATTGGAACAGGCAAAACCGCGACAAGCGAGGAAGCGGGAAAGATGTGTCAGGCGATTCGTACGACTGTAGCCGGTATGGCCGGCGGTGTTGCTCAGGAGATGCGCATTCTTTATGGCGGCAGCGTGAATAAGGGGAATATTGCGGAATTAATGCGGGAGTCCCATATTGACGGGGCCTTGGTGGGCGGCGCGAGTCTGAAAGCTGCGGAGTTCAGGGAGATTATCCAACAAGCGAGGTGACGGTATGGCCGGTTCGATGTTTGATCCGGGGTCGGGGAGTTCTCCGATTCCGCGGAGTACCTCGGTTCCGTTGGTTCTGACCATTTTTGACGGGATGGGGTATACTGCCGATCAGGAGGGTAACGCTGTTCTGGCCGCAGGTATGCCATGTATGGATCGTCTGATGGGAGAGTATCCCAAGACGTTGCTTAAGGCTTCCGGGCGGGCTGTCGGGTTGCCGGAGGGACAGATGGGCAATTCGGAGGTGGGGCATTTAAACATCGGAGCCGGCCGTATTGTTTATCAGGAGTTGACACGGATTACGAAGGCGATTGAGGATAAGGTGTTTTTTCGTAACCCGGTGTTGCTGAAAGCTATGGATGATGCGGCCGGCGGGGCGTTGCACCTGCTGGGGTTGCTTTCGGACGGCGGTGTGCATTCTCATATTGAGCATTTGTTCGCGTTGTTGGAGATGGCTGTGACTGCGGATGTGGAGAATGTTTTTGTCCATGTGCTGCTGGACGGCCGCGATGTGTTGCCCCAGAGCGCGAAGCAGTTTGTTGTCCGATTGGAGCAGAAGATGGCGGAGTTGGGCCGCGGCAAGATTGCGTCGGTGTGCGGACGTTATTATGCTATGGATCGTGATAAGCGTTGGGACCGCGTGGAGAAGGCGTATCTGGCTTTAACCGAGGGGGATGGTGTCATCGCCCCATCGGCCATGGCGGCGGTTGAGAAGTCTTATGATTTAAAGGTTAGTGATGAATTTGTTGAGCCGACTGTTGTGGTTGATGATACGGGGAACCCGGTGGCGGTTATCCGTGACGGCGACACGGTGATTTTTTTCAATTTTCGGGCTGATCGGGCACGCGAATTGACCCGGGCTTTCACGGATGAGAGTTTTGTCGGGTTTGAGATGGGACGTCAGCCTCAGGTGAATTTCGTATGTATGACACAGTATGATGCTTCAATGAGTTTGCCGGTGGCGTTTCCGCCCCAGAATCTGGAGAATACTTTGGGGCGGGTGCTGGCGGAGCATGGGTTGAAGCAATTGCGTATTGCGGAAACGGAGAAGTATGCCCATGTGACGTTTTTTTTCAATGGGGGCGTGGAGGAGCCGGACGATCTTGAGGATCGGTGTCTGATTCCGTCTCCGACGGTGGCGACCTATAATTTGAAGCCGGAAATGAGTGCTTTTGAAGTTACGGATGAGGTTCTTAAGAGGTTGGCGGAGGAAAATTACGGGGTTATTATTCTGAATTTCGCCAATCCGGATATGGTTGGACATACGGGTTTTTTTGAGGCGACAGTGCAGGCGATGGAGGTTGTGGACAGCTGTTTGGGGCGGATTGCGCAGGCTGTGGAAGCTCGTGGGGGGACGCTGATTGTAACAGCGGATCACGGCAACGCCGAACGTATGTATGATGCGGAGGCGGAGACCGCTTATACGGCGCATACATCCAATAAGGTGCCTTTCGTGTTGGCGGATTCTTTCTATAAGGGTCGAGAGTTGCGTAACGGCGGGGCGTTGGCGGATATTGCGCCGACAGTTCTGGATATTCTGGGCATTGAAGTTCCTGGGGAGATGACAGGGAAATCGTTGTTGGTGCCGGTTTCGAAACAGCTGACGGCCGATTGTTGAGATGGCAGCGGGCGGAGCCCGTACGAGAGAGAGGATGTATGAATATGAGTTATATTGATCAAGTGTTGGCCAGAGAGATTCTTGATTCCCGGGGGAATCCCACTGTCGAGGTTGAGGTTTGGCTGGAGGATGGGTCTTTGGGCCGGGCGGCTGTTCCTTCGGGAGCGTCCACAGGGGCTTTCGAGGCGGTGGAGCTTCGGGACGGCGAGGCCGATCGCTATCTGGGTAAAGGTGTGTTGAAAGCGGTGGGTAATGTTCAGGATGTGATTGCGCCTGAGTTGGAGGGTCTGAATGTTTTTGATCAGCCGGCTTTAGATCGGTTGTTGCTGGAACTGGACGGGACACCTAACAAACATAAGCTGGGCGCGAACGCGATGTTGGGGGTGTCTTTGGCGGCTGCCGCGGCGGCGGCGGAGTCTTTGGGGTTGCGTTTGTACCAGTATCTTGGCGGGTGTAACGCTAAAGAGTTGCCTGTGCCGATGATGAATATTTTGAATGGCGGACAACATGCCGATAACAATGTGGACATTCAGGAGTTTATGGTGATGCCCGTGGGGGCGACCTGTTTCCGTGACGCCTTGCGTATGGGGGCGGAGATCTATCATAATTTGAAAGCTGTCTTAAAGAGCAAAGGGTTGAGTACGGCCATTGGCGACGAGGGCGGCTTCGCGCCGAATCTGAAGTCCAACAGCGAGGCGTTGGATGTTATTGTTGAGGCGATTGCGAAAGCGGGTTATAAGCCGGGCGAAGATGTTCTGCTGGCGCTTGATGTGGCTGCGACGGAGATGTTTGAGAATGGCGTCTATAAGTTGGCCGGTGAGGGGTTGACCAAGACGGCTGATGAGATGATCGCCTATTATGAGAGTCTGATCGGGGCGTACCCGATTGTGTCGATTGAGGACGGGTTGGCTGAGGATGATTGGCAGAGCTGGGCGGTGATGACCAACCGGCTGGGCAGTAAGGTTCAGCTGGTGGGGGATGATCTGTTTGTGACGAATCCGGCCCGGTTGGCGCAGGGGATTGCTCAGGGGTGCGCCAATTCGATTCTGGTTAAGGTCAATCAGATTGGGACGCTGACGGAGACGTTGGATGCTATTGAGTTAGCGAAGCGCAACGGGTATACGACGGTGATTTCTCATCGATCCGGAGAAACCGAGGATACGACGCTGGCCCATGTGGCTGTGGCTGTGAACGCGGGGCAAGTGAAGACCGGGGCTCCGGCGCGGACAGATCGGGTGGCGAAGTACAACGAGTTGCTGCGGATTGAGGAGGAGTTGGAAGGGTCGGCTGTGTTTAAGGGGCGCGGGGTTTTCCGGGTCTAGGATTCTTTTTGAGGATCTTCTATTGCGGTGGCAGCAAGATAATGGTGGAACCTAAAAAGCAAACGGTGATGTCAACAATGATGGTGAAGTCAATGCTCTGGATTCCGCAATATTCGCTCACTGGCTAATTGGCCGGGGATAACCATCAATGAACTTAACGCTGACGTAGATGGTGGCCGGGTTATGAGCCCCTTCTGTTAGTGTTGCGCTGGACCAAAATCAAGAAATCATGCTTTTCATGTGTTGTCGAAAGATAGATGATAATGTAGAAAATACCTGATCCCCTTCACAGGATTATCAAACTTTGCTACAATTCTGATTAGAAAACGTCACAAGGCAGCCAAACAGCGAAAGAGAAAATGGACATATGTGAACACTTTAATAACCGAAACGATCAGAAAGGAGAGGAGATCCCCAGATGCATATCCAAATCAACTATTACATCCTCGAAAGTATTGCCGACGACTTCCGCATGTGCCTGATCAAGATCGGCAACGCGGAAGAAGCGTTAGACAGACTGGAATATCTGTACATGCAAAGCGACGGCAAAGCCATTGATGCCCTCAGACTTCAGAAAGTCAGAATGCTCAGACAGCTGGAATTCTACAAAGACCGATATAGCGCCTTTGAACAACTCATCAGAGGGTACATCGAAGAAACCACCGCCCTCATCAGACCCGTCAGGTGGGACGCTGTGATGACGGTTGACGCCCCAAGTTTCAAGAGAGCCATCGAAGCCATGGAAGAAGAAGTCAACGGCATCATCAGAGGACCCTTTGGAACACGTGCCCCCAACGTCTACGGTCCTGACGATTTGCCCCAAATAACCCTTGACCCGGAAGTAGCGAGCCGGAACCAAGACGTCATCCAGCACAACAGGAAAATGATTGAAAACATCAGAGACAGTAGCCTGGAAGCCCACAGAAAATGCATGGCCAAAATCGCGCGTCTTTGGGAAATCTACTACAACCACTTCCTGCCCTTCGAAGAAAAAGACTACGAATACGGACAGAAAGCCATAGCCTTAGCCCATCAATTCGCCACACCCGGAGACAGGCTGGAAGAACTCAGCGGCAACCTCCATTCCCATGTTGTCGCTCCCGCGCAAAGCTTCTTCACCAGTCTAAGCAACGCAATCGAAGGGACCCTGAAATTCACCAGCGATGCCGGAGAATACGTCGAAGCAGCCATAGAAACAGGTATCAACAAGATCCCCGGCATCAGTTTCAACGGAGAATGGGCGACAGAATACCTTAACGACACCAATCTGGCCGTATCTGAAACCGTAGACGCCATCGTCAAAGAACCCTGGATTGTCACCGAAGGCATAGCCGACAGCGTCTCCTACGAGCTAGCCGAAAACGGCCCCTTGGTAGGGGGAGCGGCCATACTTGGGAGTGTGGCCCCTGATTTGCTCGGGAACAAAGGCATTCCTCGAATCCGGTATCTGGGTAAGCTTAAAGAGTTGAGGCGGGTTCGGTATGTTAAGAAGGTTGAGAGTGTGGTTGATGATGTTGCCGCTGGGGTGAAGCCGACAATCAAGAATGTTGAAACTACAGGCAAACTATCAATTAATGGCAAGACTATAGATTCGCTTGACGGTTTGGGGCTAAGTCAACTTGAGAAAAAGACATGGTCAGATCTTTTGAAAACAGGCAATGACGTTGACTTAATACCTGTTTCAAATGTTACTGATATGAAAACGGCAGATAGCTTTTTAAATGGCGTCAGAACAGAACTAAAAGCAATGGAGGGCTCTAATACTAATACTACGATAAAACGAATAGAGCAATGCTTTGAGAAACCCGACACATATCATGCGTTAATAGATGTGCGCAATGGGATGATTACAGCAGAACAGGCGCAAGGGATTATTGAATCCGCTAAGAGAATGAACAAAATTCCAACAGGCGGAAATGTAACTATATGGACACATGAGGGATTTATAACATTTCCATAAAAGGGAGAGGGTTGAATGTCTAAGATTCGATGCAGATGCAATAATGTATTGTCAAATATTGATGCTCCAAATGATATTGAGTTGATAGTATATTCAGATAGACAATGGGAGAATGAGATTAACATTGGTATTATTAACTCTATAGAAATACCTTCGCCAAAATATAATATCTGGAGATGTCCGGTATGCGACAGAATCTATGTATTTGAGAAAGGTAATGATGTAGCGATAAAGGTTTATGCTTTAGAAGATGAGCCGGATTCAGAAATGTTGCCGACGGATGTATGACCTCATTGCATAATGTTGCTGTTTCGCCTATCAGTAGAATAGCTCGATGATGTCGCTCATGTGGCGGGACGAGTTCCAGAGGTTGGTTCTGCCGAAATATGATAAATTTAAGTCTGATATAGGGGAAAGAGCCAGTATAGCAAGGAAAAATGGAGCTACATTGCGAGCTTTTGGTGGCTTCCGAAACCCAATCATGCATAGGGTAAGGTGGCCAAGATGACGTCGCCTCCTTTCCCCTCCGATTTAACCCGACTGACTCCCTTATATCAAGAAACTTCTTTTTGAGTTCGCCTTCGATGCGGACCAGTTCTGTTTCTGCGGCTTGGCGTTGTTTGCGGTCGTCCTGGTGAATGTGCATGACTTCGTTTAGGAATAAAATGGGGCGTATTCTATACAACCTCCATTCACATTCATTTTGATAGGCTTTCCCTCATCAGAACCCAATAAATACGTACCAACTACATTAAAGTAATAGGCATCTTTCGCATCTAAATACTTATCCTTATAAGATGGCCAATTCAAATAAACTTCCAGATCTCCCGTATCTTGATTCATTCTGTAAGCATATTCATCTTCAGTGAATCCATAAATCCATTTTGCGTCATAATTGAATATGCTATAAATATTGTTTCTGAATTCGATCTGGTTTTGGCCGTCAAGATCGCAACGCCAGACAGAGGTGTTTTCAGGGTTGCCTTTTATATAAAAGACATAACTGTCTGTAATCACATACTTTGGCCGAGACATTCCCTCCGCAATAAAATCTCTGCTAGGATTATCCGGATAGACGCGATAGAGGGTGTAATGTGACACTTCCCAACTTGGTCTGTCGTTTTCCGCAATGTAAAAATCACCCCTCGATGTAGGAACCCCACAAGCCTTTTCAAATACCAAATGCTCTTGATCAGCTGAGATATCCGCTGAAAAATAGCCGTCCAGATGTTCTTGCTCAGCTATATGAAGGGGGCTTCTCATGTATCGGATGTATAGGGCGTCTTGCAAACAGCGGATTTCCATAATGGATACTAATTCATTATCATGATTGGTTGTTATCTTGGTCCGGGCGTTTCCGTCTTTGTCGGTTCTGTACAATCTATCATAAGAAGAGGTATTGGATTGCTCCAAAAAATAGATATAGGAGCCATGAATCGCGAAATTTATGATTCTTCCCCGGACGATCAATTGGGTCTCGCCGCCTTGAATTGGCCACTTGTTTATGCCTCTTTCGTCACAATAATAGATATAGTCCCCATCTGATGCCGCTGTCCGATTATAGGGGTTATAGTATGGATCCAATATTTCCGGCGAGGGGCTATCTCCTGTAGAGCCGTCAGCAAAGCACCCCGACAACAACATAAGGGTTCCGATTATGATCAAAAGGCCTCTTTTCGTTATGCCATAACCATTCCTTTGCCGCGCTCAGGAGAATCCCGGCGGCGCAGCCCGCCTCACTCTCGTATATTCAGCAACTTTTGTTTCAGTTCGCCTTCGATGCGGACCAGTTCTGTTTCTGCGGCTTGGCGTTTTTCGCGGCCGTCCTGGTGAATGCGCATAACTTCGTCCAGAGTCGTAATCAGGTTTTGGTTTGTCAGCTGAAGGGTTTCGATTTCGACGATGCCCCGTTCGGATTCTTTTGCGGTTTCTATGGTGGCGGTCTTAAGTGCTTCCGAATTCTTGCGCAGCAGTTGGTTGGTCATATCCGTGACTTCGCGTTGGGCTTTGGCCGCCTGGAGGGAATGGGACAAGCCTAAGGCGAGAACAATCTGGCTTTTCCACAGGGGGATGGTGTTGACCAGGGTGGATTGGATTTTTTCGCTCATGAGGGTGTCGTTGTTTTGGATGAGGCGGATCTGGGGAGCCATCTGAATGGAGATGACGCGGGTGAGTTCCAAATCATGGAGCTTCTTGGAGAAGCGGTCGCAGAGACTGGCCAGGTCGGCTGCGGCTTGGGCGTCTTCCTGGAGACCGCTTTGTTTGGCTTTTGCCCGTAAGGCCGGGACTTCTACGTTTTCGACTTCCGCCAGTTTTTTTCTGCCGGCCAGGATGTACATGGTGAGTTCTTTGAAGTACAGGACATTTTGGTCGTAGAGTTTGTCCAGCATGGCGATGTCTTTCATGAGTATGAGCTGGTGTTTTTCAAGGGAGGAGGCGATGGCCCCCACATTGGTTTCGACTTTCGCGTACTGGGTTTTGACCGCGGTGACCTTGTTGGCGGATTTTTTGAACAGGGCGGCCAGGCCGCGTTTATCCTGTTCGGTTATATCGAAGCTTTTGAGTTGGACAACCAAGTCGGACAACATGTTGCCAACTTCGCCTAAGTCTTTGGAACGGACGTTATTGAGGGCGCTTTCCGAGAACCCTGACATTTTCCGTTGGGCACCGGCGCCGTATTGGAGGATGATGCCGGAATCTCGCAGGTTGATTTTGGATGCGAATTCGTCAACTTGTTTCTGTTCTTCGGGTGTCAGATTGGCTCTTTCGGTGAGGGTGTCTTTCTGGACTTCGGGGAGGGGGGCAAGGGCGGAGCCCGCTGTGGGTTCCGGCATGTCGAGCTCTGTGAGTGTCAGTTCAATTGTGTTGTCGCTCACTATGGTTTTTCTCCTTTACGAATATCGAATTTGTCATCTGTGAGGCCTTCTTGGGCAAGCATGGTTTGCAAAACCGTTATATCTGTGCTGACATCCATGGCGTCTTCTTCTGTAAGTTTGTCAAGAAGATTGCGAAAGGCTTTGTCGATGCCGCTTAAAGCGGTTTCTATTTCCCGTTGGGCCTGCCGGGCGGTGTCGGCATCTGTTTTCTCGAATTCCAGGTATTTGTCTGTGAGTTTCAATGTGGTTGGGAGATAGTAGTCAACAAATTTGCGGACGTCGGGCAGTTTTCCCGGATGGGATTCAACATAGGAGATGATTTTCCCGGTGCTTTCTTCCAGTTTTTTGAGTTCAGCGCTGATGGTGGGACTGGCTAATTCATCATTACACTTACGGATTCGTTGGAGAGCTGTTGCGCCTTCTGAGCTGAATTTTTTCAGCTCGGTGAGCTCTGTGCCGCTCATCTGTGTGAGTAGTTCCCGTTCGGTGGCAAGGGTGTCGCGGTGGCGGCGTTCAACTTCCAGATACAGGTTGTAGGCTTCTGGGCCGTATATCAGGCATGTTTCATGGCTGTCCAGGTGGACATTGGATATCATGTTCTGATGAGTGGCCTGGCGAATGTCTTTTTTGATGCGTTCCGGGGGCAACCCGATGAGGGTTGTGAGCTCTTCCAGAGGGCGGGTGTTCTTGGCCTGTAAAAGGCCTAGGATTCGTCTGACTCGCTGAGAAAAGCTGCGTTTGCGTTTGCCGGATATCCATAACCAAAGGCATGGGACCTCAAGGATGAGGAAAAAATAGAAGAGGATCACCGACCAGGACCAGCCTGAAAACAGGGAAATGAGCCCCATTGTGGCTGCGGTTATCCCAAAAAGAGTTAATCCTGCGGTCCCGATGATGATGCTGGGAAGGCCTGCCCATTTGCTCGGTCCGTTGACGGGGACGGGCACAGGGTGTCGGCGCGGATAGGTGGCGGGAGGGGTAGCGTAGGGTGGGGTTGCATTGGGAGCGCGTGGGGCTGTGTAGGGGATACGGGTGTAGGGGGGAGTCGGGGATCCGGGTGGGGCCGCGCCGGGGGTCGTGCCGGGTGGGGTCGCGCCGGGGGTCGTGCCGGGTGGGGTCGCGCCGGAAGGAGATGATTGGGAAGTCGAGTGTTGAGAAAAAGCCGAAGAGGTGTGAGAGGCCTTGTTGCTTTGTGTAACAAAGGCGTCTTTTAGGGTGTTCCCAAAATCTTTCAGAGCTGTGAAATCTTTATCGACGCCTTGCAGGTTCTGAAGAACTTTGAGGGAATGATATACCCTGCGAAGGGCTTTTGCGTCGAAACCATTTTGATCGCTCATGATCTCCCGCTTCCTTCCATGCTGGCCGGTGCCGGTCAAGTCAAATTACCTGAATAGGGCTCCGTTAGTAACTTATAGACGCGAAGCGTCAATAAAATAACAAGAAAATCCACATTCTGAATACTGAATACTGAATACTGGATACTTGCGGGCAGAGCCCGCATTAGAGCTCTTTTGATGTTATTATACTTCGTTCATGATGAAATAACAAGATGTGTGTTTTGCGCAGGTATTTGCGCAAGTGTTTTGGTTACGTGTTTTGCTGAGGTGTTTTGCTGATTGAATTATTTTGATATAATGGTGTCGTGTTCATTCAATATAAGGGGGATTCGTTTATGGATAAGGTGTTGGAAGAAGCGTTGGGGAATGTAAGAATCGCCGATGAAGTGGTTGAGGTGATTTCCGGGATGGCGGCTTCACAGGTTGAAGGTGTCGTATCTTTGGGAAGCGGCGGCGCGGTATCTGATGTCGCCAATATTTTTTCAAGGGGTTCCCGCAAGGGGATCAAAGTGGAGATCCATGAAAATGAAGCCAAAATCGATCTGTACATTACGGTTAATTTTGGTGCCACTATTCCCAAGATTGCCGGGTTGGTTCAGGAGGCGGTAAAGGAAAATGTGGAGAACATGACGGGACTGACTGTGGCGGAAATCAATATCCATATTCAAGGGGTTGCTTTCAAGGATGTTGTTGTGATTGATAAAGACGATGAAGAGGTGTGAGGTGAGTCAAAGACGAGCGGTGGGTGAGGATTAACCGATGAGCAGAAGAGCGGCCCGGGAAGTGGCGTTACAAATCCTCTATAAGGCTGATATTGCGGGCCGGGATGTTGACGCCGAGAGCGAGATGGCCTATTGGTTGAAGGAACTGGCCGCCGACGGCGGGGAACGGGAGTCTGATGTATCCCCGTTGCTTCGGTTGTATGACGAGTCTGAGGAGGGTGGCTTGGCGCCACAGGGTTCCAAGAATACCCGCAATGAAGTGTTGACCGGAAAAAGCCTTGAGTTTGCTCTGGCGTTGATTCAAGGGACGTTGGCCCGCCGAGACGGGCTCGATGAAATGATTAATGAGACCGCGAAGGAATGGGATCTGGAGCGGATGGATGTGGTCGATCGCAATCTTATGCGGTTAGCTCTTTTTGAGATGTTATTCTGTCCGGATATCCCCCAGAGGGTCAGCGTGAATGAGGCTGTTGAACTGGCGAAGATTTTTTGTGGCGATGAGTCGGCGAAGTTTGTTAACGGGATTTTGGACCGGTTCATTGAAGAAGCGGAGAGATAATAAGTGTATTTGGGAATTGATACCAGCGCCTACACGACTTCGGCGGCGATTGTGGAGGCTTCTCAGTGTGTGTGGGAGAACCGGCGACTTCTTGAGGTTCCCGAAGGGAAACGCGGTTTGGCGCAGTCGCAGAGTTTTTTTCGGCATACTCTACATATTCCTGATGTGTTGGAAGGGGTGCCGCCTGATTGTTGGCCTCGGATTCAGGGGATTGGCGTGAGCGCGGTGCCCCGACCGGTTCGCGGGTCTTACATGCCTGTTTTTTGTGTGGGTGTGAGTCTGGCGCGTGGGCTGGCCTGTGCGTTGAGGATCCCTTTGGTGGAAACGAGTCATCAGGAGGGTCATATCGCGGCGGGGTTATGGTCGTCGGGGCTGCGATCGCCGGGCAGACAGCTGGTGCCGGGGCTGCAGGGGGCGGATGATCAGCAACGGTTTCTGTCGTTTCATGTTTCCGGTGGGACGACAGAACTTTTGCATGTGACGGTGGATGAGACCGGAGGCTTCGGATTGGAGATTGTCGGATGGTCGGAGGATCTCCATGCCGGCCAGTTTATTGATCGTGTGGGGGTGAGCCTGGGGTTGCCTTTTCCCGCGGGGCCTCATTTGGCGGCGCTGAGTCTTTCGAGTTGTCGCGCGGCGGAGAGGCTTTTGCCGTCAGCGGTGAAAAAAGATGTGAAGGGTGCCGAGGCTCATGTGGGCACCTTGCAGGGCTGGGACGGCGGGGGGCAGGATCAAGGCGGCGCGGCGTCGGGGTTGTCCGGGGTTAAGGTCAGTTTTTCCGGTGTGGAGAGTGCTGCTCAGAGGTTGATTCAGAAGGGCACACCGCCACAAGATGTAGCTCGAGCCGTTGAGGGATGTTGTTTGCGCTCTTTTGCCAAAATGATTGAGTTTGCTGTTGAGGAGACCGGGCTAAATACGGTGCTGATGATAGGCGGGGTGGCTGCCAATGGGTTTTTGCGCGAGAGGTTGCCGGGTGCTGTGCCTCGGGCAAGGTTTTTCTGGGCAGAAGCTGCTTGGAGCTCGGATAACGCGGCCGGGGTGGCGTTGATTGCCCAGGGGCGTCTGAGTTCGCATGGGCAGTAAGCGGCAGTAAGCCAGGATGATATCTTTTTCACAATACTGTTTTATGGGATTCTTTTTGGTATAATAGGCCAAGGATGTTCTATCCTAAGAAATAATTATGTTTATTGACGAATGTAGACAGAATTGAAAACCCGGGGGGAATACGTGTGTACCAGGTTGTGCGAAGAAAATGTCTGGCCGAGGCAATTGTTTTGCTGGAAATTGAGGCTCCGGCGGTGGCGGCTAAAGCCCGGCCGGGAGAGTTCGTTATTGTGCGTCGGTTTGAGTCTTCAGAAAGGATTCCGCTGACCCTTATGGATTATGATGCTAAGAAGGGTACGATTACGCTGGTGGTCCAGGATGTGGGGTATTCGTCGGCTTTAATCGCGAAGGCGGAAGTGGGGGATGGCTTCCTTGATTGTGTCGGCCCTCTGGGAAGACCTACGGAGATTGCCCATTATGGCACAGTGCTTTGTGTTGGTGGCGGTCTTGGCGTTGCGCCGATTTTTCCTATTGCCCGTGAACTGAAGGCGGCCGGGAATCAGGTTATTTCTGTCCTGGGAGCGCGCTCGCGGGATCTGTTGATTCTGGAAGAGGAGATGCGGGATGTCAGTGATGAGGTTGTGGTGATGACAGATGACGGGTCCTATGGCCGGAAAGGTTTTGTGACCCATGGCATACAGTCGTTGCTGGAACGAGGCGTCAAGCCTGATGTGATCTGGGCTATTGGGCCAATGATTATGATGAAGTCTGTGGCGGTTTTTACCCGTCCTAACCATATTAAGACGATTGTCAGCATGAATCCCATTATGGTGGATGGAACGGGTATGTGTGGCGCTTGCCGCTTGGAGGTTGACGGGATAACCCGGTTTGCTTGTGTTGACGGACCGGAATTCGACGGGCATCTTGTTGATTTTGATTTGGCTATGAAGCGGGCCGCTTTCTACAAAGGGGAAGAGGCGCTGGCGAAAAGACAGGAATACGCGCAAGCCTGCGGTTGTGGTTGTGGCTGCGATGGCAAGGAGGAACTTTAATATGGCGTCAAAAGCTCCCCGTTATGATATGCCGTGTCAAGATCCGGCGCAGCGAGCCGGTAATTTTACTGAGGTGGCTTTGGGGTATCCGGAGAAAACAGCTGTTGAGGAAGCCAAGCGTTGTCTGATGTGCAAAAATCCCCGTTGTGTGGAAGGTTGCCCGGTGGGTGTGGATATTCCGCAGTTTGTTGAGCAGATTGCCGCCGGAGATTTTCGGGAAGCGGCTCGGATTCTCAAAACAAAAAATACGTTGCCCGGGATTTGCGGTCGGGTCTGTCCCCAGGAGACCCAATGCGAGCAAAAGTGTCTTCTGGCAAACAAGGGCGAGCCGGTAGCTATTGGGCGGTTGGAGCGGTTTGCCGCTGATTGGGATATGGCTCAGGGTATGCGACCTGTTGAGATTGCGTCGCCGACGGGCAAGAGTGTGGCTGTTGTTGGCGGCGGCCCCGCGGGGTTGACCTGTGCCGCGGAGCTGGCGCGAGCGGGGCATGAAGTGACTGTGCTGGAGGCTCTTCATGTGCCGGGGGGTGTCCTGATGTACGGTATTCCGGAGTTTCGCTTGCCGAAGGCGATTGTTCAAAAGGAAATTGATGCTTTGCGGGCGATGGGTGTGAAGATCGAGGTTAACCAAGTTGTGGGCAAGGTGTTGGCGGTGGACGAGCTTCTGGAGAGCTACGATGCCGTGTTTTTGGCGACAGGGGCGGGGTTGCCGCTGTTCATGGGGATACCGGGAGAGAATCTCAACGGAGTCTATTCGGCGAACGAGTTCCTCACCCGGGCCAACCTGATGAAAGCTTACGATTTCCCGCGGCACAATACCCCAATCCGCGTCGGGGCCAAAGTGGCTGTCGTGGGCGGCGGCAATGTGGCTATGGACGCCGCACGCACAGCTCTCCGATTAGGGGCCGCAGAGTCCGCGATTGTCTATCGACGGTCTATGGAGGAGATGCCGGCAAGGGCGGAAGAGGTTCATCATGCCGAGGAAGAGGGGATTCAGTTCCATTTGCTGACGAGTCCGGTTGGTATCCACGGAGACGATCTGGGCAACGTTACGAGCATGACCTGTTTGCGCTATGAATTAGGGGAACCGGACACGTCCGGGCGCCGGCGTCCTGTCCCTGTCGAAGGCTCTGAATATGAGCTGCCTGTGGAGACGGTTGTCATGGCTATCGGGCAGGGGCCGAATCCCTTGGTTACGAAGTCAACCCCTGGGCTGGAGCTTAACAAACGGGGAAATATTGTCGCAGACGAAGGCACCATGGCCACGTCGAAACCGGGGGTCTATGCGGGGGGCGATATTGTCACGGGTGCGGCTACTGTTATTCTGGCTATGGGCGCGGGGAAAACGGCGGCGGCGGCGATCCATGAGCAGTTGATGGGATGAGCGGCGGGGAATATTTTGGATGGTTTGGGTTATCAATAGAATATGGGCGGCAAATGGTTGGTGAAAGAGAGCAACTCATTGTTTGGCTCTGAATGGTGTTGCCGTCTATACGACTATATGGAAAAGGGGAAATGCATTATGGATCTCAAGGGCTCTAGGACAGAAGCTAATTTATTGGCGGCCTTCGCTGGGGAATCTCAGGCCAGGAACAAGTATACCTATTATGCCGCGAAGGCTAAAGAGGAAGGGTATAACCAAATCGCCGGGTTTTTCGAAGAAACCGCCAACAACGAAAGGGAACACGCTGAGATCTGGTTTAAGCATCTGCATAACGAAGTGATTCCGGGAACCGCGGAAAACTTGAAAGACGCAGCCGCGGTGGAGAAGTATGAGTGGTCGCAGATGTACGCGGAGTTTGCGAAGACCGCTCAGGCGGAAGGGTTCCCGAATATGGCGTTTCTTTTTTCTGAGGTAGCTCAAATTGAGAAAGAACACGAAGAGCGTTATCTCCAACTGTTGTATAATTTGGAGAATGGGAAAGTGTTTGAAAGCGACAGCGAAGAAACCTGGATGTGCGGGAATTGCGGACATATTCATAAGGGCAAAAAAGCGCCGGAGGTTTGCCCGGTGTGTACCCATCCCCAGGCGTATTTTGAAAGGAAAGCGACGAACTATTAAGGGTGTCCGACACAATCTGTGGGGTCGAGTTCTTGGTGGGAGGCTGCTGATGAGGGCCTCCCTTTTCTGATGCGTGGCTCCCTTGTCAATGTGCGGCCCCTTCCTTGTCTTTGACATGCGTGAAAACCAATTTGGCGGCGAAGAGGACGACCGGGTCAGCTGGAAGCGGCGTTTGCATGATCGCTTGCAACGAGGTATTATTATTGCCAAGGGGTATTATACGAAATGATTTCCCAACCAACGAAAAGAGGAGAAACCCATGCTTAAGGAGACCTTGACGAAAGCTTTCAGCGATCAAGTTAACAAAGAATTTTATTCTTCATACCTCTATCTTGCCATGTCGGCTTATGCCGAGCAAACAGGTTACAAAGGTATCGCGAACTGGTTCTTTGTTCAGGCCCAAGAAGAGATGGCACACGCGATACATATGTATCAATACATTATGGAACGCGGGGCGACGCCGGGTTTTGGAGTGATCCAAGCGCCGCCAACCACTTTTGCGGGCATCCACGATGTCTTTGCTCAGGTTCTGACTCACGAACAGTACGTCACTGAATCCATCAACGCCATTGCGACGCAAACCATGAAAGAAAACGATCATGCCGGCTACAACTTCATCATGTGGTATGTTGACGAACAGGTTGAAGAAGAGGCCGGCATCAACGATATCCTGGCAAAGCTCTCGAATTTCGGCGACGATCCGGGTTTCCTGTACAGCCTGGATAATGAGCTGGCGGCGCGGGTGTTTGTTAACCCATTCCCATGAGGGGAAGCCCGTGATGAAAGCTGTGGGAGAGGGCCTTGCCCGCAAGTGGTCGGTGTGCTTGCGCAACGCTATGAACTATGGTATAGTTAACCAGTGATGCTGATTTGAGTCGGTATCTGGGGTTGCAACACCTTTTATCCTATAGGGAATTGCAAAAAAGTGTGTTTGGAGTGGGGGAATTCCCACTCCTTCATTTGTCAAGACGGAGGACTACAAGATGACGAATTCATTGATCGAAAAAATCACCCCCCTCATTGCGCCCGTCGTCCAAGGACAGGGTCTGGAGCTCTTTGACGTCGAATACGTCAAAGAAGGAGAGGCTTGGTTTCTGCGTGTCTACATTGACAAAGAGCAAGGCGTAGACTTGGATGACTGTACACGGGTAAGCCTCGCCCTCAGCAGCTTACTGGATGATAATGATTTGATCCCGCAATCCTATCAGTTGGAAGTGTCGTCTCCCGGTCTTGAACGCCCGTTGAGAAACCGGCAGGACTACCTGAAGTACCAGGGTCAGCTGATCAGCGTTGAGACATCACAAAAAATCGAAGGGTTTACCCAATTCGTTGGGTTTTTGTCAGGAACAGATGACCTGGGTGTGGAACTCACTTACGAAAAGAACCAGATCACCATACCTTGGACAATGATAAACAAAGCCCGTTTAGCAGTTGAATTCTAACAAATAAATAAGGAGCGTGATAGAATCCATGAACATGGAATTCATTGAAGCCATTCATGAACTGGAGAAAGAAAGAGGGATCTCGGCTGAGGTTCTTTTTGACGCCATCGAAGCGGCGCTCATATCCGCCTACAAGAAGAACTTTGTTTCAATGCAGAATGTCAAAGCAACAATTGATCGGCAAACCGGGAAAATTAAAGTTTTTGCCTACAAAGCCATCGTAGAAACCGTTGAAGACGAGAAACAGGAAATATCTTTAGTCGATGCGCAAAAAATCAACCCCACTTACACCACAGATGATATGGCAGAATTTGAAGTGACTCCGGGAGAATTTGGCCGCATTGCCGCCCAAACAGCCAAACAAGTGGTCGTCCAACGCATCCGCGAAGCGGAACGAGGCATGATATATGACGCGTACATCAACCGCGAAGGCGATATTGTCACCGGTGTCGTTCAACGCTACGAGCAAAGGAACCTCATAATCGATCTTGGCAAAGTTGAAGCGATCATTCCGGCTTCCGAGCAGATTCCCGGAGAAATCTGTCAACCTTTCGACCGCGTCAAAGCCTACGTTGTTGAAGTCAAAAACCTGAACAAAGGTCCGCAAATTTTGTTGTCGCGCACACATCCCGGATTAATCCGACGCCTCTTCGAATTAGAAGTTCCCGAAATCCACGACGGTATCGTCGAAATAAAAAGTGTGGCAAGGGAAGCCGGTTCCCGCTCCAAAATAGCCGTCTGCTCCAACAATTCCAATGTTGATCCTGTCGGCGCTTGTGTCGGCCAAAGAGGCAACCGGGTTCAAGTCATTGTCAACGAACTTCACGGCGAGAAGATGGACATTATTCCCTGGTCGGCGGATCCTGTGGATTTCATCTATAACGCCCTTTCCCCGGCAAAAGCCCTTGGTGTATACCCCAAGAACGAAGACTATGCCGCCGCCCTTGTTGTTGTTCCCGATCATCAACTTTCGCTGGCGATTGGCAGAGAAGGCCAGAACGCACGGTTGGCAGCCAAGATAACAGGATGGAAAATCGATATCAAAAGCGAATCTCAGGCACGGAACCAAAGCCTGTATCCGGAAGAATACCTGATCAACGCGTACCAAGAAGGCTACTTTGATGAGGAGCCCGATGAACCCTATGACGGTTATTATGATGAAGGTTACGAAGAAGAGGGGTATGAGCCAGAAAACGCACATCAAGAAGGACCCGAACAAGAAGGACCCGAACAAGAGGGACCCGAACACGGAATCGAACAGGAGGAGGAACAGGAAAGTAGTGGGCAACAAGAAGGCGAAACCGTTGAAGTCTTGGCGCAACAGTCAACGGATATAAAGGGGTGAGGGGGAATGGGGACAACAAGCCGACGTGTCCCGTTGCGGATGTGCCTTGGGTGTCGGGAAATGAAACCCAAGGCTGATTTGCTCAGAGTGGTCAGAACCGAAGATCATACCTTGGAATATGACCCCACCTCCAAAAAAAACGGCCGCGGGGCCTATCTCTGCCGCAAGAGCGATTGTTTGGCTAAGGCAATAAAAAGCAGAAGCTTTTCCAAAGCCTTAGGGTCGGAGCCAAACGCTGACATGTTCGAGATGTTGAAAAAAGCTGGGATGAATGGTGAGTGAAAACAAAGATTTCAACGAGGAGAGGATCAAAAACTGGCTCGGAATAGCCCAAAAAGCCGGAAAACTGGCGGCAGGCACTGCCCAAGTCGAGGCTTTGATCAAGAAGAACAAAGGCTATCTCCTGATACTTGCCCAAGATGCTCCCGGGCTGATCAAGAAATTCGAACCTTGGGGGCATGACGCAGATATTCCGGTTCAGATCCTCTCTACAAAGGAAGAATTGGGCCAGGCAATTGGCGGCTCGCCGCGAGGAGTTATGCTGGTATTGGATATGAACCTTGCCCAAGCGATGATAAACGCAGGAAAAATCAATTCATGACGGAGGTGGGAATGTGACAGTTCGTGTACACGAGTTAGCCAAGCAACTAAATATTACCAGCAAAGAACTGATTCAACGTTTGGAACATGCCGGCGTTGTTGTTAAAAACAACTTTAGTGGCGTCAGCGATGAAGACGTGCAGAAAGTCAAAAAAGGTCTGAAAAGTCAAACCGAAGCGACCGGAGCCCCAGCTGAGGCCCCAAACAAAAAGATCGCAAAGCGGGCAGAAAAACAACCGAAACAGGAGACTTCTCCGGAATCGGCAAACGAAAAACCAAGCCGAAAAAAACCCGCAAAACAAGAGGACTCTCCGGAAAAAGCATCTCCGGATCGAGAGAATAAAACAAGAGAAGGCGACGTCAAGGATGACACAAAAAATGTGAAAGAGGCGAAAGGGACGATAAAGACGATAGAGAAGGCAGAGAAGACAGAGAAGGCAGTGAAGACAGAGAAGGCAGTGAAGGATACATCGGTGAAAGAACAAGCTGTCATTCAGGAGGAGCAAGCTCCGCAAAGGCGTCCCCAGGATCAGAGAATTCGGCCCCATGGAGATCGTGTTCAAGAGCAAAAGCCACACGGTGCAACGATACAAAGGTCTCTTGGAGATCGTCAGCAAGGAGGGATGACTGACAGATCAGGCGTCCCAAACAAAGGAAACGTTGCAGACAGGTTGGGGTCGCCGGATAGGACATCTGCCAGACCAGGGTCATCCGACAGGCAAGGCCAGCATGACAGATCAGGAAGAACCGGCTACCAGGGTCAAGGGCAAAGGCCGGCGGTCCAAGGTCAAACAGGACAAAGATCGTACGGAGATCGGCCTAGCCAAGGTCAAGCCTATGGGCAAGGACAAAGGCCACATGGGACTTCGCAAGGTGGCCGAACCACCTACCAGAGTCAAGGCCAGAGGCAGGGTCAGGGCCAGGGCCAGAGGCAGGGTCAGGGGCAGGGCCAGGGGCAGGGATATAGCCAGGGGCAGGGTCAAAGGCAAGGATATAGCCAGGGGCAAGGCCAGGGTCAAAGGCAAGGCCAAGGTTATAGCCAAGGTCAAGGTCAAAGGCAAGGTCAAGGTCAAGGTCAAGATTATAGCCAGGGTCAGGGTTATAGCCAGGGCCAGGGTCAAAGGCAAGGTCAAGGATATGGCCAAGGGCAAAGACCATATGGGAATCGTCCTATGGGAGAACGTGGAACCCAAGATCGCGGAAGGCAGGGAGATCGTCCTGGCTATCAAGGGCAAAGACAGGGCCAGGGCCAAAGCTACGGCCAAGGACAGGGACATAGCCAAGGGCAGGGGCATAGCCAAGGGCAGGGGCATAGCCAAGGGCAGGGGTACAACCAAGGGCAAAGACCGCCTTATCAAGGCCAGAGAGGCGATCGTCCCGCCGGTCAAGGGAATCGGCCTTTTGGCGGAGGGCAACGTTTCGGCGACCAGTCAGGCAGACCCGGAGGCAATCGACAGGGAGAAGGCAGGCCGAGTCAGACCGCCGGGCGTGGTCAGACATCCGGACGCAGTCAGACTCCGGGACGAGGACCGGATAAAAAAGCGCCCGCCATGCAACGGATCAAAATAGACGGCAAAACAGCGGAACTCTCGGTAACAGAACAACCGGCAAAAAGACAAGCCCCTAACAAGAAAAAAGCCCAGGATTCCAGAACCTATGCCAAAAGCAAACAAACGGAACGGGACATTTCAGCTCTTCGGCGAGGAAGGGACGGAAAACTTGAGAAAACCTATAAACCGGTCCCGGTGGTACCCAAACAAGTTGTCGTGCCGGAAATCATCTCCGTCCAAGAATTCGCTTCCCGCATGAGCCGCAAAGCCGGAGAAGTCATCAAAGTCTTGATGACCCTTGGGATCATGGCGACAATCAATCAAGAAATCGATGGTGATACAGCTGTTGTTGTGGGCAACGAAATGGGCGTTATCGTAGAAGTCCGCGCCGAAAAATCGTTGGCTGTCATCGACGAAATACAAGACAACCCGGAAGATCTCTGTCCCCGTCCCCCTGTTGTCACCGTCATGGGACACGTCGACCATGGGAAAACATCCCTTTTGGACGCCATCCGCTCCACGAATGTCATGGCATCCGAAGCCGGCGGTATCACTCAGCATATCGGGGCCTACCAAGTCGAGATCAAAGGGCAGAAGATAACCTTTTTGGATACTCCCGGTCACGAAGCTTTCACAGCCATGCGAGCCAGAGGGGCACAGGTTACGGATGTCGCTGTTCTGGTTGTGGCCGCAGACGACGGTATCATGCCCCAGACAGTCGAAGCCATCAACCATGCTAAAGCGGCAAAAGTATCCATCGTTGTGGCCATCAACAAAATCGACAAAGAAGGGGCCAACCCCGAACGGGTCAAGCAGGAACTGACAGAACAGGGGCTGGTCGTGGAAGAATGGGGCGGCGAAACCATCGCTGTTGAAGTATCCGCTAAAGCCAGGCGCAACATCGAATCCCTGTTGGAAATGATCCTCCTGGTGGCTGAGATGAAAGAGCTCAAAGCCAACCCCAACCGCAAAGCCGTCGGCACCGTCATCGAGGCTAAACTCGATAAAGGAAAAGGGCCGGTGGCAACCGTCCTGGTGGACAAAGGGACCCTCAGCATAGGCGATGTCATCATAGCCGGGCCGGTTTTCGGTAAAATCCGGGCTATGGTCGATGATAAAAGCCGACGTGTCAAAAAAGTTCCTCCCGGTACCCCGGTTGAAATCCAAGGGTTGTCCGAAGTGCCTGAAGCCGGTGAGGCTTTCCACGTGGTCGAAGATGAAAAAATTGCCCGCCAAGTGGCTACGGCCCGCGTCAACGAACGCAAAGCGGAGAACATCAAACAACGAACCCGTGTCAACTTGGACGACCTTTTCAACCGCATTAAGGAAGGGGAAGTCAAAGAACTGAACATTATCATCAAAGGTGATGTCCAGGGATCGGTCGAAGCCATTCGAGAATCCTTATGTAAATTGACCAGTCCGGAGGTTCGGGTCAATCCTATCCACGGCGGTGTCGGAGCAATCAGCGAAAACGATGTCATGTTGGCTGCCGCGTCAAACGCGATCATCTTGGGATTCAATGTGCGCCCGGATACCAACACCAAAGAAATCGCCGAACTCCATGGGGTAGATGTTCGCTTGTATCGAGTCATCTACGACGCCATCAACGATGTCAAAGCGGCGATGGAAGGCCTTCTTGATCCCGAATTCAAAGAAGTCTCCGAAGGCCGCGCCGAAGTTCGCCAGGTCTTCAAAGTCCCCAAAGCAGGGACCGTGGCAGGAACGTATGTTGTTGAAGGCAAAATAAGCCGCTCCTCTCAGGCGCGCCTTGTCCGTGACGGGATCGTCATATTTGAAGGAGAAGTTGATTCCTTGCGGCGGTTTAAGGATGATGTCAAAACCGTTGTGGAAGGATATGAATGCGGCATAGGATTGAAGAATTACAACGATGTCAAAGAAGGCGACATTATAGAAACCTTTACGAAAGAAGAAATTCAAAGAAGAATTGACAGTTAACAGCACTGCGGATGAAGCCGTAGTTGGCTGTTGTCAATAAAAACAAAAAAATCCACATTCTGAATACTGGATACTGAATACTGGATACTTGCGGGCGTAGCCCGCATTAAGAAGGGAGACCGTGGACAAGTGTCGAATTATCGCAGTCATCGATTGGCTGGGTTGGTGAAGGAAGAAGTGTCACGGATTCTAAGAGAAGACTTAAAAGATCCACGTTTGGGGTTTGTGACAGTAACAGATGCCCAAGCCTCTGATGATTTGAAAAGTGTTAAGGTTTTTGTCAGCATTTTGGGTGATGAGCACGAGATTAAAGAAAACATGAAGATTCTTGATCACGCTGCCCAGTATGTTCGAACCCAAATCGGTCATATCGTTCAATTGCGTCATGTGCCGGATATTGTATTTAAATATGATCCTTCTATCGAGCATGGAGCGCGGATATCGAAGATTTTGGCCGATCTTGACTTGCCGGAAGGGGAAGCTTCTCCGGAAGAGGAAAAGGAAGGATGAAGACATTTGTTGAATGAAGTGGCAGCCGCACTTCGAGAGAACAGAACCTTTGCTCTGATGACGCATGTTCAACCGGACGCGGACGCGTTGGGTTCCATGCTGGCGTTGGGAATGGTTTTGGAACAGATGGGCAAGACGGTTTGTTATGTTACCCAAGGTTCAGAACGCTTGGATTTTCTGCCGGGGTATAAGAACCTTGCACAACCGCACCGTTGTCTTAGTGCCGATCCTGATGCTGTCATTTATTTGGATTGTGCTAATTTGGATCGGGCAGATTTGACGACAGATATGGGGGCGGTCAGATCCGAAGGCCTGATTATTAATATCGACCATCATGTGTCAAATAACGGATACGGCGACATAGCCTGGATTGATCCGCGGTCCTCGTCTGTAGGTGAAATGTTGTGGCTGCTCTTTGCTGAATTAGATGTCGGTATTAATAGTGAGATTGCCGCCAATCTCTATGCTTCCATAGTTAACGATACAGGGCAGTTTGCTTTTCATAACACGACACAGCGCACTCACGATGTTGCCGGCGCACTGTTGAGTTATGAGTTCGGCGTCAATACGATACATAAGAAATTGTTCTATGAAAGGACGTTAACCCAAACCAGGCTTTTAGCGCGGGCATTGGAGAGTCTAAGCCTTTCTTGGTCCGGGACGGTTGCCGTCATGAAACTGTCTCAGCAAGATTTTGCGGAAGAGGGTGTCGGGGCCGACGACTGTGAAGGTTTTGTTAACCAAGCTATGAACATATCCGGCGTGTTGACGGCTATGTTTGTGAAGGAGGTGGCGCCCGAACTGTGCCGAGTTAGTTTTCGCTCCCGTGGACAGATTGATGTCAATCTCCTTGCCGGTTTATTCGGCGGCGGTGGTCATGTGCGCGCTTCCGGATGCACGATGAAGATGCCTCTGTCCTTGGCGTTGCCGCAATTGATGGAGGCGTTGAACGCCGTGGTTTCGGAAAGTCGGTGATGAAGATGAACCTTAACGGAATCATTAATGTGAACAAACCCGCAGGAATGACTTCGGCTGATGTGGTTTACCGATTGCGCAGAGTCTTCCGGCTTAAAAAAATCGGGCATATGGGTACGCTGGATCCGGGAGCCCAAGGGGTGTTACCGGTAGGTGTAGGGCAAGCCACGCGTTTGACGGAGTATTATGGCACTTTGGATAAAACATATCGGACGAAGTTGGTTCTCGGGGTGACAACAGATACGCAGGACGCCACAGGCAGGGTTCTGGCTAAGGGATGTGTGGATGTCACAAAGGAAGATCTGGAGAAGGCCTTGGCATGTTTCCGCGGCGATCTTTGGCAGATCCCTCCTATGCATTCGGCAGTTCACCACCACGGGCGCCGCTTGTACGAATTGGCGCGGGATGGGGTGGAGGTACCGCGTGAGGCCCGGCCTATCCGGGTTGAGAAGTTGCGTCTTTTGGCGTGGGCGGATGGGGAGCAACCGCGGGCTGACCTTGAGGTGGTTTGTTCAAAAGGAACTTATATTCGCACGCTTTGCCATGATATTGGGGCCCATCTTGGTTGCGGAGGACATATGTCTGAACTTTGGCGAACCCGCGTTGGCTGTTGGACGCTGGAAGAGGCTTGGAGCCTTGAGGATATTGCGCGGACCTTTGAGGAAGGGGAACGGGGGTTTTTGCAGGAAATGGGTTGGGGGTTGCCTCTGCCACGGGTTGAGCTTGCCCCGGCGCGACTGCGGGCTTTTGCTAATGGGCTGAATACGCGAGGGGTCGGCGTTACAGGGACCCCTGGCGTTACAGGGCCCCCTGACGTTACAGGGCCCCCTGGCGAAGTGCAGGTGTTTTGTCAAGGGACATTTCTTGGGATAGGGCGTTGGCGTGATGAGGGACTGCAACCCGTGAAGGTTATGCAGGTTGGGGAAAAGGAGTAACACTTATGGAGCAAGGGCATCACAAGAAACAAAAAGAGTGTGTTCTCGCGCTGGGGAATTTTGATGGGGTGCATATCGGTCATCAAGCTTTGTTGCGGCGGGGTATGGAGTATGCTTCTTCGGCAGGATTACCTCTGGTGGTGTTGTTGTTTGCACCCCATCCTCAGGTTGTCTTGAGGCCGGAGCGCCCTTTTTGTTGTTTAACCGATTTAGAGGAAAAGATGCGGGTTTTGAGTAATTTTGGTGTGGATGAGATTTTGGTGTATCCATTTTCGCAGGAATATGCCGCGTTGGCACCGCGGGAATTTGTTGTGCAAACCCTTGTGCCTTTATCCCCGGTACATATTGTGGTGGGATATAACTATACTTTTGGTGAGAGAGCTCGGGGCCGGGCGGAGGATTTGGCCGGGATGGGGTCAGAATGGGGTTTTGGCGTGGATATTATCCCGGAACAACGGCTGGGAGATATGCGGGTATCGTCAACGGATATTCGGCAGGCTTTGGATCAGGGAAACGCGGAAGGTGCGGCCCGGATGCTGGGGCGGTCTTACCGTTTATGGGGTGTTGTGGAAGAGGGAAACCGACGGGGGCGGGACCTGGGATTTCCCACAGCGAATTTGCGTGTGGTTCCTGATGTGGTTGTTCCCAGGTCGGGGGTCTATGTGGGGAAAGTGATCGGACGGGAAGAGTCCTGGGACGCGGTTGTTAATATTGGCAGGAATCCCACGTTTGCGGATGAAGGATCCCATGGGAAGCGCGTAGAGGCTCATCTCCTGGGGTTTCAGGGCGATCTCTATGGGCAAGTCCTCGGTGTGGATTTTCTGACACGCCTTCGTGCGGAAAAAAAATTCGCCTCCGGGGTGCAGTTGGCCGAACAGATTCGCATGGATATTGGCTCTGCGCGGAGGTTTTTGGAAGATCACTAGAAAATCAATATCAAGTGGAGGATTGCGAGTATTCCCATAAGGTAAATCAATATATTTTGTGTTACACCTCTTTATGGTTTTGCTAAATCTTGGGCTAACTGTCTCCAGTTTATCACAGGCAGCGCTTTGAAGTCTGTCGGGCTGAGCACGCAAGTATAAACAGTTGAATCATAGCCGGGATCATCAATCTGACAGAGAACCCGGCCCTGCTTTTGGAGAGCCTCGGAGGCGCGGATAAACATAGATTCCGCAATCTGATATTTGGAATCCCAGCCGCCAGAGGGTTTGATAATCTCGCCATAGTCGGCAGTGAGTTTTGCCTTGTCAAGGATGATACCACGACGGGACGCCATGTCGATCAGCCACCAGATAGGATCACCCATGTTATTCCAGAATGGAATCAGGTAATTGTGCAAGGCTTCAATCATGGCAA
>WRJI01000023.1 GCA_009778595.1 Peptococcaceae bacterium | reverse complement strand
CGGTCCGGAAGGAGTCACCGGCCCCGATGGTTCCGTGGGTCCCCAAGGCCCTATGGGCCCGGAAGGCCCGGCCGGAGCGGAAGGCCCCATGGGCCCGGAAGGACCTATGGGCTGTCTGGGCCCCCAAGGAGAACAGGGTCCCCAAGGTGACACGGGCCCCCCGGGAGAGCAGGGTATCGTCGGTCCGACGGGTCCCATCGGAAGCGGATATATCGGTCCCACCGGTCCCACAGGAGCAGCCGGTGTCTTCGTGGGCCCCACCGGTCCCACCGGTTCCGCCGGAGTTACCGGTCCCACCGGTCCAACGGGCGCAGACGGCCCCACCGGCCCCACAGGGCCTGCCGGCGCTGTCGGAGCTATTGGTCCTACCGGTCCAGCCGGGACAGTTCATTATTCGCCCACCGAGACGGCCACCGGCGCTCTGTACAACGGCAAACCTGTTTACCGGCAAAGCTTCTCGCTGAGTATCACCGGTGCCGCCTTTTCAGAAGTTACCGGCATCCTCATCGCTGTGGGTAATTATATTGAGACAATCGTCAAAGTCGGCGGGTCTTTTCATACCGGCAATGGTGAGCTGATGGTCATAATCAATTCGGATACTGATATGGATAACTATTTTATTGTCTATATAGACAACGGTAATATTTTGAGCTATCGGACTTCTTCGACTCGTGTGCGTATTAACATGGGTGCAGAGGTTTGGGTCGACTATACGAAGGTGTAGGGCTTCACGGACGAAGAACACTAATATAAAAAAAATTCTTTATCTTAGGATTAGGACCTTACAGACGCGAAGCGTCAATAAAAAACAAGAAAATCCACATTCTGAATCCTGAATCCTGGATCCTGAATACTTGCGGTCGAAGACCGCGTTAGGACCTTACAGACGCAAAGCGTCAATAAAAGACAAGAAAACCCACATTCTGAATACTGAATACTGAATACTGAATACTGAATACTGAATACTTGCGGGCGTAGCCCGCGTTAGAGGAGAGAGTGCCATGGCGAACAACAACTGCGGTATATACCCTAAAGGAGAACCGGGGGTTCGGGGGCCGATAGGGGCTCAAGGACCTACAGGATCCACGGGGCCTCAGGGCCCCATGGGACCAAGGGGTGAGAAAGGCAGCAAAGGCGATCCCGGCTGTCCCGGTCCCTTCGGGCCCGTAGGGCCGATGGGGCCCCAAGGAGCCCGGGGAGCACAAGGGGTTCGTGGGAATATCGGGCCCCAGGGAGATGCAGGGTGCCAAGGACCCCAAGGGACGAGAGGCAATTCCGGCCCTCCGGGATCGTCCGGACCTATGGGGCCCATCGGCGCCAAAGGTGATCCGGGATCTATGGGACCCCGGGGACCGGTTGGTCCGGAAGGACCGGCCGGTTTGGATGGTTCTGTCGGAATCCAAGGCCCCATAGGCCCGGAAGGCCCGGCGGGGCCGGAGGGTCCCATGGGCCCGGAAGGCGTCCCGGGATGCCAAGGTTCCGATGGGGAACAGGGACCCCAGGGAGAACAGGGGCCTCAAGGGAATCAGGGGATTACCGGCCCCACCGGTCCCACAGGAATCGGTTCCATCGGCCCCACCGGCCCCACAGGTGAAGAGGGCCCCACCGGCCCGGTCGGCCCCACCGGTGCCGAAGCCACCGGTCCGACAGGCCCTGTAGGGGCGGTTGGAGCCACAGGCCTCACCGGACCAACCGGAAACGACGGCCTCACCGGTCCCACCGGTCCGATAGCAAATTATTCGTCTGTCGAAACAGCAACAGGGGCCATGTATAACGGCAAGCCCGTCTACCGTCAGACCTTCATCATAAGCATTACTGAAGATGCAAATGTCACAGCCGGTTATCAGCTCAGTATAAATCCCAATTATTACGACACACTGGTTGACGCCGGCGGCTCCTACAGAACAGGTAACGGGTTGGAACAGGTTATGGTTAATACCGGATACCCCTTAATACCCGGCCGCAATTATCTGTTTGTCTTGGTTAATTTTGCCGGGGATTTGATCTATGGTTTTGTTTCACCTTATGCGCGAACTAACGCGCCTGCATGGATCTGGGTAGACTATACGAAAGTATAAGGACTGGGTAAGGGCTCGTGGCAGTCCCCAGGTAGGGTTGTTGGGGATGGGGAGATAGAAACCACGCGGGCTCGTAACAGTCCCCAGGTAGGGTTGGGCTTCGGGAAAACCCAAAAGCCCGCGCAGTTATTACCCCATTTCGAAGGCTACGTCAGGCGGGAGATTGGGTTCTCCCTCTCTCCAACCCTACCTAGGGCCTCGATTTGCTATGTTCTTATGCTATCTGCATTCCCCTGAATTGTAGGTTTTTGGGGCAGGAAGACAGAATTCACATGGATTCGTAACAATCCCTAGGCCGCACTATGATATGGCCTGCTGAACCGGTGCCCCCCCTTCCCCAAAAAAACACAATTCGGAGGCACGAGAGGTTGCTAACGAACTCAGTAAAATGAGGCAGAATTCATAAAGCATATAGGGCGCGTTGAATGATATGGAGACCCTTGGACGCGAATAATGGTATAATGAAACAAATAGGCAGACACGAGCAATGAATACAGGTCAAATAGAAATAGTGAGCCTAAATCGGAGCTTTAGCCGGAGAGAAGAAATCAAGGATATTCTGGACTTGACGGAGGACGGGACAACGGATGAGTAAGTGGGAGATGGTACGACTGGGGGATGAAATCAAAGTCACATCTGGTGGAACACCATCGAGGGCAATCAACGAGTATTGGATAGGGGGTGCCGGAGATACCCTTGTTCCGTGGGTGAAGACAGGTGATTTGAAGTCCATGTATCTGTCTGAAGTAGACGAGTCTATAACCACGACAGGGTTACAAAACTGTAGTGCAAAAATGTTCCCAAAAGACACCTTGCTTGTGGCTATGTATGGAGCAACTATTGGCGCTTGCTCGATATTAAACATTCCTGCTTCAACAAATCAAGCCTGTGCTGCATTGTTGCCAAACAATAAATATTTGCCTGCTTTTTTATACTACTATTTTTTAAGTATAAAAGATAAGCTTATTTCTATGGGTGTTGGCGGTGCTCAACCAAATATTTCCGGAACCATGATTCAATCCTTAAAAATCCCTCTCCCACCATTTGATGTGCAGCATCATATCGCCGATGTTCTCAACCGCGTCGGCACTCATCGAAAAGCGCAAGGCACAGATAGACAAACTGGATTTGCTTGTGAAATCGCGGTTTATCGAGATGTTTGGGGATCCGGTGACGAATCCGATGGGGTGGGAGGTGAAACGGCTCTCAGATATTATTATGCACACAAATAATGGTATGGCTAGACGTGGAAACGATGTAGATGGAAGTATAGTACTTCGCCTAGTTGAACTGCAAGATGGATATATTGATTATATGAAGCCCAATAGGATTAATCTTGATGATGCCGAAAAAGAACGCTATCTTCTAAATAATGGTGATTTCTTATTTGCACGGGTGAATGGAAACCCCGAATATGTTGGCCGTTGTGCAGTTTTCAAGGCTATTGACGAACCTGTTTATTTTAATGACCATATTATCCGTGTTCGATTTGACTGTGGTGAATTGAATGGGTTATTCGCAAGTGAATTGTTCAATAGTTCATACGGCAAAAGCGAAATGAAGGATAAAATTAAAACTTCTGCTGGGCAGTATACAATAAACCAAGTGGGCATAGGTGCAATCCGGGTTCCACGTCCCCCCCTCCCTCTCCAACACCGCTTCGCGGACTTCGTCCGCGCCACCGGCAAATCAAAATTTGCGCTGCAACGTGGCCTGGACAAACTGGAAATTCTATATCAATCGCTGATGCAGAAATGCTTTGCCGGTGAACTATTTAACTAAGCTATACGCTACTGAGAAGCATTCAACAATAGCCGGCCAGATTTTATTGTAACCGATTTTATCAGTGAACCGTTCCAGTTCGTTTTTGCCGCTTAAAGCCATTCTATCACACTCTGTTACCGCGATTATTTATGCGAAATCATTATAGCACATTATTAACCATATTTAAAGGTAAATAAAAACATATCTTCTCGTTCTCGCATAATTGTGCTTGATTTTTCGTTTGAATGTGGTATCCTAAAACGGTAACGATTTTGACGGAGGTGCAGGAACATGGATGCCAATTATAATAAGTTGTTCAAGCTGCTGATTGATAAAAATATGAAAAAGGGTGAGCTTGCGGCGGCAGCCGGTGTCAGCGGCTCATCTATTGCAAAAATAGGGCGCGGCGAAAATGTAAGCGTGGATATCCTTATTAAAATATGCCGTGTACTGGATTGCACGATGGACGATATTATGGAGATACTACCGAAACCGACAGAGGAGGAAACGACCGATGGACATTAACGGATTTAGAAAAGCTCAGGAGCGCGGTGAAAACATCGTTATTGAATTTAAAGAAAGTAAGGGCGGCATCTGCCCGGATACCTACGATACCGTCTGCTCATTTCTGAACCGCTTTGGCGGCGATTTGTATTTGGGTGTTCACGATAACGGCGAGGTTTGCGGTATTCCTCCCAAAGCCGTTACCGGGATGATTAAAAATTTTATCAGCACGATAGGTAACCCGGAAAACATCAGCCCGACTGTTTATCTTGACCCGGTAGAAATGGTGGTGGGGGGGAAGCATATCATTCACATTCATATTCCGCAGTCTTCAGAGGTTCACTCCCATAAAAAGACTGTATACGACCGCGTTGGCGATTCGGATGTCAAAGTAACAGCGACAGGTCAAATTGCCCAAATGTATATCCGCAAACAGAAGATTTTCACCGAAAAGAAAGTCTACCCTTATGTAAAAGACGAAGATTTGCGGCTTGATATGCTGCCGAAAATTCGTCAGATGGCTTTAATTCGCAGCAAAGACCATCCGTGGATGAAATTGTCCGATTCGGAGCTTTTACAGAGTGCGGGGTTAATCGGAGTTGACGCTGAAACGGAGAAAACAGGATATAACCTTGCGGCGGTCTTGCTGCTTGGCAGAGACCATGTCATAAAAGATATCTGTCCGACATACAGAACCGACGCCTTGCTGCGCAAAGTCAATCTTGACCGCTATGATGACCGCTTGATTATTGAAACCAATTTGATTGACAGCTATGAGCTTTTGATGGGATTTGCGAAAAAGCATCTATGGGATAAGTTTCACCTTGAAGGTGACACGAGGATGAGCCTCCGCGATACTATAGCCCGTGAAGTCATTTCAAACACGCTGATCCACAGAGAATTCACTGCGGCGCATTACGCCCGGTTTGTCATTGAAAAGGATAAGATGTATACGGAAAACGCCAACCGAGCGGTTCACGGATTAGCGATAACGCCGCAAAACCTTGAACCCAACCCCAAAAACCCCAAAATAGCATCTTTTTTCCGAAATATAAACTATGCCGACGAGCTTGGTTCCGGCGTGAAAAATCTTTTTGCTTATAGCCGTCTTTACTCCGGCGCTGACCCGGAATTACTGGATGGAGATGTTTTTCGTACTACTGTTCCGCTTGATGATTCGTATTCATTCGATGCCGAAACAAGGAAAGCGCAAAACAAAGCTCAAACAAAGCCTGAAAAAAAGAAGGCTTTGATTCAGACTTTGATTTTAGAGCGTTTGCGTAAAAATCCAAACATGACACAAAAAGATATTGTTACTGCCAGCGGATACTCAAGGAGTGCCGTGCAAGAAGCGTTTGCGGCATTACAAAAAAGCGGACTACTGAGACGCGAAGGCTCGAAAATGAACGGCTTTTGGGTCGTGAAGGAAAGTAAACCACAATGAGTGCAAATTAGCTGTGTTCATCTGCGCAACGTCGAAAGTACTCATTTCGATTCGAAGAAGGACCTTAAGCGAGCCAAAGAGATACTCCCGCATTTCAACAGCAAGAAGCCTTGCCCGCGTAGCCCGCGTTAGACAGGGGCCGCCCGGTAATAAAAAAACGGTGTTTTTGATTTCAAGCCGATTTCCGCAGCCCCAAAAATATGCTCAGTGCTCCCTGTGAAGAGCACGCCTTCCGGGGATAAAGCTTGAACGAATTTTCGATAAAGATCGGATTTAGCTTCTTCGGTAAAATAGATAACCACATTGCGGCAAGCGATAAAATCCATATTCGTAGGGAAATCATCTATGAGTAAATTGTGGGATCTGAAAGAAATGGATCGGCGCAGGATATCCTTGACTTCGTAAGTATCTCCACTTTTTTGAGTCATATATTTCTCAACCAAATTTGGTTGTGGCGTAGCGAAGTCGCGTGAGGTGTATACACCTGCTTTGGCCTGCACCAAGACTTTATTATCAATATCAGTGGCCAAAATGGTATAGTTGACATCCGGGAAATGCTCGGCAAAAATCATCGCAAGGGTATAGGGTTCCTGCCCGCTCGAACAACCGGCACTCCAAAGCTTCAGGGTTTTTCGGGACTTCATCAAATCAGGAACTATTTTGTTGATGAAAGAGTCCCAATGCCCGGTGTCACGGAAGAATTGGGTAACATTGATGGTCAGATGTTTGAAAAACGAATCGAAAAGAGTTTCATTGACGTTGAGGTTGTCCAAAAAATCTGTGTAGTTGTCATGAAAACCATTGTTTAGCATGAAATTGTGTATTCGACGTTTCATTTGCGCTTCTTTATAAAAATTCAAATCCAGATCGCTGATTTGTTTGTAAACATCTTTAAATTGTTCAAATGATGTGACTGGATTCAGGTTGATGTATTTTCGCGCCATCCTTCTTCCTCCTTCTTTATGACTCGCTAATCATTCTATCGCGGGCTTGGCGGGGTACTAACCAAAGATATCGATAATCAGGCCTTTGATTTCATCGATTTTGTTGAGAATCTCCATGGGTTCGGCTTGATTTGAAAGAACCTCCCGGCCCAATTCTTCTAAAGTCTGATTAATCTTCGTGACCCGGGCCATAACTCTGGGCTGACCACGAAAATCCCAGCTGGATTCTTCCTGCATCTGTCGGCTTTGTCCGAAGGTGGATTGCAAAAAAGTCTGAATCATGCTTTTGAACTTAAGCAGATCTTTTGGGGTCAAAGATTTGGCAAGTTTTTGGCCTTGCTCATCAAGTTGTGTGAGGAAATAGCCAAGATCTTGCTGCTGCAGTTTTTGGGTTTTTGTCAGCATGGTGCTAAAATCAATCCGGCTTTTATCAGAAGCGGCCACACCGGCCGATCCGACAGAGGGACTCTGTTCTGTGGGATTAACACGCATATTACCACTCCTTAATTCGAGAGGTCGTGATTCGAGAGGTCGGAGGACTAGCCTCTATTTATGGTGGTGTCGCCGGATTCAGCGGGATTATACGTTGATCGCAGAATCACCAGATCAACCCGACGGTTGCGGGCGCGTCCTTCGCTGGTGTCGTTGCTGGTGAGAGGGCGATATTCGCTGTAGCCCACGGCGGATAATCGCAGGGTACTTACGCCTTCGGTACGAAGAATATGGATAACATTGCTGGCGCGCATAACCGACAATTCCCAGTTGCTGGGGAACCGGCCAGAGTTTATAGGGAGGTTGTCAGTATGGCCTTCCACCCGGATATAATTGGGCATGGTCGCAAGAAACTCGCTGATTTGACCTAAGATCGTACGAGCCTGGGCGTTGAGGATATCGGATCCGCTTTCGAAGAGTAAGGTTTCCTGGATGCTGATGACAAGACCCCGTTCTTCAATATCGGCGACAAACCTGGTACTGATAGCGTTATCTTGAGCATAGGCGTCGAGCTTGGCTTTAAGGGTTTCAATGCTGGTTTGTTCCAGTGAAGCCGAGGATTCCGGACCCCCTTCTTCGATAAAAGAGGGACCTTGCGGATGTTGAGCTATATCCATCTGAGAACCACCTAATGAGATGCTAAGAGCTTCAGCCATGGCTTGGAATTTGTAGGCGTCAACCTTGCTCATGGAATACATCACGACGAAAAAAACCATTAATAACGTTATGAGATCAGAGTAAGTTATGAGCCAGCGTTCATGATTCTCGTGATTGTCGGCAGCTTTTTTTCTTGCCATTCAAGATCCTCGCTTTTTGTCTGGATTCATCTGATTTGAGATTCGGCGGTTTTATCTTCTGCGGGAGTAAAACCGAGATGGGTTTTGAGTTTTTCTTTCAGGATGGAAGGATTTTCACCGGATTGTATGGAGATAATTCCGTCGAGAATCATGTCTTTGATGTGGGTTTCGGTCTTATCTCTGATTTTGAGTTTGCTGGCTAAGGGTAAAAAGAGGACATTGGCAAAAGAAACACCATAAAGGGTGGCGATAAAAGCTGCGGCAATGGATGAGGCGAGTTTGTCGGCGTCACTCAGATTTCCCAAGACGTGGATCAATCCCATAACGGTACCGATAATGCCCATCGTAGGCGAATAGCCGCCGGCGGCCTCAAAAAAACCGATTCCAACTTTGTGGCGACTCTCCTGAACGGTTTGGCCGGCTTCCAAAATACTGCGGGTGATGTCGGGGTCGGCACCGTCAATGATCAATTGCATACCTTGGCGCAAAAATGAATCCTCGACTTCATCGAGATCTGTTTCCAAACTTAGCAATCCTTCTTGACGGGCTTTTTCGGAGAAACGGACCAAGGTGTTGTACATGGTTTCCCCGTCCAAGGATTTGTTGCTGAAAGCTATGACGAACCATTTGGGAATGCTTTTCAGCTGTTCAAAAGGCATCCCGATGATGGTAGCACCCATGGTGCCGCCCAAGACAATGCAGAAGGCTGATAATCCCCAAAGGGCGCCCATATGCCCACCTTCCAGCATAAAGCCGCCAATGAGCCCAATGAGACCAAGAATCAAACCAATGATTGTCGAGAGATCCATACTGTGTGCCTCGTGCCAAATTTATTCGTCTGCATGCTTACGCGCCAACTGGTTATAGTATCTTACATTATCTAAAAAATATTTGTAACGTTAATAAGGATCGTTTTTTATTGACATGTGGGTAAACGAACAAAACGAAGCTAAAGACGGATTTTGGAACAAATTGGATTCAAGAGAATCCGCAATTATGCCGATAATAATTACAGATTCAGAATCTGAGTTCAAAAAAATTCATTAAAATTTATAACGGCTCAATTCCGAATTACTTAAATAATAAAATCTTGAGGTGAGTTATGAAAATCAACAGTTACAGCAACATCAATCAGATGGCGAATACAAAGAATGTTACAAACGCTCAATCTTTGGAAACCCCGAAAAGTGTTCCACAACAGGACAAGATGAAGGTTTCCGGGAACGCTCAGATGATGCAAAAAATGCTTCAGAAAGTTCAAGAAATACCCGATATAAGAGAAGAGAAGATTCAAGAGATAACGGCCAGAATCGAAAGCGGTCAGTTTGAGATCAACAGTGACAACATTGCTCGCAAGATGCTAGGATTCTGAACGAATGACAATTGAAAAAGGAGTGTGTCAGATGCAGAACAGAACTGAAATGACATTTCTCCGGGATAATCTGCGCAACCAGCTCGATTCTTATAGCCAACTCAATGAGTTGGAAAGAAATAAACAAGAGGCTCTTATGAGCAATGACACTCGGAGAGTTGATCAGATCGTTTCTCAGGAAGAAGTGATCATTCGCAAGACAAATCAACTTGAAGCCGATCGCGTACAGTGGGCGGCTTCTTTCGCAACGCCGGACGCCGATGGAATGAACCAAATGACATCTGGTGAGCTTATGGAAATAACAGATTTGAAGAATCGTCTGCGGGAGGAATTGGTGGAGCTGCAAGGGCTTAACGAAACGAACAGTCAGCTTATTAACAGTCAACTCACCTATATAAATTTTTCTGTTCAGAGCATTGCCGGAGATATTAAACCTATGTATGGAAGCCCCGGGACCTTGAATAAGCCTCCGACAGATGCCGGGGTTTCCCGGGGACTCGTTGATTGGAACGCTTAAACAGCCTTATCAATTCATTAAGAGGGGGAGACAAAGATGTATTCAACATTTTTTGGTCTGCAGATTGCGAACAACGCTTTACGGTCTCAGCAAACCGCTCTGAATGTAACAGGCCACAATATCGCCAATGCCAATACGGTTGGGTATTCGCGTCAGAGTGCTAATATTGAGACGGCAATCCCCCTGCGTTTCCAGGCTATGGGACGCACAATGAGTGTGGGGTTCGGCTCAAACGTTAATACCATTTTTCGCATACGTGATGCGTTTACCGACAATCAATGGCGGAACGAATCTTCAAAATATTCTTACTGGAGCAGTCATTTGACAGCGATGTCGACCTTGGAAGGGGTCGTCAATGAACCTAATCAGTTCAGTGTCAGCGGCGATCTGGACAAGTTCTGGAACGCCTGGAGTCAGTTGGCTGAAAACCCGCAAAATAGCGGCGCGCGTGTGGTCGTGAGAGAAAGAGCTATGACGTTGATCGATACCTTTCGCCATGTAAACACCCAACTGAATGATCTGAGCGGCGATATGAATAAAAAAGTGGAAACCAATGTTCGCACAATCAATGAAATTGCCGAACAAATCCGGGAACTCAACATGCAGATTCATCGCTTGGAAGTGAGCGGGGATAATCCTAATGATTTGAAAGATATTCGTGACGAGTTGGTGGATCAATTGTCCATGATTGTTCCGGTTAAGGTCTCGGAGTCTCAAGATCCTCGGTTCACGGATCGCCAAGTAGGCGTTTTTCAAGTCTATATCAACGATGAAAGCCAAGCTCTAGTTGACGCCAATGAAACCAAGAAGCTGATTTTGGTTTATGACGCGGGCACAGGTTTTGCCAACCCTGAATGGGAAAGCGGTGATCCGCTGATACTGAAAGACGGATTCGGTAGCTTAAAATCAGCTTTGGATATGCGTGATGATTATATTCCGGAGTTCCGCCGGCAGATGGATGAATTGGTCAACGCTGTGGCAGTTGCGGTTAACAGTATTCATATGGAAGGTCAAGGGCTGACATCCTTAGATCCCGGACCGGGTTTGCCCTTCTTTACGGATGGGGGAACAGGTGATTTCACAATGGCGTCTCTGTCCCTAAATCCGGATTTACTTGGTGTGGCCGGACTTGGAAATATTGCCACAGGTTTGATTGATCCCGATGTCTCAGTCAGTGATAATGAGATTGCTTTACGCATTGCGAATCTAGCCAACGGGTGGGCGAGCTTGGATCCTATGCCCGCTACGATTGGGAGTGATGTTGGAAACGCCAGTTCGTTGATGGATTACTATCGCTCACAAATCTCCGGGTTGGGTGTGGATGTGCAGCAAGCCCAGAGAATGACAAAAGGGCAGGAGGTTCTGTTAACCAACGCGTCCAATCAGCGGGAACAGGTTTCCGGTGTGTCTTTTGATGAAGAAATGACGAACCTGATGAGATTCCAAAAGAGTTACAGTGCCGCTGCACGGCTTGTGACCATGATTGACAGCATGCTCGATAATCTTTTGTCCATGGGTGTAACAAGGTAGTAAAGGAGGAAGTTGTCATGCGTGTGACTCATAATATTATGACGAACAATCTGTTGCGTAATCTGTCCGGTGCCAGCGGTAGAATGATCGATATTCAGAACAAGTTGTCTTCGAACGCCCGTATCAATAAGCCTTCCGATGATCCTGTAGGCGCAGAGACAGCGATGCGGTTGAAGAGCACGCTCTCGTCTATGGAGCAATGGAAGCAGAACGTCAGTGAAGGCAAAGCTTATATGCAGAGTGTCGAAGGGACTTTGGGTGGTATGATCGATATGACGCATCGTTTGCGGGAGTTGGCTATCCAAGGGGCCAACGGATCCTCAACGCCTGACGACAGATTGAAAATCAAGAGTGAAGTTGATCAAATCATCAAACAGTTTGAACAGTCTGCTAACACACAATTCAATGGCAGATACGTTTTTTCCGGGACACGCAGCGATCAGGAAGCTCTGGTTAATGCCGATGTCGTTTGGAACGGCAGTGCCTATGAATTGAGTTGGGGCGGCAACAGCAAACCAGTCAACATTGAAGTGGGGCCGGGCCTTATCATCGATATTTCTGTAAACGGGGAATCCTTGTATGGGATTGAGCCGCCGGGACCCGGCCCAGCCAAAACGTCCCAATTGTTGTCAACCTTGTATCGTCTGAGTGATGCTCTGGAAAACGATGATTATGATGAGATCAACGCCGTGATCGGAAAAGACGGTTCGTCTGATCCTTGCACACTGACCGAAGTGACCAATAATTTGCTGACGATACGCAGTGAACTGGGGGCCCGGAACAACAGATTGGAAAACATTGAGAAACAGATTGAGATCAACATCCTCAATGTCAAGCAAAACCTTTCCGCTGTCGTGGATATTGATATTGCCGAGGCAATTATTCAGTTTAAATCTATTCAGAATGTTTATCAGGCCGCTTTGGCAGTCGGAGCACAGATTATTCAGCCTTCTCTGGTTGATTATATGCGTTAGTACTCCGTCCAGCCAAAATCACTTAATGTCTTGCGTCGTCTTACTGCTGAAAGATATCAGCACGACACGCTGCTTCGTCAGCTCCTCCTAGAAGACACCCGGTATTCGTCGTCGGTTCTTCCTAGCATCATGTCGAAATACTTGCAATCCATTTAAGTGATTTGGACTGGACGGAGTACTAGGTTCGTCTTTATTTGGCTATTTTTTATACGGGGTATCGCTTCTCCAATAGTCTTACCATTTGGTCCCTTTGTGGTAAGCGAGTCGTATGGGCCATTCTTTTTTGAATTTGCAGCCATAAGCCACGCCATGGTATACTGTAGGCAGATGAAAAAAAGGAAGAAGTCTATGAAAATCGCGATTCTGTCTGACACGCATTTGCGGGATGGGAGAACATTATCTCCGTATGTTTGGGATATTGTGGATAATGCGGATTTGGTTCTTCATGCCGGGGATCTGACGTCAGATATGCCTTTTGCCGGTTTGAAGGAACGTTTTGTCGCGGTTCGCGGCAATTGTGACTATGGCCTGAACCTGCCGGAGATGATGGTATATCCATGTGAGAAAATACGGATTGGGCTTGTTCATGGCCATCAGTTTTTGAATCTTGATCGTTTAAATGCCGCATTCGAGGAGGATGTATCTCTGCTGGTTTTTGGGCATACCCATCAACCGTTGCTAACACGTGTGGAACAACGGGTGGTCTTCAATCCCGGCTCACCGACACAGCGTCGGGGCCAGCCCCGTTTTTCTATAGGGATGCTTCATGTTGAAGGATCTGATTTTGAATTGGAACATATATTCTTCTAACGCGGGCTCTGCCCGCAAGTATCCAGTATTCAGTATTCAGTATTCAGAATGTGGAACGGTTTTCCCTCTGTTTAAGGTGGTGGATTATGAAGTATCGTCACAATAAGATAAAAAGAGAACACAGCATGATCGAAGGGGCGGTGGGCTGGCTGGAGGATCTGGCCGCCTGTCCGGAGATTACGGATATTATTCCGGGCGTCATCAATCGACGTAGGCCGTCGGGTCAAGGAATTACTTTTCAGTATGAGACAAAAACCGGATGCAAACTCCTGGTCAAGAGTGGAGGAAGCATTCAAGAGGTTTTTGTTGTGACATCGGAGCCGCAAGTGGTGCAAAAGTGGATTCAGGCCCGCTCAGGTCGTCCATAAATACCATTGTTTTGGCTTAGCAGAGTACCGATTCTTACTTCTTTGAGTTTCGAATATCTTCGGCGATAGCTTCCCCTCTGGCTTGATAATCATAATATGTTCCTTTGGCAACATACTCCTTGCCGTCAAAAACGAAATGGGTCGACCCGCTTTCTAAGATGTCGGTCTTTATATAAAATATCTCGGAAAAAAACATAATATCATATCCCCTTCCGGTCTGCGCCGGAACAAACTGGTAGTTGCTTAGACTACTATAGGGGTGTGATGGGTAAAAGAATAATTTTTCATCAAAAATCATTGACATATTATTTTGTTCGGGAATCCAGGCCAGTATATTGATCAGTCTCTGGCGTCCCCCTTGGCGACCAATTGTTTTTGTTAAAATGATCTCATCGCTTCCATCCCCTGTAACATCAAGAAGTTCGTATTTGAAACCTGACCCCCCCCCATCTGTTACCACCTCATTTAAAACGGCAGCTTGAGCAATCCACTGTTTGTCCAATAACTCATGTAGTAGAAATCATTTTCTTTGTTGAGCAGCTCAATGGGGCCGTTCTTGACAACGGAACCGATAGGCGCGTAGAGGATTGTGCTGGGGCCTCCATAAACAGTCGCGTACGAATTCATCATATCGGCTGGAACACTGTATTCGTAAGTGTGGGGATCTTCGTAACAATTGTCCCCACTTGGCTGCATGCCCAAGTGAAGATGTATCCCGCAATGGCTGCCTGAATTGCCGACGCAGCCAAGCAATGTGCCTTCTTGAACTTCCTGATTCGCTCTCACATCGATGCGATCCAGATGACAATGCAGCAACTTCTTGTCGAAACGCGGATAGTTGACCCAAACATATTTCGAACCGTCGCGGTCTGTGCCACAACTTAACACGACACCTTTTTCTATCCCGTAGAGGTTCCATCTCTGATTATTCGTTCCGTAATCTGTTCCACAATGAAATTCAAGAGCCCCTCCGTTTCTGTAATAGCCAAAACCGCAGGTCACGTACCAATCTGTTCGCTTAAATATTTTGCTGACTAAGTTCATAAACAGTCGCCTCCTCTGCCTCATCATTGAGTCTGTCCAATAAGTTCTCTAATGGGTCTTATGCATTTTGGCACATAAGGCAACCCAATCTTTGAAATTATTCTTGCCCACAGGGAATCTATGACAAAATCTTACATCAGTACTCTCTCCTTGTCAAATCTTGTAACATAGTACGACCTAAGGGTTGCTAAGAGCCGTGTGATTTCTGTCTCCCTGCCCCAAAAACCAGCAATTCGGGGAATACAGAAACAGAAAGCATAAGAACACAGAACATCGAGGCCCTAGGTAGGGTTGGAGAGAGGGAGAACCCAATCTCCCGCCTGACGTAACCATGGAAATAGGGAAAAAATATGCGTGGTCTCTGTCTCCTCTCCTCGACAACATCGAGGCCCTGGGGACCCTTGCGGGCAAAGCCCGCCTTAGTCGCTTAGGTTGCAACAACATCAACAAAAAACAAGAAAATCCACATTCTGAATACTGAATACTGAATACTGAATACTTGCGGGCAAAGCCCGCCTTAGTGTATAATTAGGCAACCATCAAAACGCGAGGATCATCATGGACATCGGTGCAACCAAGAAACAAATCTTAAACGAAGACGGCATTCAAAGAGCCATCGCCCGCATAGCTCACGAGATCGTAGAACAAAATGCCGGCGTGGCAGACTTGGTTTTGGTAGGCATCCATCGGCGCGGGGTTCCCCTGGCCGGAAGAATCCTGGCTGCAGTCGCGGAAATCGAAGGGGTGCGCGTCCCCATGGGGGTCCTCGACATCACATATTATCGTGATGATTTATCAACGATCTCAGGGAACGTTTTACCGGTGATACGTGAAACTGCCGTCCGGTTTCCGATAGACGACAAAATCGTCGTACTGGTCGACGACGTCCTCTATACCGGTCGCACAATTCGCGCGGCACTGGACGCATTGATGGATATCGGTCGCCCAAAGAAGATCCAGTTGGCGGCTCTTGTGGATCGGGGGCATCGTGAACTTCCCATCCAAGCGGATTTTGTCGGCAGGGTTCTCCCGACATCTTGCCGCGAGACGGTGTCTGTCTGCTTGCGGGAAATTGATAATCGTGATGAAGTGGTATTGTCTATTGAGACTTGATATAAGCAATTGACGATTGTCAATGGGAGAAAGAATAATGGATGTGAATACCGAATCATGGCAACATAAAGACCTCTTAGGGATAGCGCAATTGTCCCCTTGGGATATCGCCCGAATTTTTGAAACCGCGGTGTCAATGAAGGAGATTTTGAACCGGCCGATTAAAAAACTGCCAACCTTACGGGGCAAATCTGTGGCTATGCTCTTTTATGAGGCAAGCACGCGCACGCGTGTTTCTTTTGAGACCGCCGTCAAAACCCTGGGAGCCGATGTCGGATCTTTTTCTGTGAGTACCAGCAGTGTCAACAAAGGTGAATCATTGCTGGATACGGCCAAAACCTTAGACGCAATGAAATTTGATCTCATCGTCATACGGCACACCAGCTCAGGCGCTTCAGAGTTTTTGGCTCAGAATCTGCGCGCCGGCGTCATCAACGCCGGAGACGGTCAGCACGAACATCCTACCCAGGCACTTCTCGACGCATTTACCCTTTGCGAAAAGTTCGGGGTACTCGGAACCAAGCATTTACAAGAACCGGCATATCCGGACAGACTTTTAACCGGACGCAAGATCGTCATTGTCGGAGATATCCTGCACTCGCGGGTTGCGCGTAGCAATGCGTTGTGCTTGCAACGGTTGGGAGCCCAAGTGACTTTTGTCGGCCCGCCGACCTTGTTGCCGCCTGAGATGGCTTGCTGGAATGTGGGGATATCCCATGATTTGGATGCCGGCCTGGACGGTGCTGACGCGGTGATGGCTTTGCGACTTCAACTGGAACGGCAAAAAAGCGGGTTGTTTCCTTCAGTCCGGGAATACGCCGAACTGTATGGCCTGACTTTGGACAGGTTGAGGCGAAGTGGCCGGGAACCTCTGCTGTTGCACCCCGGCCCGATGAATCGAGGTGTTGAAGTTGACAGCGAATTGGCCGACAGCTTATACTCTGTCATTGAGGAACAGGTTACGAATGGCCTTGCTGTTCGCATGGCGTTGATTTATTTGATGAGCGCTCCCCTGTGAGGGAGATTCGTCGAAAACTGTTAGGATTGTTAGGATGGGGAGGATCGTATTATGTGGTTGATTAAGAAGGCTCATGTCGTGGATCCGGCTCAGGGGATTGACGGTATATGTGATGTTTTATTTGACGAGTTTATCCTTGCTGTCGGCCAAGATTTGAACGGCGAAGACTTCCTTGACTCATCGCATCGCTTGTCTGTTATTGAGGCCGACGGGAAATATCTTTTCCCGGGATTAATTGACGTTCACGCCCACCTGCGGGAACCGGGGCGGGAAGACAAAGAAGATATAACCAGCGGCGCAAAGGCTGCTGTCCGGGGCGGGTTTACAACGGTTCTTGCCATGGCCAACACACAGCCGGTTATCGATAACCGTGGTCTTGTTGAGTATGTTATGAGCCGGGGAGAGCAGGCACAAGGTGCCCGGGTATTGCCTGTCGCCGCTGTGACGATGGACCTGAAAGGCGATGCGTTGGTGAATATGGCCGAATTACATAAGGCCGGCGCGGTGGCCTTTTCTGACGACGGTCGCGGTGTTCAGCGGGCACAAACTATGTTGCTGGCCCTACAGTATGCGCAGTTGACCGGGTGCCCTCTGATTTCTCATTGCGAGGACGAATCTCTGGCCAAAGGAGGGTGTATGAGACGCGGGTTCCGCAGCGCCCGCCTTGGATTGACAGGTATTCCGGCCGCTGCCGAAAGCGTTATGGCTGCGCGGGATATTTTGTTGGCACAAGAAAACGGCGGGAAATTGCATCTCGCTCACTTGTCAACGGCAGCCGCCGTGGCGGCTTTGCGGTGGGGGAAACAGCAGGGGATTGATGTTACAGGCGAAGTGAATCCACACCATCTGATCTTTTCTGACGATGATATCGGATTAACACAAACCTGCTTGAAAGTTAACCCCCCGTTGCCTTCGGCTGAGGATCGAGGTGTTCTTTTGACGGCTCTGGTTGACGGAACCATTGATATGTTGGCGACGGACCACGCGCCTCACACCTGGGAAGAGAAAGCCCGGCCTTTCCCGGAAGCCCCTTTTGGTATTAACGGCTTCGAAACCGCTTTGGCCGCGGTTTGGATGTCTTTGGTCGAACCGGGCAAGCTTTCGGTCAGTCAGCTTGTTCGCGCCTGGTCTTTGAACCCGGCCCGGCGTTTCGGTTTGGCAGGGGGAAGCCTCCATGTTGATAAACCGGCTGACATAGTCTTGTTTGATCCGAAGCATACTGAAACCATCGGCCAAGATGTGTGGTTGTCCAAATCCACCAATACTCCTTACTGGGACAAAGAGATGCACGGGTTTCCAACAGCCGTTTGGGTAGGAGGTTCTCTTCGGGACGCGGCCCTTCGGGACGCGGCCGTACGGGATGCGGCCATACAGGATGCGGCCATACAGGACGCGGCCATACAACAGACAGGGAGAGAAAGACCATCATGTTAAGCCAGGAAAGAATTCTGATCAATCGTCCCATGGGTTCGGCTGATAACCGCCAGGGACTTTTTAAGCTCGTCCTGCACGGTCGTATTGCCGACGAAGCTCAACCGGGACAATTTGTCACCGTCCGGACCTCACCATCATACGATCCATTACTGCGACGCCCTTTTAGCATTGCCGGAATCAACAGAGATGCCGGCGAGATCACCCTTTATTACCGCATCATGGGGCAGGGTACGACGCTCTTAGCTCGTCAGCCGGAAGGAACCTATTTGAGCGTTCTTGGCCCCTTGGGACGCGGGTTTTCCCTTCCCGGCAGGTTCGAGCCCTCCGGCCAGGCCGGGCTGGTACTCAAGGCGGTTTTACCGTCAGATTCGGGCCCAGAAGCGATAGACTCCACACAACCCGCGCCAAAGGAATTGATCTTAGCGGCAGGAGGAATAGGGATTTTTGCCTTGTATTCTTTGCTCGAATATGTTCTGAAAAACCGCCTAACCGAAAAAATACCCACTACCGTGGTCTGGGGTGGTTTAGACAAAGATTTTCTCGATTGCGCAACCACGGATCTTCTTTTTGAACTGCCCAAAAAAAATATCGTGTTCTGCACCATGGACGGCAGCCGCGGACACAAAGGACTGGTAACCGAACCTCTCGAACAGCTGCTCAGCGACGGCAGGAAAGGCCGGGAAACCCTGGTGGCGGCTTGCGGCCCCAATGTTATGCTCCAAGCTGTTTCTGAACTGTGCCGGCGGTTTTATGTAAGCTCAGAAATCTGTCTTGAAGAATATATGGCCTGCGGGGTGGGAGCTTGCCGGGGTTGCGTCTGCCGAATCAAGGATAGCCAGGGCAAAGTGAAACACGGTCGCGTTTGCGCGGAAGGACCGGTTTTTGACGGAGAGGAGGTCCTCTGGCATGACAGCATTTGATATGTCGGTGACGATACAAGGTCTGAAAATGAAAAACCCGTTGATTGCCTGTTCCGGAACCTACGGGTTCGGTGAAATCTATGCCGATTACGTACCTACCTCAGTCTGGGGAGGTATCGCTTTAAAAACAGTCACCCCCAAACCCCGCGCCGGCAATACGACGCCGCGGTTGCGGGAAACCCCGGCGGGGCTTCTCAACGCCATAGGCTTGGAAAATCCGGGACTCAAAGAGTTCCGTCAGACTTATCTGCCCAAGATGTTTGATATGAAAACAGCCGTTATTGCCAATATCTCCGGGTTCTCGGTTGATGATTTCAAGTATATGGCCTCATCCTTGGAACAGGAACCCAATGTGGACGCCTTGGAAGTCAACATCTCCTGCCCCAATATCAAGCACGGCGGTATGCAGTTCGGCAGCGATCCGGAAAGTGCCGCCGAGGTGTTGCGCGCCGTTCGCCAAAACACGTATCAACCCATCATCGCGAAACTGTCGCCCAACGTTACCGATATCACCGCCATCGCCAAAGCTGTTGTTGAAGCCGGCGCGGACGCGGTTTCCCTGATCAACACTTTGGTAGGCATGAGCATTGATATCGATACCCAGAAACCTTTTCTGGGCAATACCACCGGCGGCCTTTCCGGCCCCGCTGTGCGCCCTGTAGCCGTGCGTATGGTTTATCAAACATATCAAGCGGTGAATGTCCCTATTATTGGCATGGGCGGTATATCTTGCTGGCAGGATGCTGTCGAGATTATTCTGGCCGGCGCGTCGGCAGTGGGGGTCGGAACCGCTAATTTCGGCAATCCCTTCGCTCCGGTTGAGATCGCCCAAGGGATAGAAGCTTATGGGATTGCGCGGGGATGTTCGTCTGTTAAGGATTTGGTGGGGCTCGCTCAGCAATGATTGAACCTATTTAAGTCATATTTTGGAATTTGACAAGTAGTCAATTATTTAATATAGTCATTATAGGTTCAAAAAATGCATTATTATTCTTGTGGAGGTTTGATTATGTCAGATGGTGCAGTTTCTCCGAAATCCAGATTGGTAGCTCTCTTGCTCTGTTTCTTCCTGGGTGTTCTCGGCATTCATCGTTTCTATGTCGGCAAAACAGGGACCGGTATTATTTGGATACTAACCTTTGGGGCTCTTGGAATCGGGATTCTTATCGATTTCATTATGATCATCGTTGGGAGCTTCACCGACAAGAGTGGTGCATTTCTTAAGAATTGGGAAACCTGATTTCGCGAAAACGCGGTACACGTTTACAAGGGACTATGGCTTGATTGGCGATAGTCCCTTTTTTATTCATCCGGAGGACACAAATATCAGAACCCCTAAACAGGCCCCGGCCACACCCCAATCCGCCTTATGGGCTGTAAATATTGGCTGTGTCCGCGTTTCCGAATAGCAGCGGGACTCCATCGCATAAACTATCTCCTCCGTACGCTGCAGTGTGCGTGTTAATAGCGGCAACGCAAGAAATTTCATTCTCTTAATCGGGTTTCGGCAGGATTCCACGCAACGGGATTTTTGGGCATACACCATCTCGGCATAATTATCCATAATGACACAAACAAAGACGATCGTCAGATTCATCATCATCGCCACCCGAGCCGCCGGAACAAAAGGCACCGGTCTAAGACACCATTCCAAGGCATCCCGCAATACTGATATTGGCGTCGTCCCCATGACAGCAGAACAGACCATCACGATCAAGAGAAGTCGCCCGGCAAACCTCAGCCCAACACCAAGACCCTCTTGAGATACCTCAACAAGAGGGAAGTAGGGCAGCAAAGGCTCTCCCGGAACAAAGACGGCATTCGCCACCAGGATAACAACCCCAATCACGGCAAAAAACCGCCAATCCCGCAACAGCGCCCCCAACGGCAGCTTCGCCCACACCAAAGCCGTAACCGTCGCCCCCAGCAACACCAGGAAATGGATCCAGCCCGTCGCCAGCCCTACGGCAACGCTCAAGACTACCAGACAAAACAGCTTCAGCCGACCGTCCATTTTGTGCAATAAAGTATCCCCCGGCATATATCGCAGAAAAATTACCTGAGCCATGTCAGCGCACTCAACTCCTCGCCTGTTTTGTGAGGCCTCCTGACCCCGTACTTTTCCACACCCTCGATCACTGCCGTCGGCTCACCGTCTTCCGCCAACCGACCCCGATCAAAAACAACAAGCCTGTCCGCGTGAGCCAAGGCTTTTTCCAGCTCATGGGTTACGAGAACAACGGTATGCCCAAGCTCATGCAACCGGACTAACCGCTCCAGGATCTGCACAACACCCCGGTAATCCAACCCCGTAAAAGGCTCATCAAAAATAAGGATGCCCGGTTTCATCGCCAGCACCCCCGCCACGGTCAGCCGCCTCTTCTGTCCTCCGGAGAGGGTATGGGGATTCCGATCAGACAACTCTTCCATCCCGACAACCGCCAACGCTTCTTTGACGACCCTTTGAACAGCCTCCCGGGGCCAACGCAGATTTTCCGGCCCAAAAGCCACATCCTCGGCCACCGTCTGACCAATGATCTGGCTGTCCGCGTCCTGAAAAACCAGGCCAATCGAACGCCTGACCTCAACAAGATTGTGGGTGATGGGCACATCATCGAGGGTCACCACCCCCTGAGTCGGAAGCAGCAACCCGTTCAAATGGCGTACAAAAACCGTCTTCCCCGACCCGTTTGCGCCGGTCAGTATGACGAACTCGCCTTCCCCGATCTTGAGACTCACATCCCTTAAGGCGGTCGTCCCATCGGCGAAAACATGAGTCAGGTTCCTAGCTTCTAGGACAGGCATCCCGCATCCCCCATAGATTCAAACGCGGTATCACCCCGGCTAAAGAGAAAACCGCCACAATCTTCAGAATAAGACCCGGCAAGAAAGGCATCACCCCGGTAGCCAAAGCCACCGGCCAACTCATATGGCTCACGGTTTTCAGCCAAGGAACACCGCAAAGATAGAGCATACCGTTTCCGGCAACCAGCGCCAGAATGAGACGAACCCTGAAACCCTTGCCCGAAAACCCCTTGCCGCTGCTTGTGCCCATGATCAAGCCAATGACAACAACAGCCAATAAGTATCCCACCAAAAAACCACCCGTTGGCCCCCAAAGAACCGCCAATCCCGCTCTGCCACCGGCAAAGACAGGTAGCCCAATCGCCCCCAAGCCAAGGTATACCGCCACACTTACGGCACCATATCTCGCCCCCAGAACAATCCCCGCCAACATCACAAAGAAGTCAGCCAATACGAGCGGAACCGGCCCGGCTGGAATGCTGATGTATCCTCCGATGATAATGAGAGCCGTAAACAAGGCGCAATAGACGGTTATACGTATGGTGTTTTTGTCGATGAGCTCACACCCCATTCCAAGCGGAAATCCCCCGCAAGTCAATTGTATGAAAACCCTATGGAATTGTCAACCGCAATACTTGTTTTTAGTTGACAATCACTCTGAATCCTTGCGGGCGTAACCCGCATTAGTCGCTTAGGTTGCAACAACATCAATAAAAAACAAGAAAATCCACATTCTGAATCCTGAATACTGAATACTGGATACTTGCGGTCGAAGACCGCATTAGAAATTTGCCCGCAGGGCATTGAGCACCGCCAACAAAGTTACCCCTACATCGGCGAAAACCGCCTGCCACATATCAGCGAATCCCAGAGCTCCAAAGGCCAATACAACCAGCTTAACCCCTAAGGCAAAAGCAATATTCTGTATAACAATGAAATTCGTTTTGCGCGCTATACGTATGGCTTCAGGTACTTTCGACAGTTCGTCAGTCATCAGCACGACATCGGCTGCCTCAATGGCGGCATCTGATCCCAGACCGCCCATAGCAAAGCCGATATCACTGACAGCCAAAGCCGGGGCGTCGTTGACGCCGTCTCCGACAAAAATAAGCCTGCCCCTTTTGACCTGCTCGCCGGCCTTAGCCTGCTGACCGGCCTTAGCCTGCTTGCCGGGCTTAGCCTGCTGACCGGCTTCAGCCTGCTTGCCGGAATCGCGCAAACCCTCCACGAACTCAACCTTTTCATGAGGTAACAACTCGGCATGAACCTGATCAAGGCCCGTTTTTCTGGCTACGTCTTCCGCCACATCGAGGCTGTCTCCGGTCAACATGACAATTTGGGAAACCCCCATCCTTTGCAGATCGCCCACAGCTTGAAGACTGTCCTGTTTGATTTCATCGGCAACGACGACACATCCCGCAAACACATCGTCCTTTGCGACATAAACAACGCTGCCTACAGCCTGTGTCGGGGTAAAGGCAACGCCGAATCTATCCATCAGTTTCGTGTTGCCGGCCAGAACCGGACTCCCGTCCAGCAACACCCGGACGCCATAACCGGCAATCTCTTCGTAGCCCGTGAGAACTCCCGGATCAATTTCACGAAGAACCCCTGCTTCAATCTTCTCCCGGCAGGTTCTTTGGATCGACAATGCAATGGGATGATTGGAAAACCATTCGGCATACCCGGCCAAACGCAAAACATCTTCCTCCCTAAACCCCTTTGCGGTTTCAACACCGACAACGTTGAACACACCTCGAGTCAGCGTACCGGTTTTATCTATAACTACTTTATCTACGTCGATGAGTCCTTCCAAACAATGGCTCCCCTTAACCAGTATCCCCCTGCGGGAAGCCGCGCCGATCCCGGCAAAAAAAGTCAGCGGAATTGAGATAACCAGCGCGCATGGGCAAGAAACCACCAGGAAAAGCAACGCCCGGTAGATCCAATCCGACCAAAGAGCGCCGGGCAGAACAAGGGGAGGCATTATTGCCAGGAAAACCGCCGCCACCACCACCAGGGGCGTGTAATAGTGGGCGAACTTGGTAATGAATTTCTCGGTCGAAGCTTTTTTATGGCCGGCGTTTTCCACCAGATCAAGGATTTTGGACAAAGCCGACTCCCCAAACACCTTACCAACTTCAATTGACAAAACACCGTTTGTATTAATCGACCCCGCCAGAACATCATCTCCCACATCCACGTCCCGGGGCAACGATTCGCCGGTCAACGCCGATACATCAAGCGCGGCGCCTCCGTCGATAATCCTGCCGTCCAAGGGAATCCTTTCGCCTGCCTTCACAAGAATCACATCTCCCACCCGTACATCCTCAGGAGTCACTTCCGTCAACTCGCCGTCAATGAATAGGGCAGCCGTTTCCGGGCGGATATCCATTAACGTGCCGATAGAACGGCGGGAACGGTTGACAGCCATATCCTGCAACATTTCACCGATACGGTAAAACAGCATGACCGCCACCCCTTCCGGATACTCCTGAATCGCAAAAGCCCCAATGGTAGCAATCGACATAAGCATGTTCTCATTAAAAAACCGGCCCCGGACCAGACTCAGCCAGGCTCGAACAAGGATCTTACCGCCAATCAATCCGTACGCGGCCAAATAGCAACCCAACACCCAACCGTCGGAGGCTTGCCCGAATACGCCCCCGGACCAAAGCACGACCCAAACAAAAAGAATCGCCCCGGCGATAAGACCACCCGTGCCTTTGATGGCAGCCGTGATCCTGTCAATGAAGTGGGTACGTCCTCTGTCGGTTATGCGTTTTCTTTGCCCTGACTCGATGACTTGAGCCACAATATCCGGCTCGATTTTCTGAATGATTTTGTTGACATCCGCAAGCAAAGAATCCGTCACCGCATTATATGTCTCCAAAACCAACACCTTGGTCATAAAATTAATTGAAGCCGTCACCCCGGCAAGAGCGTTAACATCTTTTTCGATTTTTGCAGCACACCCGGCACAGCCAAGGCCCTCCAAAAACAATTCTTTTCTCATAACTGTCACATCCTGACTATTGGTTTGAATGATTCTCGCTATGGGCAATATGTGTAAGCCCTTGGGCAAAAATTGTGCTGACATGATCATCATCAAGGGAATAGAATACCGTCCGACCGTCCTTACGAAACTTGACCAGATGCGCCTGCCGCAGAACACGCAGCTGGTGGGAAATCGCCGATTTCGTCATACCAAGAAGAGCGGCAATATCACACACACACATTTCAGCGCGAAAGAGGGCATAAACGATTTTGACACGGGTGAAATCACCAAAAACTTTGAAAAGCTCAGCCAGTTCCGACAAATCCTCCACAGGAGGCATATGCTCGCGGACATCGTTGACAACATCCTCATGGATAACACTACAACCACAACGGTCTTCCATATCCTCCATTTCGTAACTCTTCATTGTGTCCATCTCCTTCAAACAAATAGTTGAACATATATTCAACTATTCTATGTGACAACTATACACTTATATTTGCACCATGTCAAGATGCTCTAATGCGGACTACGCCCGCAAGTATTCAGTATTCAGAATATTTGAAGGCATCGCTCCACAAATTTGTCACGCGCCCGATATTAATCCCCGAATTAATTTGCCAAGTCTCAACACATGGGGATATAATAATGAAAAACTCAAAGACGAGGGAGCCATTATGCGCCAAAAACACTTGCATCGGATCGTATTGACCTCAACACTTATTGCTATAGCCGCCTTCTTGATCGGCTGCACCTCAGAAAAAGAGCCTCCGACAGATCCGATCATCATCGATGCCCGCTCCGCGCTTCTGGAAATAAAAACCTGTCTGGCTCAAGTTACCGTGGACTACCAATACTCCTTCAACCGGCAGGATAGGGGAGATCCGGCTTCTGACCCTGGTGAAGACACCGTCGTAATCAGCGAAAACACTGTCGCTGAACGAACCTTTCTGCGAAACCCGGTTAGAGTCAAGTCATCCTTGATATCCGTCGCTAACGACAAGGAAAACATCACGGAATACTATCTGATTGAACACGACAACTTCATACGTTATTACCTGAGAGAAAACGAGATGTGGTATTATTACGACGCCCCCCTCACTGCCAGTGAACTTCAGACAGACGCCACCGTCAATATGGCCTTGGTACTGGATGGTGCGGTGGATTTCGTTCTGATCGCCGAAGAAAAGTTAGACGGAGAGGACACCTACCGTTTTCGCGCCCGTTTAGCGGACAGCAACCTTGTCACATTCATCAGAGAATTGGGTGTAACTTCATCTCTGAGCCAAGAAGGCTGGCCCGGGCTCACGCCGGAATCATTCACCTTGAAAGAAACACTGCTTGCCAACAACAGTCTTGACCTTGACATCTGGATCAACAAAGCCACCAACATGCCAGTCAAATACACCGGCGATCTCAGCCCTCTTGCCGGCAAACTCCTGGAGCACGCCTTGGCCAAGACCCCTGAAACAGCCGGAATTCCCTGGAAAGTTGATAGATTCTCTGTCAGTGTCACCTACAAAGACATCAATGATACCCCCGATTTCCTGCTCCCCGCAGAAGCAGAGACGGCAACACAAGTCGTCCCTTTCAACTCAGAAACGGTTGATAACTCTCAGCAAAACACAGAGCCGTAAAAAACACAGCGCCTAAAATAGCCTCAGCGCCGTAAATTGCCCCAGATCACATGGGCGCGTCAGCAATAATTCCCAACAAAAACACACATACTAATGCGGTCTTCGACCGCAAGTATCCACTAATGCGGTCTTCGACCGCAAGTATCCAGTATTCAGTATTCAGGATTCAGAATGTAGATTTTCTTGTTTTTTTCAGTGGTCAGAATGATTGAGCGGAAAATGGGGGTCTGTATATGAGTACCAACCTCAAAAGGACATGTGTGTTACTCCTGAAATTGATCTGTTGGGCGTCCATAACCGGTCTCCTAAGCGGCTGCTCCAACGACATCGATGTTGGAAAAACCATCAACTCGGCCCTGCTGGCCGGCCAAAACGTCAGCAATTATGAAGCGAGAATCCGCATAGAAATAGTCATGGACAACCGGGGTCAGAGACTCGAAATCCCCTCTACGGTGAATATGATTGTATTTGACGATCCCTACAGAGTCAAAATGCTGGCCACTTCCAATGCCACAACATCTCAGGAATCAGAATCCTATATCATCAGACAAGACGACACAATCATCGCCTACACCAAACCCCAGGATGTCTGGGAACGCCACGAAACACATCTGGAGTCTTACACCGACACCGATCTTCATAACCAAGCCAATCTCATCGAACTCTATCTGGAAAACACCCGGAACTTCACGTACATTGGCACCGAACAGATCAACAGCAAAAAAGCCCACAAACTGCGGGGCGTCCTTACCGGCAAATCCTTGACCCACGCGGTCAACTCAATATCAATCCTGCCAAAGAACCTGTTTCCGGACCCGGCGATCATAGACGAACTTGTGGACAAAATCGATCCTTTGCCCATTGAGCTCTGGATAGACAAAGAAACCCTTCATCCCATCCAATACAAAATGGATGTGGCCGATACCATAACCTCCATTCTGGAAGAAACAGAAACGCCGCTCGCCGGATCCATCTCCTTCAGCAAAGCCATCGTCATTATGACCCTCAAAAATATAAATCAAGCCACACCTTTTGACCTGCCGCCCGACGTCATCGAAGGCTTGTAAGTCCATTCCCGGATAAAATACTTCATATTTTGGAATAATACTATTAATTGTCCATGCATGGGAACAATGCCGGACAAGATCTCTGGATTTTTCTTCTTGTTGTTTTTTATGACGTAAATCTATCCAATTTTCTCGGCATTTCATTGACACTTCTACCCAATGTTTAATATAATGTTAATATCAGCGAGTGGGGGGCTAGACAATGTCGGATACGACTAAGATTGTCATTCATTTGCCTGAGAATCTTGTTGCTGAAGTCGACGACATTGTCGCGATGGAACAACAGGATCGTGGCGAATTCATTCGGGAAGCTATCCGCAATGCTTTGAAACAGCATTATAAACGGGCAGGATTTGTTGAACAAATGCGACAAGGCTACATGGAGATGGCAACACTCAATTTGTCTATCACCAAAGATTTGCTATCCTTGGAAGAAGAAGCCAACATCGGTCTCTACACAAATAAACTATGGAGCGCAGCAGGATATGAGTATTAGACGCGGAGAGATTTATTACGCCGAGCTCAACCCTGTCGTTGGTTCTGAGCAGGGAGGCACACGTCCCGTTTTGGTAATTCAAAACAATATTGGGAATCAATACAGTCCGACGACCATTATTGCGGCAATCACATCCCAGATATCAAAAGCCAAACTTCCCACACACGTGGAAGTACGGGCACACAGGAGCGGACTCGAGAAGGACTCCGTAATCTTAACCGAGCAGATACGGACCATCGACAAAAGCCGCCTGAAAGAAAAAGTCGCCGTTCTCGACGACGAAATCATGGGATTTGTGAACAGCGCCATTGCTGTGAGTCTCAACCTAACTGAGATTTAGAAATCGCAATACATAACAATCGACGATCACCAATTGGACACCGTTGCCGGCAAAGCTGACACGAACAATTGACAATTGTCGATTGACAATTATAATTGGTGTAGACAAGCTCTTCATTGATTCTTTTGTGGTGTCACCCTAAAATCAATAAGAACATGACATTATTCAGCGGAGGAAAAACAAACGTGCGTACACAACATCATGCCCGCCCCATCGCTCTTGTTAACGGGACAATTTGGCCCATGACAGGAGAAACGCCTTTCAACGGCAGCCTTCTCGTCGAACACGGCAAAATTCGACGCGTCCTAAGACATCCGTCCCCGACCCCGCCTTACAACACCGTTCTTGACGCCGTAACACCCATGTGTGACGAGATCGCCGAGTTCATGAAAACCTCTGAAGATCCTGTGATCCTTGACGCCACCGGTCGCTGGGTCCTGCCGGGATACATTGACGCCCATTGCCATGTCGGCATCGGCGAAGAAATCTACCGTGACGAAGGCGACGATGTCAACGAAATGACCGATCCGTTAACACCCCAGATCAGGGTCCTCGACGGTGTTAACCCGGAAGATCTGGCTTTCCGGGACGCCTCTCAGGCCGGCATCACATCGGTATTCACCTGTCCGGGCAGCGGCAACGTTATCGGCGGCACAGGCGCCGTCCTCAAAACCACAGGTCGTGTTGTTGACGAGATGATTGTTCGTGAGCCGGCCGGACTCAAAATCGCTTTCGGCGAAAACCCCAAAATGGTCTACGGCGAACAAAAAAAGATGCCGATGACCCGCATGGGCACGGCGGCCTTGCTGCGCCAGGCTTTGGCCGACGCCAAATCCTATCTGGAGAAAAAAGAACAGGGCGTCAAAGACCCGGACAAACTGCCCGATTACGATCTGGGTATGGAAAACATCGCTCTGGTTCTGCGAAGAGTCATCCCATTGCGGGCGCACGCCCACCGAAGCGACGACATCATGACAGCCATACGCATCGCCCAGGAATTCGATATCGACTTGGTCATCGACCATTGTACGGATGGCCACAAAATAGCCGATATCTTGGCCGGTTATCCTTACAGCGCGGCGGTAGGCCCAACATTGATCTCCCGGGCCAAAGTCGAACTCAAAGACAAAACCTTCGCCACCCCCGGAGTCCTGACTCGCCACGGAGTCAAAGTGGCTATTGTCACAGATCATAACGTCATCCCTATTGAGTATCTGCCTTTATGCGCGGCCTTGGCCGTACGCAGCGGTATGACGGAAGAAGACGCCCTCAAAGCTATCACCATCTGGCCGGCCGAAATCCTCGGCGTGGCACCTATCGTAGGCTCCCTGGCTCCCGGCAAAGACGCCGACATCGTTCTTTGGACCAACCGGCCGCTAAGCTGGGATGCCGAAGCAGAAACCGTTATCATCAACGGTACGTTTGTCAAGCAAAGAACCCTCGTACCGGACTGAGACGAATCCGCGGAAGGATACAAGAATGATGGGTAACACGAAGGATACAGGAATGATGGGGAACACACAAGGAACAGGCATCCGTGAAGACACTTGGCAGAGCCGCAACGCGGCCCAAACGTTCGCTTGGGGCGTATGCCTGGGAACATCCCTGCTTCCCGGAGACCTTGTCTGTTTGTATGGCGACCTGGGGACCGGTAAAACTCTTGTTGCCCAAGGAATCGGACAGGCTTTGGGTATCGCCGAACCTGTAACAAGCCCGACTTTTACGATGATCCATCAATACCGGCCGACTCATAAACCGCGAGTTCACCGGAAACTTCCTGTTACCTTGGTGCATATGGATCTCTACCGGTTGCGAGATCCCTTTGAAGCGGATGTTATCGGTGTCTGGGACTATTTTCGGGATGAGAATATTGTCCTCATAGAATGGCCGGAAATCATTTGCGGGGACCTGCCTCCTGATCGCTATGAAGTCTACTTGGCGGGAAACGGCGAAAGCTCCAGAGATATGAGATTGGTTTCTCTTGGTGCTGTGAGAGGGTTAGCTCTCGGTTGTCAGCCATGAACAATCGGTCGTGGAGGAACAATTCTATCAAATACTTGACAATAGATACAACAACAAAAATAACAGCTTTGGCCCTGGCCGAATCCTCCGGGGCCGGCCCGCCCCATATCGTCGGAGAGGTCTATTTGCATGATCAGAAGACACATTCTGAACGCCTGATTCCTTTTCTGGACGCTTTGGTCGCTGCTGCGGCTTGGCGGTTGGAAGATCTGGATTCTATCGGTGTCGTCCGTGGTCCCGGATCCTTTACAGGTATCCGTATCGGATTAGCAACCGCTCAAGGACTGGCCAAAGCTCTGGATCGGCCCATGGTCGGTCTGCTTTCCCTGGATTGCCTGTCCTGGGCTTCCCGGGGGTGGGCCTCCCGGGAATGGGCCTCCCGGGAAGGGGCCTCCCGGGAAGGGGCTGCCGGAAACCCGTTTTATTCTGCTGTGATTCTGGACGCCCGAAAAAACGAGTGGTATGCCGCCTGTTATCACTGGGCAGCCCCCAACAACCGCGTATGCCATATCCCTCCCTGCGCTGTCGCGCCGGAAGATTTTTTGCGGTATTTGGGCACATTGGAGCCGATCACGTCACATCAGACAAGGTATGTTTTTGCCGGAGATGCTGTCCTGAACCCGGAAACGTGTCGTCATATTGCCCGGGAACTGGGGGATCATGCCGTCATTTTGCCGCCTGAACAGGCACTTCCGCGCGGTTCATATGCCGCCCTCGAATACGCTCTGGCAAGAGAACACAATGCCGCCACAGATTGTGGGCCCTATTATCTGCGGTTGTCTGAAGCCGAAACCAAATTGCCTAAACGGTGAAATATCTGTTATACTGGATGAAGATATATCATTTATCAGCAAAGGATTAACCTCCATGCATTACCCGAAAAGCAGAGCCAGACACTATTATCATCACAACAACCTTTTTCTGTGCGAAACGCCCAAACCTGATTTGCCCGAACCTGAATCGCCCAGGTCAGACAAAACAGAAGCCCCGGCCATCCGCAGAGTAACTCTCGGCGACTTGCCGGCGATCATGTCCATTGAGAGGGCTTCTTTCAGCAACCCTTGGTCACTGACCTGTTTTCGGTCTGAGTTGCAGGATAATGATGTCGCTCATTATTTTTGTCTTGTATACAATAATGAGGTTGTCGGATATATGGGATATTGGGTGGTTTTTGATGAGGCTCATATCACCAATGTGGCTGTCAGCCCATGGTGTCGGGGGCAGGGGATGGGCGCCTACCTGATGAGTGGCGTCATGCTGTATTGTATAAAAACCGGGATCAAGCGCATGACCCTGGAAGTGCGCGCGTCCAACGAGATCGCCCAGCGTATGTATGGCAAATTGGGGTTCGCCGCTGTCGGTGTTCGACCCCGGTATTATTCGGATAACCGGGAAGACGCTGTTGTGATGTGGGCGACCCTGTGAAGGAAGACGGGCGACTCCGTGAAGGAAGACGTGGTGATTGATATCGCACAGGATTTGGTTCTGGGAATTGAAACAAGTTGCGATGAGACTTCCGCGGCTGTGTTGTCCGGCGGAAGTGTTTTATTGAGCCATGTTACGTCTTCGCAGATCGATGTCCATCAGGTCTATGGAGGCGTTGTTCCGGAGATAGCCTCCCGGGAGCATTGTTTACATATTGATGCCGTCGTAGACCGCGCCCTGGGGGAGGCCGGCGTCCGCCTGAAAGATCTTGGGGCGGTGGCAGTAACATTCGGACCGGGATTGGTGGGATCATTGCTGGTTGGCGTTGCTTATGCCAAGGCCCTGGCTTATGCAAGGGGGCTTAAATTCATCGGGGTCAATCATTTGGAAGCTCATGTATTGGCGAATCTGCTGGAACATCCGGATATGGCGTTTCCGGTGTTGGCGCTGTTGGTGTCGGGGGGGCACACGAATTACCTATATTTCGAGGATTATTTGACGTACCGTGTGGTAGGCCGCACCCGGGACGACGCGGCGGGAGAGGCGTTTGACAAGGTAGCTCGGGCTTTGAAACTGGGCTACCCCGGAGGCCCTCATATTGAAAAAGCGGCGCAAAAGGGGAGGGACGACGCTTATGCGTTGCCGCGCTCACTGCTTGAGCCGGGCAGCCTGGATTTTAGTTTCAGTGGCTTGAAGTCGGCAGTCCTCAATCAGCTGAATTCGGCCCGAATGCGGGGGGATACACCAAGTGTAGAAGATATGGCCGCTTCGTTTCAGCGGGCGGTAATTGATGTGTTGGTTACGAAGACACATATGGCGTTGGAAAGGTTCCCGCAAGCGCGGACTTTGGCCCTTGCCGGCGGGGTGGCGGCGAATGGAGCTTTGGGGCAGGCGATAGAAGCGGAGGCTATGCAACAAGGCGTCGACTTCTGTTCGCCTTCTTTGGAATTCTGTACGGATAACGGGGCCATGGTAGCTGTGGCCGGATATTGTTACAACAAGGCGGGGCGGTATACGGGGTGGAATCTGAACGCTGTCCCGGGGCTGAAGCTGACAGCCGAGTAGCCCACGCTTAATGGATAATTGGCTGGATAATTTTACTGGATAATTTTGATCGTAAATTCCCAAAGCAAGTTCCACAGTTGGATAGAACGGGATAAGCACTTATTGTCTGTTCGCATTGTTTAATGTGACGGGATTCAGGCGATTCCGGAGTATGTAGTTTGAGAGTCTGCAGGCGTTGTAAAAGGCTTCTATGTTCTGAATATGGATTCCCATGAGGCCGGTTATGCTTTGGGTTAGGAGCGGGGACCTTGGATGTGTTCCCATTGTTCGCGGGCTGTTTCCACGTCGTCTCCTTCCCAGATTATGGCGTTGAAGGCGGCGTCCGACCGGGCAGCGTGGTCTATATGCTTGTCTCTGTGGTTGTTGATGGTTTTGATGGTTTCTTTCAGTTCGATGAGATCAACTTTCAGGGCCGGCTCATCGCACCGCGGCAACGGC
>WRJI01000022.1 GCA_009778595.1 Peptococcaceae bacterium | reverse complement strand
TTTTATTTATCTCAGCGGCATCAATATCAAAATGCACAATCTTCGCTTGAGGCGCGAACTTAGACAAAGCCCCGGTTACACGATCATCAAACCGTGCCCCGAACCCCACCAACACATCCGCTTGTGTTGTCGCCATATTACCCGCAAACAACCCATGCATCCCAATCATCCCAAAAAACCCGGGATCATCCGCAGGCATGACACCCAACCCCATCAGGCTGGCCACAGTCGGGATCCCCGTGTAAGAGACCACCTCCCGCATCAAATCCGCCCCGTCGCTCATGTTAACGCCGCCGCCGACAAAGAACAAAGGCTTCTTCGCTTCTGCCAACAACGCGCAAACCTCCTCAACAGCCCCTTCATCACCCTCGAAGATAGGCTTGTAACCCCGCAAAACCGGTTTTTCCGGATACACGAAATCAATCTCCTGCCCGAAAACATCCTTGGGCATATCAATCAACACCGGCCCCGGCCGGCCTGTTCTCGCGATATGGAACGCCTCCTGGAAAACCCGCGGGATATCCGCCGCGTCCTTAATCATATAATTGTGTTTGGTGATCGGTGTTGTGATCCCCCGGATATCCGCTTCCTGAAAAGAATCCCGTCCGATCAGCGTCGTCACCACCTGCCCCGTAAGGACCACCAGCGGACTGGAATCCATGTGAGCCGCCGCGATACCCGTAATCAAATTCGTCGCCCCCGGTCCCGAAGTCGCCAGACACACACCCACCTTCCCCGTCACCCGCGCATAAGCATCCGCAGCATGAACCGCGCCCTGCTCATGGCGAGGCAAAATATGAGGAAAATCAGCTTCATACAGCGCATCATACAACGGCAACACCATGCCGCCCGGGTACCCGAACATAAGATCCACTTGTTCATTTTTCAGACATTCAATAACCGCCTGAGCCCCCGTCATTCGCATTGTCATCTCACCCTTCCTATTCCCCGCTCAAACACTCAGAATTAGCTCTCAACAGTCAATTGATAACTCTCCCCAATCTTTGAAATCAACACCGGCCCGTCATAATATCTTCTGACTTCCCCAGCCATTCTTTCCCTAAGCTCCCGCGTCCGTTTCGGGTCATTCTCCCAGATAGCGCCCTCGGCACCATGAGGAAAATGCGTCAGCATCACCCGACGAACACCCGCTTTTTGGGCCAACGTTCCCACATCCCGTGTTGACATATGCCCCAAAGAATCATCAGCCTCACTCTCCAGGAAACAACACTCACAAACCAGCAGATCAGCCCCGGCGCAAAAATCCACAATATCGCTGCGAGGCCCCATATCGCCGGTATAGACCAAAGACTCATTCCCATACTCGAATCGCATCGCCAGATTGTACTGCTCATGTGCTGTTTGGGCAAAAGATACTCGCAAACCATCCCGCTCCACAGTCGTATCCGGCCCAACCGCGTACCCGAAAGCAAAAGATCCATAAGTCAAATCCTCAAAACGAGGCGACTGGTCGTGACCGTAAATAAGAAGTGGTTCCCGGCGCAACCCATAAATGAAAGCAAACTTGCTCCCATACTGCAAACATCCGATATCCGCACAATGATCATGATGGTAATGAGAAAGGAACACCGCCTCGAAATCACCCACGGAACAAAACTTCCCACTCTGAGCAAGCACACCGCTGCCGCAATCAATTAAAAAGACCCTGTCCTCCACACAAAGAAGCAGGCCGGCAGTCGCTTCGCCGGCCTGAGGACAAGCTCCCCAATTCCCTAAGACAGTAAGTTTCATGGCGATAAACCTCTCCCCTCTGGTATTTACAAAATCATTGAGGTGCCTTCGATAAAGGTTTCAGCAGCACAACAAATTGGCTGGCCAGGAAAATCGAAGAATACATCCCGATAACAACACCAATAATCATCGCCAGAGAAAACGTCTTCGTCGCTTCGCCGCCGAGAAGATAAATCGCGAACAGAGCCAGCAAAACCGCCACCGCCGTATTAATGGAACGGGCCATGGTCTGCCAAAGAGACTGATCAACCAAATCCTTATATGAAGTCCGTTTCCTCTGCGCCCCTTCATTTTCTCGAATGCGGTCAAAGATAACCACTTTATCATTGATCGAATACCCGAAAACCGTCAAAATCGCCGCGATAAACGGCGGATCGATCTGCCAGCGCAGAAGCGCAAACACACCGATTGTCACAACAATATCATGCAACAACGCCAGCACACCGGAAACCGCGTAATTGAACTTGAACCGAAAGACCAAATACACCAGCATCAGCCCGCAAGCCACCAACAACGCAACAATGGCGCTTCTCAGCAGCTCCCCGCCGATAGAAGCCCCCACCGTCTCCTCCTCGAAAGACGTTGGATCGTAGGCTCCGAACCTCTCCTGCAGTGCCGCCAGCACATCAGCCCTCTGACTGTCATCCAACTCATTGGTCCTAATAATGGCCCTGTAATCGCCGGATAACTGCACCTGCGGCCCCGCGATACCTTCAGAAACCAGAACATCAGACACCCCTTGCTGGGTAATCGGCTCGGCAAAAGTCATTGACACCATGGTGCCGCCCTTGAAAGCCATCCCCAAATTCAAGCCTAACACAAGCAAAGACACAATACTCATCACGAGCAACACGCCTGAAATAATAAGCCAGACATTCCTCTTCTCAATAATATTGAAATAGAACTTATACCTCTTTTTGACATCCTCATAAGTAACAACACCGCTTGAAGGCGCTTGCTGACTTTGGCTTTTCACGCCGTCCTTGCTCGCGCTCACTGTTGCCTGTTCATGAGATCCCTGGCCGGCTTGGGCGTTTGGCCCTGCCTGTTTGACACTATTTCCGTATCTACGCTGTCTTTTCTTCGCCATTACCCCGCCCTCCTTACACCGAATAAGCGTGTACTCATCTTGGGATTCACGCCGACGACCCATCGCATAATCGTTCTGGTAAAGGTAATCGCCGTGAACAGACTCGCGCACAACCCGATAGCCAGCGTAACCGCAAACCCTTTAATACTTGACGACCCTAGGAAAAGCAAAGTCAAGGCTACGAACATCGTTGTAATATTGGAATCAATAACCGTCAGAAACGCCCGGCTGAATCCCGCATCCACAGCAGCCCGCAGGGATTTGCCAAAAGCGATCTCCTCCTTAATACGCTCAAACACAATAATATTCAAATCCACCGCCATACCCAAAGAAAGTACGAACCCCGCAATCCCAGTCAAAGTCAATACCGCGCCAAAAGCCCTGAGTACCCAAAGCACAATAATGCTAAAAACCAACAACGCGAAAGACGCCACCAACCCAGGCAACCGGTAGTAGGCAATCATGAAAGCCACGATCAAAACAATCGCCACCAAACAAGCCATCATACTCTTCTGAATGGAATCGGCACCCAACTGGGCCCCAACTTGCTGCTTCAACACAATATCCATACTCACGGGTAAAGCCCCGGAACGCAACAACGACGCAATCCTGCTCGCCTCTTCCCGGGAAGATTGCCCGGTAATAACAGCTCTCCCTCCTGAAATAGGCCCATTAACGGTAGGTGCCGTCAATTCTTCCTCATCCAGATAGATCGCGAGAACCTGCCCCACATATTTCGAGGTAACTTCACTGAAAAGCTTGGCCCCCTCCGAATTGAACTCAATATTAATAACATGATCAACAGGGATCTTGTTATTGTCGATATCGGCTCTGGCGTTCGTCAGATAACTGCCATCCATCAGAATCTCACCGTTGGCGTTACGAAACGTCAGCTTCGCCATGGTTTGAAGATCCTTCACCGCTTTATCCGGATCCGTCACCCCCGCCAACTCAACAATAATACGGTTCCGACCATAATCCGGTGTAATCGTCGGCTCAGCCACACCCAAGCTGTTAATACGCCTTTCAATGATAATCTTGACTTGCTCCATATCAGCCCTAGTGATCTCCCGACCGTCTTCATTCGGTTTGGCTTCCATAACCACATGAACGCCACCGCGCAGATCCAAGCCGAGAGCCAATCCCCACTCGGTGGCGAACAAAAACCAGAAAGAAAAACCAGCCAAAGCCCCAACCGCAACCACAACCGCGGCCAGCTTAAGCACATTCATTTTGACCATACTCCAACATCCTCCTCGTACCTGTTAAGCCTGAAACCTATATCATTATAGCCCCTTAAACGTCTCAGCGCAAATATCGTCGTCCGGTGCAAAATCTAAAGCGGGCGTTGCCCGCAAGTATCCAGTATTCAGTATTCAGGATTCAGAATGTGGATCTTCTTGTTTTTTATTGATGTTGTTGCAACCTAAGTGACTAATGCCACGACGAAAGGTCCCATCAAAAAAAGCCGGGAGAAAGGTTTCTGCCGACGGCTCAATTTGATTATTTTTAGCAGCCACAAGGGCAAACGAGCAGTTCCTCTCAGTTGTTTTCCCGATCAGCATCCTTTTTCTGTTTCTTCCGTCTTCTCTTTTCGGCAATCTCTTCGTCCGTCATAAAATCTTCATCATCATCGTCATAATCCATATTCGCTTTCCCTGAACCGGATCCTGAACCGGATCCCGAGCCTGATCCCGATCCCGATCCCGAACCTGACCCCGATCCGGAGCCGGAAGATTCAGGATTAACCAATTGGATCGCACTTTTAGAAAACTCGATCTCCGTCCGATCGGACACCTTGACCATAACCGTATCATCATTGATACGAGCTACCGTCCCATGAATACCGCTGGTCGTAACCACCTTATCATTCTGGCGCATCCTTTCAAGAAGCAGCTTGTGCGCATCTTGCTGCTTTTTATTAGGTCGAATAACCAGAAAATAAAAGATCGCCACCATCGCAAGGACCATTAACAACATACTCCACATATTCGGATCCATTAGGTATCCCCCTTTTCAATAATGCCAAATCCCGAATCCCGAATCCAGAATCCCGCCAAACAATGTACAAACTCAATTATACCACATCATACCCGGAAATAATACTTGCTCGAATATCCCGCATAAAGGATGTCAAGAAATGGAGGTTGTGGATGCTGAGGAGCCGCAACCCAAACATCTCACGAGCCTTAACCAAATGTCGGATGTAAGCCCGGGAATAATTCCTGCAGGCATAGCAGGTGCACCCCTCCTCAATTGGCCTCAGATCTTCGGCGAAAGCGGCGTTGCGGACAACAAGTCTGCCCTCCCGGGTCAAAGCCGACCCGTTGCGGGCGATCCGTGTGGGCAGAACACAGTCGAACATATCCACACCACGCCTGACAGCAGCCAGCAAATAATCCGGGGTTCCCACCCCCATCAAATAGCGCGGTTTGTCTTCAGGCAGAAGCTCTGTTGTCACATCAAGCATCTCACACATCACATCGAAAGGTTCCCCCACACTGAGGCCCCCAATCGCATACCCGGGCAAATCGAACTCAACCGTAGCCAAAGCACTCTGCCGCCGCAACTCCGCAAACATTCCCCCTTGCACGATCCCAAACAAAGATGATGCCCCGCGTTCATAACGAAGCTTGGCCTCCCGGCAGCGTCCCAACCATCTCAGGGTCCGTTCCATAGACCGGCTAATATAGTCATAGGTACTGGGATACGGCGCACACTCGTCAAAAGCCATAATAATATCCGCTCCCAGATCCAATTGAACCTCAATCGCCTTTTCCGGAGACAAGAAATGGGCTGACCCATCCAAATGCGACTGAAAAGCAACCCCCTCCTCCGAAATTTTGCGCAGATCTCCAAGGCTGAACACCTGAAACCCGCCGCTATCCGTCAGAATAGGCTTAGACCAATGCATGAACTTATGCAGCCCCCCGGCTTCCCGCACAACAGCCGATCCCGGACGTAAATACAGATGATAAGTATTGCTCAGGATAATCTGTGCCCCCAGCCCCTCCAGCTCCTCAGGACTTAAGCCTTTTACCGTCGCCTGAGTTCCCACCGGCATGAAAACCGGCGTCTCCACACACCCATGAGGCGTATGCAGCACCCCCGCCCGCGCTCCTGAAGCCGGATCCTTCCTAATCAATTCCCAATGAAACCCGGATACATCCGCCATAATCACCTCTAGACCTACACAATAAGCATCGCGTCACCGAAACTATAGAACCGATACTGCCAAGCAACTGCCTCATCATAAGCCGCCAAAACCCGTTCCCGACCGGCCAAAGCACTGACAAGCATGAGAAGAGTCGATCGTGGAAAATGAAAATTCGTAATAAGTGCGTCCACCACTCGAAATTCGTAGCCCGGATAAATGAAGATGTCCGTCCACCCCGTTGATTGAAGATGGGAACCGCCCAATCCCCACGATTCCAAGGCCCTGGCCGTTGTCGTTCCCACCGCCACAATACGGCGGTTCTGCTCTTTGGCTTGTAGCAAACATGCCTCGGTCTCCGGGCTGATCTCATAATACTCGGTATGCATCTGATGTTCACGAATATTCTCGCATTGAACCGGCCGGAAAGTTCCCAGCCCCACATGGAGAAGCACCTCCGCGATCTCCACCCCCATAAGACCCACCCGTTCAAGCAATTCCGGCGTAAAATGCAGCCCCGCCGTCGGTGCCGCCACCGAACCCGTTTCACGGGCATACACCGTTTGATAGCGATCCCGATCCTCCAACTCGGTGGTAATATAAGGAGGCAGCGGCACACGCCCTATTCTTCCCAACACCTCATCAAAAGGCCTCTCGCATACAAATTCCATAACCCGGTTACCGTTGGGCAGAACATCAACCAAGTGCCCACGTAACTGTTGAACTAACGCACTATCCGTAGTATCCGCACTATCCGCACTATCCGCACTATCCGCACTATCCGTAGTATCCGTAGTATCCGTTATATCTGTAATATCCGTCCACTGCCCGTTCTCTTCCACACGAGCCGAAAACAGCAATGTCTGACCAACTCTGAGCCGCTTCGCCGGCCGCAACAGAACCTCCCAAGTCACGATTTGTGTCTCACAAGTCACGCCTCGTGCCTCACAAGTCACGCCTCGTCCCTCACAAGTCACGCCTCGTCCCTCCCAAGGTCTCAGCAACAACACCTCCAACCTCGCCCCTGTATCCTCCTTAATACCAAACAGCCGCGCCGGCAAAACCTTCGTCCTGTTCAACACAAGAACATCCGACGGTCTCAACCACTGTGTCAAATTGTAGAAACGATCATGGGAGACCTTCCCCGATTCCCGGTCAAGAACCATCAGACGCGAATCATCGCGGGGCTCAACCGGCGACTGCGCGATCAATTCCTGAGGCAGCCGGTAATCGAAATCCTCAAGCCTCAACCTCAATACCTCCTATGACAACAAACAACCGGCTACTCCTGCGCGAAAACAGCCTTCCTATGAAAACAGCTCCTGCTGTTCCATCTGTTCCACTCTCGCCGGTGCCGGAAGCCGTAAATGCCGGCAAGCCAACGCTGTCGTCATCCGTCCCCGGGGTGTCCTCTGGATAAAACCCTCCTGCAACAGAAACGGTTCCACCACATCCTCCAAGGTCCCGCTCTCCTCCCCCAACGCCGCCGCCAAGGTTTCCACCCCCACCGGCCCGCCGCCAAACTTGGTCACAATCGCCTGCAGATACTTCATATCCAACGCGTCCAACCCGCGCCTGTCCACTTCCAACATCTCCAACGCCTTATCGGCTGTTTCCAGATCGATCGGATCCATCTGCCAAATCTGGGCGTAATCCCGTACTCGCTTCAACAACCTATTGGCAATCCGAGGGGTTCCCCGGGAACGCCGGGCAATCTCAGAAGCTCCCGGGTTATCGATGGCCGTCTGCAGAATTCGCGCCGTCCGTTCAACGATCGCCAGCAACTCCTCTTGGGAATAAAATTCCAACCGGCTAATAATCCCGAACCGATCCCGCAAAGGTGAAGACAGCAACCCCGCCCGGGTGGTTGCCCCAATCAACGTAAAAGGAGGTAAAGACAAGCGGATCGAACGCGCGCTGGGCCCCTTGCCAATCATAATGTCCAGACATCCGTCCTCCATCGCTGCATAGAGAACCTCCTCCGAAACCTTATTCAACCGATGAATCTCATCCACAAACAACACATCCCGCGGTTCCAACGCCGTCAACAAAGCCGCCAAATCCCCCGCCCGCTCAATCGCCGGACCTGATGTCACCCGAATGCTGACCCCCATCTCTGCCGCGATAATATTCGCCAAAGTGGTCTTGCCCAACCCTGGCGGCCCGTACAACAAAACATGATCCAGAGAATCCCCTCGCTCCAACGCGGCCTGAATGAACACTCTCAGGTTTTCCTTGAGCCGGGTTTGCCCAATATATTCGTCCAGCCGCTGGGGCCTTAACATATCGATATCTTGTTTATCCTCATTGCGTTCCAATGACGCAACCAAACGCTCCTCCATAGATCCCCTTTCATATTGGACAGAGTTACTCAAATTGTATCAGCCAACTACCGGATTTGCAACGAGCCCCGCCCGTCCGTATCAAGTTGATCATGTGAGAATGATGTCCTCCCATCACTTCCCTTTCGCCAATAACCGCAAAGCGGCTCGAACCTGTTCCTCCGTGGATGCCCCCCTATCTGCCTCGCGCACCGTCTTCCAAGCCTGTTTCGCTTCCGCCAGAGAGAAACCCAACGCGATCAAAGAATCGAGAACATCCAGCCCGCTCCCATCCGGTTGACCCCTCGCCGATTCATGCCCCCAACCCTGCACCGCGTCCCCGCTCTCCGCCTCGGCCAGAGACTGCCGCCACATATCGTCATCAAACTTCCCCTTCAACTCCAAAACAAGACGTTGCGCGGTCTTCGTTCCGATACCCGGGGCATGGGTCAGCAAAGTATGATTGCCCTGAGCGAGAGCCTGAGCCAACTGCACCCCCTCATAAGCCGACAACAACGCCATCGCCGCTTTCGGGCCCACGCCCGTCACACCTGTCAGTTTCAGAAAAAGATCCTTATCCCGGGCAGCAGCGAACCCATAAAGAGACATATCATCCTCGCGAACAACCAGACACGTATAGAGAACACACTCCAAGCCCACGGCCAGAACCGTGTTGAGTCGTGCCGGCACGGTAATCTCGTACCCGACACCTCCAACATCCAGCACAACCCCGTCAATACCTTTTTCCCACACACAACCTCGCAGCATGCCAATCATATCTCAATCCCCTATCCACATCCGATTGGTTCCTTTATCTCCGGCTATGCCCGTGACAGATCGCGATCGCCAACGCGTCCGCCGCGTCATCAGGCTGAGGCACACCGGGCAACCCAAGCAAAGCCTTCACCATGAACTGAACCTGTTTTTTGTCAGCCTTCCCATACCCAACCACAGCCTGCTTCACTTGAAGAGGCGTATACTCAGCGATCCGGCATTGCTTCTGCGCCCCCGCCAACAACACCACCCCCCGGGCCTGCCCCACAGACAGGGCTGTTTTTACGTTGCTATTAAAAAACAGCGATTCCACCGCCATATGTTCAGGTTTGTATAAATCAATAAACTCACATAAAGTCTTATGCAAAAACAACAGTCTGTCCGCCGCCTCCAGATCAGCTCCGGTTCGCCAACAGCCATATTCCAGAGCCTTCAGCGTGTCCCCGCTCTTCTCGATCAACCCAAATCCCAGGATAGCCGTCCCGGGATCAATCCCCAGAATCCTCATATTCTCCCGCCCTATTCCCCAGCCCTATTCTCCAGCCCTATTCCCCAACCTTACAAATCCTCCGCCGCAATGCTGTCAGCCAACTCCAGATTCGACGAAACCTTTTGTACGTCGTTATGCTCCTCCAGCATCTCAATCAACCTGATAATCTTCCGGGCCTGCTCCACATCTGAAATTTCCACAAGATTTGCCGGAATCAAATTCACCTGAGCCTCCGCGACGCGAACACCGCTCTCAGCCAGAGCCCTGAGTACCGTTTCCATATCATCGGCATCCGTAAACACTTCATAAGTCTCATCCTGGGCCTCGAAATCCAACGCCCCCGCCTCAAGAACCACCATCAGCAAATCGTCCTCCGTTGTCGCCAGTCCTTCCTTTGGCACACTGATCTGCCCCTTGCGGGCAAACATCCAGCTGACGCTTCCCTCCTCCCCCAAATTCCCGCCATTTTTGGAGAAGATAAAGCGCATCTCCCCGGCAGTGCGATTGCGGTTATCCGTCATCAAATCAACCATAACCGCCACCCCTCCCGGGGCGTACCCTTCGTAACGCAGTTCCTCAAGCAACTCAGCGGCGATAGCTCCCGTACCTTTCTGGATAGCTCTGTTAATATTGTCATTAGGCATATTGGCCGCCCGGGCGTTCTCAACAGCCACCTTCAACCGAAAATTATTATTGATATCGCTCCCGCCGGCTCGGGCCGCCACAATAATCTCCCGTCCCAGCTTGGTGAAAACCTTTCCCTTCTGGGCGTCGGTTCGGGCTTTTTTGTGTTTAATATTTGCCCATTTAGAATGTCCAGACATAGACCTTGCTCCTTGCTCCTTGCAACGAAATTCCGCTACCATTGTCCCGAAAACCATTTTCTCAATAATATCAGAATCTTGGGCTTTGGACAAATGTGTTTTGTCTAACGCGGGCTTCGCCCGCAAGTATCCAGTATTCAGTATTCAGTATTCAGTATTCAGTATTCAGTATTCAGAATGTGGATTTTCTTGTTTTTATTGACGCTTCGCGTCTATAAGTTACTATCCGGATAATAAGCCGTTGCCTATTGCCACCAAAAGGGGTATACTGAAAACAGTGATGCAGGCAGAGCCTGCCAAAAATCAGAGAGAGGTGTAAGAATGATCCGTTAGTCTGACAACCAACACGACTAGCCAATCCTGATTCGGATTGTGTCTATTAAGAATCGTGCCTGTTCGGGATTCTTCCTGACTGACATGATTGTGGTTGGAATTGGACTAACGCATTCCGAGGATATATGGGGATATGTGAACACCCCACGGTTGTTTCCGGTCCTCGATGAGCCTGCGTTTCAACTCCTTTTCCAGCCGGGAAAGGAGTTTACTATGTCGCTCATTAATGTATCAAACTTGACTTTTGCTTATAACGGCAGCTACGACAATATTTTTGCCGACGTTTCTTTCCAAATCGATACCGACTGGAAGCTGGGTTTTTGCGGACGCAACGGACGCGGGAAAACCACTTTTTTGAATTTGCTTATGGGAAAATACGCGTATCAGGGTACGATCTCCGCCGGCGTGCGATTTGAGTATTTCCCCTATGCCGCCGATTCGTCGCAAAACACTCTTGATGTCTTATCCGCCATCGCGCCGGAAGCCCTCTTATGGCAACTCCAGAAAGAACTCTCCAAGCTGGCGGTTGACGAAGACGCCTTATATCGCCCCTTCTCCACCCTTTCCAACGGCGAACAGACCAAAACCTTGTTGGCCGGACTATTTCTGCGGGAAAACAGTTTTTTGCTGATCGACGAACCCACCAACCATTTGGATATGGCGGCTCGTGAAATTGTTGCGAAATACTTGAACACAAAAGCCGGATTTATCCTGGTTTCCCACGACCGGGCGTTTCTGGATGGCTGCGTAGACCATATCCTGTCAATCAACAAGACGGACATCGAGATCCAGAACGGCAATTTCTCCGGCTGGTATCGCAACAAGCTCCTGCGGGACGATTTCGAAATCGCGGAGAACGAGAGGCTCAAAAAAGATATCAAACGTTTAGAATCGGCAGCGCGGCAAAGCTCACAATGGGCTGACAAAGTGGAATCTGCCAAGATGGGAAAAGGCGCCGCCACCATAAGGAAAAAAGGTCACCAAAACATCGATACCAGGGCCTACTACGGCGAGAAATCCAGACGTATGCAACAGCGCCGCAAAAACCTCGAACGCAGACAACAATCCGCCATAGACGAAAAATCCACCCTACTCAAAAACATTGAAACAGCCGAGGCGTTAAAAATTCATCCCCTAACCTATCATACGAATCGGATGCTCTCAGTTGACCATCTGGGCATAGCTTACGGAGACAGAGAGGTTTTTGGCAATCAGAGTTTCACCCTGGAGCAAGGCGACCGGATTGCGTTGCTGGGCGGTAACGGTTCCGGCAAAAGCAGTCTCCTCAAGCTGCTCTGTGGAGAAAACATCCCCCACACCGGTTCCGTCAGCATCGGCAGCAGACTTATTATCTCTTACGTCCCCCAGATTGCGTCGTTCCTCACGGGAGATTTGGTCGCATACGCTGCCGAACACCGGATAGATGTAACCTTATTCAAGACGATTCTGAGAAAACTGGATTTCTCGCGATTGCAATTCGAAAAAGACATGAGCGATTACAGCACCGGACAGAAGAAAAAGGTTCTGCTGGCCCGCAGCCTTTGCCAACAGGCTCACGTCTATATCTGGGACGAACCCTTGAACGCTATCGACATCCTGTCAAGGATGCAGATCGAGGATCTCATAACAACTTACCATCCAACCATGGTTTTTGTGGAACATGACCGAATGTTTTGCGGTAACATCGCCACGAAGACAATCCCTCTGGCGTAAGACGATCCCCCTGTGCCATATTTAGGATGGCATTCATATCAGCAATACACATTCATCCCATCGCCCCGCGCGAAACCGACAACCTTAACACCATAGCACCTCGCCAAATCAAGGGCCGCGTCTGTTGGGGCGGAACGGGAAACCAACATCGGAATACCGGTCCGAATCGCCTTAAGCACCAGAGCCCTTGGAACCCTGCCGGTGGTATACGCACAAACATCCTCCAGAACCCATCCTTTCCTAAGCGCGTACCCCAAACATTTGTCGAAAGCACTGAAACGCCCGACGTCCTCCATACAACACAATATTTCGTCATCCCGGCACAACATCACCGCATGGACATTGCCTGTTGTGCGAAACAGCTTGGAATGAACTAACAACCGGTTGGCATTTTTCAGGACGGTCTCACAATTGTATGCCGGCTCCTTCACACCGCATAGAGCCCTCCGTCCCATCGCTTCCGGTAATCTCACGGTGTCACCATTGTCCGTAGCAGCCATCTGTTCCAAGACCGCCGTTTCCGTTGTCTTATCAAGCCACACATCGGCTCTGCCTGTCTCCACATCGATATTGCATGAAACAACCTCCTCCAAAGAAGCAATAATGCCCTCCGTCCAAAGATACCCCACAACCAGTTCCTCAAGATGTGACGGCAGACAAAGGATCATAATCAACAAGCTATTATTCACATAGAGTGACAACCCCGCCTCCCTCAGTATCTCGCCGGTATCCTCCGACAGAACACCCCGGTGGTATCGCTTCATTGGCACAGATAGCGTTAATGAATCCGGAATTCGCCCCATCCTTTTAAACCCTTCAAAAAAAATTATTAATTAGACACAGACTTATGATATCATATAAGAAACAACAATTGAATCGAGGAAACACCCTATGATCACTCTTATGATAACCAACACCACCATCGATCACGGCCAAGCCTTTGACTGGGGAAAGACTTCCCGAGATTACGCCAAATACAGAGACATCTATCCTGATATCTTCTACCAAAAAATAGTCGAACAAGGACTCTGTCTCCAAGGTCAGAACGTATTGGATTTGGGAACAGGTACCGGCGTCTTGCCCAGAAACCTGTACAAGTACGGCGCCCACTTCATCGGTGCGGACATTTCCGGGAACCAGATCGAAGAAGCACGCCGTCTCTCGGCAGCAGCCAACATGGATATAGAGTACATTACCGCCTCAGCCGAGGAACTCGATTTCCCCGATGAGAGCTTTGATGTTGTCACAGCCTGTCAATGCTTTCTGTATTTTGACAAGGCCATTGTCCTGCCCAAAATCCACAGAATCCTGAAAAAAGGCGGGCACTTCTGTATCTTATACGTAGTATGGCTTCCCGAAGAAGACGTCATCGCCAGCCACAGCGAGGAGCTGGTGCTCAAACACAACCCCGCCTGGACAGGCGGCGGCATGAAAAGACACACCCTACCCCATACAATCCAATGGTCTGAAGACCTGTTCGAATTGGAGAAAGCAACGACCTTTGATTTCAATGTCCCATTTACCCGTGAAAGCTGGCATGGCCGCATCAAAACCTGCCGAGGTATCGGCGCGTCGCCCTTATCCCAAGAAGCCATCGCCGCTTTCGAAGAGGAACACATCCTATACTTGAATAAACAACCGGAAATTTTTGACATTAAGCATTCCGCAACCATTCTCAACCTGCGCCGTATCGATCATTGAACGCATCCCTAGTACTCCTTGCCATCCCTTTACGCGATTTGGACTTAGTGAAGAACCTGCCGAGGAATCGGCCCGCGGCTGATTCTCGGCTGTGCGACATTGCGGGCGCAACCCGCTTCAGGAGGGGAAAAAATATGGTTGACTTCGCTGCAATCACACAAGAACATCGAGCCTACTTCACAGCCGGACGAACCAGAGATATCAGTACCCGTGTTCAGTGTTTGGAAAAACTCAGAAAGTGGATACACCGTCACGACAAAGACATACTGGCTGCTCTCAGAACAGACCTCAACAAACCTCCCTTTGAATCTTACGCCACAGAAGTCGGTGCTGTCCTGGATGAACTGCGTTATACGCTGAACCACATTCATCGTTGGCATCACCCGCAATTTGTCCCGACCAACCTGAAGAACTTTCCCTCCTTCGGCCGGAAATACCCTGAACCCTACGGCCTGGCCCTCATTATGTCTCCTTGGAACTATCCCTTTATGTTGACGACAGGGCCTCTCATAGCCGCCGTCGCCGCCGGCAACTGCGCCATCGTGAAACCGTCGGCCTACTCCCCTGAAACATCCTCCCTGCTGGCGCGGATGTGCGCCGAAGTCTTCAACAAAGGCCATGTCACTGTGGTGGAAGGCGGCCGCCGGGAAAACGCGGCTCTCCTCAATGAACGTTACGATATCATTCTGTTCACAGGCAGCACATCTGTGGGACGAACCGTCATGCAAGCCGCTTCCCGGTATCTGACCCCCGTTATTTTGGAACTGGGCGGCAAAAGCCCCTGCATCGTCGACGAAACCGCCAATCTCCAGCTTGCAGCCAAACGCATAGTCTGGGGCAAATGCATCAACGCGGGGCAAACCTGCGTCGCCCCGGATTATGTGCTGGCTCACGCATCCATAAAGGATGACCTCCTCAGCGAAATGGCTGCCTCCATCGAAACCCACTACAGCAAAACCCCTTGCAATAACCCCGACTACCCGAGAATCATCAACGAAAAGCACTTCCATCGGCTCCTGGGGCTTCTGGAAGGTGAACACACCATCATCGGCGGCAGCGCCAATCCGGCAACCTTACAGATTGAACCAACGATTTTGGATAACACCTCTTGGGACGCGCCGGTGATGCAGGAAGAAATATTCGGTCCTCTTTTGCCGGTCCTGACTTACACCACCCCGGAGGAAGCCGTGGCCATGATCAACGCCCGACCGAAACCCTTGGCAATGTATCTGTTTACCACCGGCAAAGAAGCCCAAAAGTACTTTCTGAGACAGATATCCTTTGGTGGTGGTTGTGTCAATGATACCCTCTTGCATCTGGCAACGCCCCGTCTTCCCTTCGGCGGCGTTGGCGACAGCGGCATGGGCTGCTATCACGGCAAAGCCGGTTTTGACGCCTTTAGCCATATCAAGAGTGTCCTGCATATGTCCAAAGGAATCGATCTCCCGCTGCGGTACCCGCCCTACAGCGAACTTAAGTTGAAGCTGCTGAAAAGACTGTAGGGTCAATGGGAATCTGCCGGATTATCACACCGTCCGCAAGTCTCCATAAGCGGGCACCCCTCCGCAAGTCTCCCGTCGCAAACAGGTTTGCTCCTGCAAAATGATTTGGCATTGAGCACAATCAAGGCGTGAAAGTTATTGTAGACCTCGATACTCGGTTCAAGCCCCTCTTGAAAATAGGCCCGAACGGCTTCGTACCCTGTGCCCGCGGCAATCGGGTATCGCCTACAGAGCCGCAAAGTGTATGCATCCACCGGAAAAGTCGGCAACTCAAAAGCGTATAGCAAGATGGAATCAGCAGTTTCCATACCCACCCCCTTCGTGGCGAGCAGTTCGGCCCGCAATTTCTCAAAAGGCTCCCGCCGCACAGCCGCGACATCGTACCCATATCTCCCAAACCAGGCGGTAACGGCTTTTAAGTAGACCGCCTTCTGATTAAAGAACCCCGCCGGATGAATGATTTCCTTCAACTTTGCAACATCGGCAATGGCGACAGCCTCCGGCGTGAGGCCGTCTCCGAAATTGGCGATAGCCTTCTCAACATTGCTCCAAGCGGTGTTCTGGGTCAGAATCGAGCCCACAATAACTTCGTAAGGTGTTCTCGCGGGCCACCAATGCGGATTCCCGTAAAACGCCAGAAGCTTTACATATATTGAATGCAGTTTGTCAGACATCCCGCTTCCTTTCGACCTTCCCGCTCCCTTCCGACCCTCCCGCTCCCTTTCGACCCTTTCACGCAGAGATCACCCCATCCATTCGGGCCCTTTCATGATACCCTTCATTTCACACAGGTGTTCCGAACCTATCACGCAGGGGTCACGCGCACCGCACAAACCTTATACTCCGGAATCCAGGCGATCTCATCCAACGCGGGATTGGTTAGCTTATTAACATTCCCGTCCGGAAAATGAAACGTCATAAAAACCTCCCCCGGCGAGACAACATCCCCCACCCGGGCTGTCGTCTCAATCTCGCCACGCCGGGAAGCCACGACCACCCGATCGCCGTCCCCCACACCTAACAACAGCGCGTCCCCGGCATTCATCTCTATATATGAGGTATTCGCCAAAGCGTTGATTCCTTCTGTCCGGCCCGTCATCGCCCGGGCGTTATAATGATAAAGCATCCGTCCTGTCACCATCGTTAACGGATAGAGCCCATCAGGCATCTCCTTCGCCTCCCTGTACTCCGCCGGATAGAACAACCCCAACCCCCGACTGAATCGCTCCTCATGCAAAAAAGACGTCCCTCTATGGGCCGGATCGGGGCAAGGCCACTGCAACCCCGCAGCTCCCGCCGCATCCAACCGCTCGTGGCTGATCCCGCCATAGATGGGCACCACAGAAGCAATCTCATCCATGATCGCCGCCGCCGACTCATAACGGCAAGGATACCCCATCCGGGTCATAATCTCACAGATTATCTCATAATCCTGCTTCATATCCCCATCCAAGGTCACCGCCCGGCGCACCCGCTGCACCCGACGTTCCGTGTTGACGAAAGTTCCCTCTTTCTCAGCGTAACTGACCCCCGGCAACACAACATCAGCCAAGGCCGCCGTTTCCGTCAGAAACAACTCCTGAACAACCAGGAACTCCAACCCTTCCAAAGCCTCCCGAACATGGGCCGTATCCGGATCCGTCACCATAGGATCTTCCCCAAAAATATAGAGCCCCTTAATCAACCCTTCCCGGGCCGCCGGTATAACCTGAGTCGCCGTTAAACCGATCTTATCACGCATAGGGACCCCCCAGGCCCGGGCAAACTTCTCACGCACATCCGGATTGGCCACCTTCTGGTACCCAGGAAAATCATAAGGCAACGCCCCCATATCGCAGGCTCCCTGCACATTATTCTGTCCCCGCAAAGGATTCACGCCGCATCCCGGTTTACCGATCTTTCCCACCAACATAGCGATATTGGAAAGACTCATAACCCCTTCTGTCCCCGAAGAATGTTCGGTAACCCCCAAACAATAAATAATCGGTGCCCTCTCAGCCTGAGCATACAAGATTGCCGCCTGCCGCAAATCCTCCGGATCAATGCGGCAGATCTCCGCCACCCTCTCCGGCGTATAAGCGGCCACGAGCCGTTCTACTTCCTCAAATCCCTCTGTCCGTTTCTCAATGAACTCCCGATCCGCCAATCCCTCCCGCAGAATAACATGCATCATCCCGTTGGCGAAGGCAACGTTGGTTCCCGGCCGGATCTGCAAATGCACTGTCGCCTGTTTGGTCAAATCAATCTTGCGTGGATCCACCACAATCAGCTTGGCACCCCGCAGCAAAGCCTGACGGATCTGAGCGCCCACCACCGGATGCGCTTCCGTCGGATTCGAGCCGATCAACAGAATAACATCGGCTTCCCGGGTGATATCCCGAATCGAATTGGTCATCGCCCCCGAACCCAGGGTCATAGACAGCCCGTGGACCGATGCCGAATGACAGACACGAGCGCAATTGTCAACATTATTGGTGCCAAAAACTGCCCGCACCATCTTCTGAAAAACATAGTTGTCCTCATTGGTCGCCCGGGCGCAGGAAAATCCCGCCACAGCATCAGATCCATGTTCCGCGATAAGATGCCGGAACCGGTCTGCCACAAGATCCAAAGCCTCATCCCAAGAAGCCGGTTCCAGAATCCCCTCTCGCCGAATCAAAGGCTGCCTCAGACGCTCCGGCGAATGGACAAACTTATAAGACCCGAACTTCCCTTTAACACACAACAAACCGCCGTTAGCCGGTCCGTCAGCCGGTTCCACCCCCACCAACCGATTCTGTTTCACCAATAAATCATATTGGCATCCTGTCCCGCAATGAGGACAGGTCGTCCGGACCCGTTCCACTTCCCAAGCCCGGAAACTCTTCGTGTTGTCGCGAGAAGTCAGGGCTCCGGTGGGGCAATAAGACACACAATTCCCACAAGATTCGCAGTCCGACTCCGCCCAAGGCAGACCAAAAGCCGGGCTCATCCTTGTCGAAGCCCCCCGCCGGCTGATGCTGATCACATCCCGTCCCTGAAGTTTTTCGCACACTCGGGTACATCGGCGGCACATAACGCAAAGACCCGGTTTGAACGTAAAAAGCGGATGGGAAACATCCGGCAAACCCGCGGAAATCCCTTGTCCCTTGGCATACATGTTTTCTGTCAGACCGTATGCCAACGCGTAATCCTGCAACTTGCAGCTGCCGTTACGCCCGCATTTGAAACACTGGAAATCATGACGACTGAGCAACAAATCCAGAACAAACCTCCGGGCTTCCACCACGCGAGGAGACAACGTCCACACCTTCATCCCCTCGGTGCATTTCTCCGTACAAGCCGCCGGCAGCCCCCCCTTGCGGCCTCCTTCCACCTCAACCACACACAGACGGCAGGCTCCGTCCGGGGCCAACTGTTTCAGATAACATAATGTTGGTATATCGATCCCCAAAGTGCCGGCAGCCTCCAAGATTGTTGACCCCACCGGCACTCGGCAAAGGTATCCGTCGATGGTTAATGCCAGAGACCCTCCCGATTCTTGATAAAAATCGGCTTGGTTCATCATATCCGCTCCATTTCGCTCATAGTTCATAGTGCCGGTTCTCCCGCAAATCCAAACAATTCCCGCCGGTATTTCAACGCGCTCCCTACCGCGGCCCCCATGGTCTGCCCAAGGCCACAAGCCGACAGCTCCGTAACATGCCTCATGATTCCCTCCAATTCTGTGACCATCCCGCTCGTTTCGCCACCGGCCGCCCGCTCCGCCAGAATCCCATCAAGGCACGCCAACATCCGCGTCGCCCCCAAACGGCAAGGGGTACATTTCCCACAGGACTCATGCACGAAAAAAACCGCAACCTCCCGCACATACTCAACAACATCCACCCTGTCATCCATGACAACAACAGCCCCGGTTCCCAATGCCAAATCCCGATCCCACATATCCTGATAACTGAAAAGCCCGTCCAACTGTTCCGGAAACCCAAGAGGTCCCGACTGACCGCCAAAATGGCAAAACTGAATCGGCCGACCCGAAACCGTCCCCCCGCCAAAGTGGTCACCGTAAAGAACCTCCTCCATCGGCGTCCCCAAAGGGATCTCAAAAACTCCCCGGTTTTTGGCGTGTCCGGACAGACAGACCAGCTTCGTCCCGCCGCCGTCCTCTGTCCCCAATTCCAGGAACCCCTGTCCCCCCAGACTCAGAATTACCGGCACACAGGCAAACGACTCCACATTGTTCACCAAAGTCGGTTTGAGATGCAACCCAAACTCTGCCAGATGAGGGGGTTTCACCCTAGGCCTACCCGTCTTACCTTCGATAGTATTAAGCAACGCCGAATTTTCACCGCACACATAGGACCCCGCCCCGGAAACCACATGAATCCGGCAAGAAAACCCCGGGAGCCCCAAAATGTCGTCCCCGGCATACCCTGCCGCCTCAGCGTTCGCCACGGCCCGCCGAAACAGATCCTTGGCCCGGCGGTACTCGCCACGAATCAAGATATAGGCATCTTTCGCCCCAAACACATAGGCCGCAATCAACATCCCCTCCAAGACGCAAAACGGATCTTGCTCCAAGAGCAATCTGTCTTTGAAAGTCCCCGGCTCCCCCTCGTCCCCGTTGCAGACAATGTATTTCGGCTCAGCCTCCATATCGTACAAATGCCGCCATTTGCGGCCGGCAGGATAGGCCGCGCCACCTCGCCCCCGCAGCATAGCCCTATCAATCTCTTCCAGAATCTGAGGACGTTCCATGGACATCGCCCGTCGCAATCCCTCGAATCCGCCCAAACGAACATAGTCTTGAACCGACCCCGGATCCTGATATTGACCGATCCTTTTCAGCAAAACTTTTTTATTAATCCCGTCATTATTAAACCCGTCATTGGTCATGGCTTGTCCGCCTCCCCAAGCCGGTCCCGGCACGCCATGATCAGCTCCCGGATCCTCTTCTCAGTTAAATTCCCATACAACTCATCGCCCAGCCTGATCGCCGGCCCCTCGGCACAGGCACCAAAACACGGAACAAAACGATAGGCAAACAACCCGTCCGATGTCATCTGCTCCTCCCCGACGCCAAGCTGGCGACTCAGAATCTCCCCAACCTCTTGGGACTTGTTAACAAAACAAGGCGTACTGCCGCAAACCTCAAAAACGAAACGCGCCTGCTCCCTCGTATGTAACATTGTATAAAAAGACAACGCCTCATACACCTTCGCAACCGCTATATCCAACTCCTCCGCAACCCATATGGCTGTCTCCTCATCAATATGACCTCCGGAGCCCGCCCTTTGCAGATCAAGCAAGATATCAAGCAAATGCTCTCGCGGACAATCAGAATAGCGACGCAGAACAGATTGTCTCCCCTCAATAGATAAACCGGATAACCCGCTCATAAGAATCCCCCAGTCATAACGATTTCTGAATCCTTCTGTAAAGATACAACCGACCGCGCTTACCCACCTGTTCAATCACACCCGAATCTCTGAGAACCTTTAGCGCCTTGCTTGCCAAATTCTGTTGTAACCCTCCCATACGTCCAAACTCCTTGGATGTGAACTCATCCACCAGTTCAGGCAAAACCCGTTCCAACCCACGCTCGCGGGTTCCGCCAAACTCCACCACATCCAGCCAGGTCAGCGGCACACATTCCAAACGCTTAACGGTCTCAGCCTTTCCTCGCACCAACCGAAAATCCTCCGCGTCCAGACAATCCACACGAAAAGACAAATTCTCATGATCCAACAGATCCCGAATCCCGTAGAGTTCCGCCAGAACGTGACAAACCTGCCCCGACTTAGGCGACTTCCGACGGCGCACAACCTGCCCCACCTCATCAACCCAAACAATCCACTTCGTCCGGATCACAGGGTAAACCACCGTCACACGATGGGTTCCCAGCAAACTGCGCAACTTTTCTTTTATCACATACAAATTGCGTGACTGGATCTCGAAGACCACCTCATCACGCAAAACATCAACATAATAGCCGTTTAGCTTAACCTCATGACAAGCGACATCAGGTTCAATACGGGTTTTTAGAGACTTGTGAATGGTTTTTTCATTTAATTCTCCGATCATACCCATCGTCCCTATTCCTATCTCTATTCCTATCTCTATTCCTATTCCTATCTCTCGACCCGTCAAAACGTTCGACCGGGTTCCCGGACTGACCTCTCAAGTTTGTACGGATATTATAAGTATAGATATAGTTCTCCATATCTATCAAAAGCTGCTGATAAGGTATATAGAGATCCGAGATATAGGTCGTATCATCCCGCGTTCGAATCTTAACAACCTCTTTCTTCTTGCTCAAGAAAAACGTCGCCCGTTGAATGTTGTTCGGATTAAAAACCTTTTTCGTAAACAAATCGCTCAACACAATAGAATGCTCATCAAAGACAATCTTCCGGCTCCCCGCGATTGCCCAAATCACAAAAATAATAACTGCCGTCACCCCATAAATGCCGTAAAGAGCAAACAAAAAAAGGCGATCAATCTGGAAATAGATGTCCAACCCAATCAACAGAGCCGGATTCAGAATCAGATAGAAGACCCCCGGAATGACCACCGGCTTCATGCGATACGTGTATTCATTATATCCCATAAAATCCCCTCCCCGATAATCGTGTCCATCGATCAAGAAACAATCAAGAAACAATCAAGTCGTCCTCTTCACATATTTATCCAGTTCTTCTATTAAATAGTCATTAAGAATCCGGATGAACGTGCCTTTCATCCCCAGCGACTTTGATTCAATCACCCCTGCGGACTCAAACTTTCTCAAAGCGTTCACAATCACCGAACGCGTAATCCCGACCCGGTCAGCGATTTTGCTGGCCACCAACAACCCTTCACCGCCCACAAGCTCAGAAAAAATATGCTCGACAGCCTCAAGCTCCGAATAAGAAAGCGTACCCACCGCGATTTGTACAGCGGCTTTTTTGCGAGCCTCTTCCTCGGCCTGCTCCGCCTTTGTGCGCAGAATCTCCATTCCGATAATCGTCGCACCATACTCCGCCAATATCAGATCCGCTGAATCAAAATACTTGTTAAACTTTGCCAGTACCAGAGTCCCAATCCGGTCCCCACCTCCAAGAACAGGAACAATTGTTGTGATTTTCTTGGAGAATTGACAGGCGCTGTTCTTATCGAAAACACAAATGTTTTCATCCTGCAAAATATTGGCACTGGTTTCTTGCGTCAGACGCAATTCTTCGTTATAGCTCTCCGGAAAGCTCTCCGAATAGACCACCGTATCATCCATGGTATCGCAAGCAAAGGACTCCATAAAGCTATACCCCAGAATTTTGCCGCGTCTGCCGATAATATAGCAGTTCGACTCAATCTGTTGTTGCAGCACCTCAGCCATTTCCTCAAAATTAACAGGCTGACCAGCCGACTTCTGAATCAGTTTGCTCACCGCACGCGTTTTTTCTAATAGCGGTTCCACCTCGTTTCCCCCTGTTCCCCCATGCAAATACATGAACTTATTCATTCAATCCTGTTCCGCAAAAAAACCACCCATACCTATAATATATAGCGGGAGAGATCATTATTCATAATGATGCCCTCAACACGTTGACGAACATACTCTTTACCAATTTCCAATTTATACCCTTCGGGCAGCTCCGACGCCTCATACGAAATCTCTTCCAACATCTTTTCAACCATAGTATGCAGACGACGCGCGCCAATATTCTCTGTTGACTCGTTGACACGGGCCGACATCTCCGCCAACTCCTGAATTGCGCACTCTGTGAAAGTCACCTCAATCCCCTCCGCCGCCAACAACGCGCTGGCCTGCTTCAGCAAAGAATATTGCGGTTCCGTCAGAATCCTCTGAAAATCCGAAGCTTTTAATGACTCCAGCTCGACGCGAATAGGGAACCGCCCCTGTAGTTCCGGAATCAAATCCGACGGTTTCGAAACATGAAACGCTCCTGCGGCGATAAACAGAATATGATCCGTATTAACCGGCCCATACTTGGTCATGACCGTCGACCCCTCCACAAGAGGCAAAATATCTCTTTGGACTCCTTCCCTGGAAACATCGGGTCCGCTGCCGCCCTCTTTGCCGGCGATTTTATCAATCTCATCCAGAAAAACGATCCCCTCCTGCTCTGTGCGACGAATCGCTTCCTGAGTGGCTTCATCACGATCAATCATATTCTGCGCTTCCTCATTCGTCAGAATACGCCGGGCTTCCCGCACCGAAACCGTACGCTTCTTGGTCCGTTTCGGAAACATCCCTGACACCATTTCCTGAAGATTGATCCCCATTTCCAATCCTGTAGCCCCAAGGGCATCCGCATAAGGTGAATTCTCCTCCACCTCAACCGAAACCCGCCACTCCTCCAACTCCCCCTTTTCCAGACGAGTCCGCAAATTCTTGCGTTCACTGGCCGTTTCCGGTGAAATTTCCGGTTCCTGGGGCTCCGGAGGATTCTGTCCAAACAAAACCTGGAACGGATTCGCCCCCGCCGACTCTCGCTGGGGAGCCGGCGCCAAAAGCTTCAGCAACCGTTCCTCAACAATCGCCTGAACCGCCGGTTCTGCTTCAACCATTTTTTCGGCTTTTACCATGCGCAACGCTGCCTCAACCAGATCTCGAATAATGGACTCCACATCTCGCCCGACATACCCGACTTCTGTAAACTTGGTCGCTTCAACCTTGCTGAACGGCGCTTTAACCAGCTTCGCCAACCGCCGGGCAATCTCCGTTTTTCCCACACCCGTTGATCCTATCATTAATATATTTTTCGGTAAAACATTCTCCTGGAGCTCCTCAGAAAGCATTGACCTGCGGTACCGGTTGCGCAAAGCAATGGCCACAGCCTTTTTCGCTTTATCCTGCCCGATAATATATTTATCCAGTTCCGCAACAATCTCACGGGGTGTCAATTGTTCCATAATCAAGTTCCTCCACAGAAATATGCTCATTGGTAAAAACACAAATGGAAGCCGCGATCTTCATAGATTCCAACACCAATTGCCCCACTGGCATCTCGGTATGGCGCGACAAAGCCCGCGCCGCTGCTAATGCATAATTGCCACCGGATCCAATCGCCGCGATATCATCGTCAGGCTCGATAACCTCGCCCGATCCGGAAATAATTAAGATGCTTTCCCGATCGGCCACAACCAAAAGAGCCTCCAGATTGCGCAACATGCGATCCGTGCGCCATTCTTTTGCCAACTCAACAGCTGACCTCTGGAGATTACCATGATACTCCTGAAGTTTGCCTTCAAATTTCTCAAACAAAGTAAACGCGTCCGCCACCGAACCGGCAAACCCGGCCACCACATTGCCGCCATAAAGCCGCCGAACTTTGCGGGCGCCATGTTTCATAATCGTAGTCTGTCCAAACGTAACCTGTCCGTCTCCCGCGACTGCGGTTTTACCATCTTTTCGGACAACCAGAATGGTGGTGCCATGGAACATATGACAACCCTCCTATGCATAGTGTAATGATTTTCAGTCATTTCGTCAAGTACTTGTGAATACTAGCACAAACTAAGTCTCCTCCATCCATAGCTCCAAGCCCTTAATTCCGGCCCGTTGTGAAACATGCAAACCCATCTCCGGGAATTTGTGCGACGATACCGCATAATACGAACCGGGCCCCACAAATCAATCAGGCAATTTCGCCCGTGGATGGGCATTCATATAAGTCTGCCGCAGCCGTTCTTTTGTTAAATGGGTATAGATCTGTGTCGACGAAAGATTCTTATGCCCCAGAAGCTCCTGGACACAACGCAAATCCGCTCCGCCGTCCAAAAGATGGGTGGCGTAAGTATGCCTAAGCATATGCGGATAAATGTGTTGATTCAGCTGAGCTTTCTGTTCACAATTATTTAGAATGCGCCGCACCGACTGGGTTGTTAGCCGACGGCCACGCAAACTGAGCAACAGTGCCGCGGTTGGTTCGGCATGAGGCATCTTCATCAGCTCTCTCTTTTCCAAATATATACGGATAGCTCGCGCCGCAAAATCCGTCAAAGGAATAATCCTCTCCTTGCGGCCCTTCCCAAAAATCCTAAGCAATTTATTCGTTAAATCAATATGGCCAAAATTCAGCGACACCAGTTCGCTGACCCGCAGCCCCGACCCGTAAAGAAGTTCCAAAATCACCTGCTCACGCCATAAGACAAACTCGTTTTTAGGAGATGTCTCACCCTCATGGCCATGGGACGTCCCACTTTCCATCAGCTTGTCAACGTGCTCGCGAAACAGGAATCGCGGCAACGTGGGCGTGTTTTTGGGCGCCTTAATCAATTGCACCGGGCTGTCCGTTACTAAGTTTTCGTGAATAGCATATTTGAAGAAAGAACGGATGGACGACAACTTCCGGGCCACACTTCTTTTGCCAATGCCACCAACCATCAAGTCATGGACAAACGCCCGGACAGCCACAGGATCGATTTGGGACAGCTCCAGGTCCCCCATTTTCAACCCGCGCCGGGATGCGGCAAACGTGAAAAATTGCTCCAAATCACCCAAATAAGCTACGCGGGTCATCTCCGAGAAGTTGCTAACCATCAGATATTGGCTGTATTGTTGCAAGATCGTCTCCACTTAGACACCCCTCAATCCTTAACACTTCTTGACAGCCTGCAGAACAAAAATCCTCCAACGCGCCAGAACAAAAATCCTCCAACGCGTTCAACGCCCTCCGGGCGAGCCGCGAATTCTTCTCCTTCTTACCTCGAACCCTTTCCCCCAAAGGCGGCAACAACCCAAAATTAATATTCATTGGTTGAAAATCCCCCGTCGGTGATCCCGCCAGATGGCGCGCCAAACCACCCAAAGCCGTAGTCTCAGGAAAAACCAACGTGGAACATCCCTGCACACGCCTCCAGGCATTGATCCCAGCCATTAATCCACTGGCTGCCGACTCAACATACCCTTCCACCCCTGTAATCTGCCCGGCAAAGAAAACCCGCGGGTCACCGCGCAAACCAAAATCCCCATCCAAAACCCGAGGCGCGTTCAAAAAAGTATTTCTATGCATCACACCATACCGGACGAATTCCGCCCTCTCCAACCCCGGAATCATCCGGAAAACACGTTCCTGTTCTCCCCAACGCAGATGGGTTTGAAACCCGACCAGATTAAGCAAACTCCCGGCAGCATTCTCCTTGCGCAACTGCACAACCGCAAAAGGCGTCCGACCACAACGCGGATCCCTTAAACCCACCGGCTTCAAAGGGCCAAAAGCCATCGTCTCATATCCGCGAGCCGCCATAACCTCAAGAGGCATACAAGCTTCAAATACTTTTCCCTTCGTTGCCTCACCCTCATCAAGACCCAAATGATCCTCATGGACCTCCGCCGCCAACAGAGCCTCCCGGAACTCTCGATACCGGTCCTCATCCATGGGACAATTCAGATAATCAGCCCCACCCTTATCATAGCGTGAAGCCCAATACACTTTATCCATATCCACCGACTCCACCGTCACAATAGGCGCAGCCGCGTCAAAGAAAGCCAATGTCTCTTCCCCGGTCAACTGCCGGATATGTTCAGCCAAACTCTCCGAGGTCAGCGGCCCGGTGGCCACAATCACCACACCCTGCTCCGGCAGAATCGTCAACTCCTCCCGACAAACTGTCACGCCCGGCAAGACCGTCACCCGGTTTGTTATTTCCTGAGCGAACAAATCCCTATCCACGGCAAGAGCCCCACCCGCCGGCACGCTCACAGAATCTGCCACGGCCATAACCAGCGAATCCAGACGCCGCATTTCCTCTTTGAGCAACCCCACAGCATTCTCCAGCCCGTTGGCCCGCAAAGAATTGCTGCAAACAAGTTCGGCAAACAACCCTGTCTTGTGCGCCGGCGTCATCTTCTTTGGTCTCATCTCAAACAATCGAACCTCGACGCCACGCCGCGCCAACTGCCAGGCGGCTTCCGCGCCGGCTAACCCGGCACCGATAATCGTGACTTCATTCATTATACCCCTCGCCACTTCTTCTCCCTCAACCGTCCTCACCCGGCGGCTCCTTCAACCGTCCTCACCCGGCGACTCTTTATCAACCGTCACCTGGTTCTTACACACCGTACAAACATGCTTAACCTTCCCTCCTGCGGCGGTCTTCTCCACAACCATACCGTCACACTGAGGACACTTCACCGACACGGGTTTATCCCAGGACACGAACTCGCACCCGGGATATCCGCTGCATCCAAAAAACTTCCGTCCCTTTTTGGACCGCCGCGCCGTCAGCTTCTGTCCACAAAGAGGGCACGCGACGCCGATATCTTCCAACAATGACTTGGCGTTGCGACATTCGGGAAACCCCGGACAAGCCAGGAACTTGCCATAGCGACCCATTTTTATCACCATATTGCGACCGCAATGCTCACATGTTTCCTCAGAAACCTCATCCTCAATCTTGATCTTCCCGATTTTAGCCTCGGCTTCCTCAACCGTCTGTTCAAAAGGATCGTAGAAATTGCGAATAACATCTTTCCAAGGGGTTTTTCCCTCTTCAATCGTATCCAGGATCTCTTCCAAATGCGCGGTGAACCCCAGATCCACAATGTCGGCAAAATGTTCTGTCAACAGAGAATCCACAACCTCCCCCAACTCCGTGGGCATCAGCCGTTTCTGTTCTTTGACCACATACCCCCTGGACTGAATGGTCTCGATAGTGGGCGCGTAGGTGCTGGGACGACCGATCCCCTCATCCTCCAATTTCTTAACCAGCGAAGCTTCCGTATAGCGCGGCGGCGGTTCGGTAAAGTGTTGCTTATCCTCAAATTTTTCCGGTGTAAGCTTCTGGCCCGGCTCAACCTTAATGGTCAACTTGGAAACCGGATCTTTCTCAGCGTCGTCGGTGCTCTCCTCATAGACCGCCAAAAATCCCGGAAACTTAATCATCGACGCGTTAGCTCTAAACAGGTAGTCCCCAGCCGTCACATCCACCGCCAAAGTATCAAAAACCGCATGCTGCATCTGGCTGGCAATAAAGCGGCTCCAAATCAAATTGTATAAACGAAACTGCTCCCGGCTCAAATAAGGTTTCACCACCTCCGGAGTTCGAAAGACCGATGTGGGACGAACCGTTTCATGTGCGTCCTGGCTGCGGCCTTTGCTGGTGTAGACCCGAGGTTTGGCCGGATAATATTCCGGCGCGTAGTTTTGGTTGATATAGTCTTTCGCCTCGTCACGAGCCGCGTCCGATACACGCACAGAATCCGTGCGCATATATGTGATAAGACCGACCAACCCGTCCGAACCCACTTCCAGCCCCTCATACAGCTGTTGGGCGATCATCATCGTTTTTTTCGGCGCAAAATTCAATTTGCGAAAAGCCTCTTGCTGCAAGCTGCTGGTGGTAAAAGGCGGTGCCGGTTGTCGATTTTTTTCCTTTTGTTTAACGTCTTTAACAACAAACTCCTGTCGGCCCAGATCGGCCAGAACCTCGTCCATCTCTTCCCGGGTCTTCACAACATACTTTTTGCCGGCCTTCTGCAACAGCTTCGCCGTAAATTTCTCCTTGTTGCCGGGATCCCGTCCGGCCAAATGAGCCAACAAGGACCAATACTCTTCCGGCTCAAAAGCCCTGATTTCATCTTCCCGATCACAAATAAGACGCACAGCCACAGATTGAACCCGGCCGGCACTCAGACCTTTTTTGACTTTGCGCCACAACAGCGGCCCCAATGTGTACCCCACAAGGCGGTCAAGCACACGCCTGGCTTGCTGGGCATCAACTTTATCCATGTTGATTTTGCGTGGGTTTTTTATTGCGTTTTGAACCGTCGTCTTCGTAATCTCATTGAATTCAACCCGAATCATCCCGTTTAAATCGAGTCCCAACAAATGGGCAAGATGCCACGATATAGCCTCTCCCTCACGATCGGGGTCAGCGGCCAACAGAACTTTGTCGGCATTTTTGGCCGCATCCCGCAACTTTTTAATCAAATCGCCCCGTCCTCGTATAGCGATGTATTTCGGTTCAAAATCGTTGGCGATATCCACGCCCATCTGGCTCTTCGGCAAATCTCGCAAATGCCCCATCGAAGCGTTCACTTGGTAGCTTCGAGAAAGGATTTTGCCGATTGATTTTGCCTTTGCCGGGGATTCAACAATAACCAGGGTTTTTGCCATAATCCGTCCTACCTCTTCATTTATTCGAGTGGTTCCGTTACCGCGGAACCAGCCGGCGAAACATAACTCAGGTGTCGTCTGTCCAAAACATAGTGCTGACCGGGTAGCCGCAGAATATAACCCGCCAGTTCAAGATGGAGCAACCCCATCGCCAGTTCATGAGGCTGCCGGTTCGATTGGACAGCCAGACGGTCGATTTGCAAGGGGACATCGCTCAGATACTCCAGCAGATCAAGATACTCCGACTTCACTGATTGTGAATCGGCGCCGGGTTCCTCAGCATGACACTTTTGACTATGTGTCTCTTCGGGAGGCAATACAGTCACATTCGATACAGAAGCAAGTGTTCCCTGCCTCCAAACCAACTTTTGGTCCCGATCCAACTCTCGATCACCAATCTCAAGCAAAACATCCTCCACCGTTTCCGCGATATGGGCGCCCATACGCAAGAGATTATGACATCCTTTGCTAAGAGAACTGAAAATCGGCCCCGGCACCGCAAAAACTTCCCGCCCCTGCTCCAACGCAAAATCCACCGTAATCAAAGATCCGCTTTTCTCGGCAGCCTCAACAACGACCACCCCTCGGGCCGAACCGCTGATAAGACGATTGCGAGCCGGAAACAAATTAGGCAAGGTCTTCGTTCCCGGCGGATACTCACTGATCAAAGCACCGTTCTCCATAACCTTCCGAGCCAGCATTTTATGTTCAGCCGGATAGATCCGATCAAGACCGCCACCCAAAAATGCCCAAGTCACACCGGAAGTCACCGCCCCCTCCTGGGCTGCCCCGTCAATTCCCCGTGCCAATCCGCTGACGACAACAAGTCCTCTCGCCGCAATCTCTTTGCCGAAATAGGCGGCGGCAGCTTTGCCGTAGGCCGTCGCCCGCCGGGCACCCACAACAGCCACAGCCTCCAAACTCCCATCCAGAATACCCCGATAGAACAAAACCGGCGGCGCGTCAGACAACGTGCTCAACAACGCAGGGTAAGCTCTCTCCCCGGGTGTCGCCAACTGAATCCCCAGCTGACGTAAGGTTGCCTCAACCTTAGCCTGATCGACCTTGACGCGGTTGCAAAAAAAAGCAGCGTACTTTTTTGCCGCCTCCGCCGACACCTCCCCGGGCAGAACCTCCCAAGCTCTCCGGGCACTTCCGAAATCCGCCAGAAGCTGTCTCAATGTCACTGCGCTAACTCCGGGAACAGAGACAACAGCCGCTCTCGCTATTTTTTCCGCAAAATCTGTTTCGATATACATAAAGGCTCCTTACTTACTATCATGATAGGACCGCGCCAGAATCAAAGCATCCGTCTCCAGATTCGGGCTTTCGCAGATCACGGTTCCCTTGACGCCAAATGTCCGCCAAGCTCGTGCCAACTCATGATAATTCAGGTCGGCATCAGCGAGAATCAGGTGTTTCTTCTCCCCCGCTTTACCGTAATCGATGCCGGAAACATGGAAATGCGCATCCTCATTCCATCGCGCCCCCAAGGCTTCGCTTAGTGCCTCCAAAATGCGGCAGAACTCGTCATATGTATTGTTCCCACCGTTGTCTCGGGCGTGGAGGTGGCTGATATCTACACACGGCAAAACCCCCGGCACCTCCGCTGCCAAGCGAATGGTCTCGTCCAGATTCCCAAACTGGCTGGGTTTGCCGGTGGTCTCCGGTCGCAACGTTACCTTGTACCCTGCCTCATCAATCTCTTGCCGAATCCCGATGATTTCGTCCCGCACTTTTTTGTACACCTCATCCGGAGGTGTCTGCTGATAAAACGCCGGATGAAAAACCACGCTCACCGCGCCGGCAAAAAACGCGGCCCGCGCCGAAGCCAGAATCCTGGCCCGGCTGGCTGTGACCTTCTCCGGCTCCGGCGAATTGAGGTTGATATAATATGGCGCATGACAACTCAAAGCGATATCGTGTGAGTTCGCGCACTCCTTAACAAGCGCGGCATTGGCGTCCTTGAGATACACCCCGCGAACAAACTCAAGCTCCAACGCCCCAAGTCCCAGTTCATCGAGGCGAGCCACACCGTCTTGGGTTGTTTTTTTTGCGGCAGTTGACAAAGGTATCCCTGCCGTGCCGAAACGCAAATTGCCCATCATAAACCGCCTCTATTCCAAGTGATTGTTTCACAATATCATTTCGCGGTATCGTCGCCGACCATTACAAATCCAGACAAACCTTTTTCACGGAAACGATCTCCTGGAATTCAGACAACGCGTTCACGACATCCTGATCCACATCGCTTTCGGTGTTAACAATCATCAAGTTAACATCGCCCGAATCGGCGTGACAAATCTGCAAGGTTTTGATATTGATGCCGGCCGCCCCCAACGTCAGACCGACTTTGCCGATAACTCCCGGGTTATCCCGATGAGGCAACATCAACAGCCACCCCTCGGGGGCAAAATGAACCCGGGCTTTGTTGATTTGGACAATGCGCCCCGAACTGCCAAACATCGTCCCCGCGATGCGCAATTCCGACGTCTCCGTTCGCACCGTCAATGAGATCAGGTCCGCGAAATCCTCTATTTCCTTGCTGTTGACTTCATGATACGTAATCCCTCGAGACTTGGCCACCTCAGGCGCGTTGACATAATTCACAGCTTCCTGCAGAATCGGGTTCAACATCCCTTTGATAATCGCCCGTGTCAACATCTTTGTATCGATCAAACTGATACGCCCGAAATATTTCACCTCAAACCGGCGCAGTCGCCCCTCCGCCAGATGTACCGCCAATACCCCCATACGCTCCACAAGATCCAGATAGGGGCGAATGGTTTCCATCACATCTCCGGAAATCGCCGGAATATTAATCGAATTGGCGACAGGCTCGGATCGTAACGCCGCCAGGATCCCTCGGGCCAGATTGACTGATACCTCGTTATGTCCCTCAACAGTCGCCATAGCCTGATGAGCGGTATAAATAACATTATCCATATGGCACAACGGATACCCATCAACAGGAGGATACACCTCCAGATTATCCAACGCCGCTGCTGCCACTTTGCCGCTTCGGAGAGCCGCTAACAAGGCCTCCTCGTCAACCAATCCGCCTCTGGCGCAATTAATGATCTTCACGCCGTCTTTCATGCCCGCGAAAGCTTCCTCGTTTAAAATATGGCGCGAATCCTCTGTCAACGGTAAATGTAATGTCACAAAATCCGACCGTCCCAGCAATTCCGGCATGTCCACAAGCTCAATGTCCAAAGTTCTGGCAATATCCTCCACCACGAACGGGTCAAAAGCCACGACCTCCATATCAAAAGCCTTGGCCCGGCGGGCTACGCCCACCCCTACGCGTCCCAGACCGACAACCCCCAGAACTTTTTTACGCAACTCATTGCCGACACCGCGTATCCCCGTATGAAACAACGGCAACCGCCGACACAAAGCCAACAGCATACAAAACGTATACTCAATAGAGGCGGCGCTCCTGCCCTGAGGTGAATTCAACACAATAATACCCTTCTGGGTGGCCGTCTGCAAATCAATATGATCAACATCCACACCGGCACGTCCAATCACACGCAGTCTCTTGGCCGCTTGCAACACATCCTTATCGACCCGCGTGTTCCCGCGCACGACCAGCGCGTCATAGCCGCCAATGATTTCCACAAGCTTATTGTGATCCAAATCACGAAAAACATCAACATCATGTTCCTCGCGCAGCAAATGAACGCCAACCTCAGCAATTTCTTCTGTAATTAAAACTCTCAATTATGTCCGCCTCCTTGTCTTATCTTCGTTGTCTTATCCTCGTTGTATGTCCGAATAATATCTCACAAAAAGGCCTGCTGTCAAGTTTTCTTTCAAACTCATGCTCTCCGGAATCTATAATCTCCGAAACCTCAACCAACGTTCCTC
>WRJI01000021.1 GCA_009778595.1 Peptococcaceae bacterium | reverse complement strand
GAAAAAGAGGCCGAAATCGTATCTTCGGCGGGTCAGCCCAACATGGTGACCATTGCGACCAACATGGCCGGCCGCGGTACCGATATCGTTTTGGGGCAGGGGATTCAGGAAGTGGGCGGACTCCATATCATCGGCACGGAGCGCCACGAATCCAGACGTATTGATAACCAGCTGCGAGGGCGGGCCGGCCGCCAAGGGGATCCGGGCTCTTCTCAGTTCTATATTTCTATGGAAGATGATCTTATGCGCCTGTTCGGTGAAAACATTGGCAACGTTATGGACAGGTTCGGCATGGATGAAGATATGAGTATTGAATCCAAAATTCTCAGCCGAAGCATTGAGTCGGCTCAGAAACGTGTCGAGAACCGCAACTATGAGATCCGCAAAAATGTTCTGAACTACGATGATGTCATGAACAAGCAGCGTGAGGTTATCTATACCCAACGCCGGGAGGTGTTGTATCAGGACAACCTTAAAGACCATATATTGGGAATGATCGAAACTATCATTGAGGAAGCTGTGGACAGACAGGCCGCCGAGAGTCCTTATCCGGAAGAATGGGACCTGGAAAGTTTGTTAACATTTTCGGAAAAAATGTTTTTGCCCAACCACTCACTTACCAGGGAGGATCTGGCGAAACAGGGCAAGGATGAGATCGTTGATTTCTTGCTGGACCGGGCGACGGATCTTTACAACGAACGGGAGGAAGTTTTCGGCGCGGAACTCATGCGAGGCATCGAGCGGGCGGTCATGCTCCAGATTGTTGATAATCACTGGAAAGATCACTTGGATGCCATGGATATGTTGCGGGAAGGGATCGGGCTTCGCGCGTACGGACAGCGAGACCCTCTTGTTGAATACCGGAACGAAGCCTACGATATGTTTCAGAACATGATCTCTTCGATTCAGGAGGAAGTCGTTACTTATATTATGCGGGTTACCCCTCGTGTTACCGAAACGGTGCAGGAGAAGCCGAAGAATGTTACCGAGAACCTTTACAATGAAGGGGCATCGGCCAAACAACCCCACCGGGCCGGTGATAAAATTGGACGCAACGATCCCTGTCCCTGCGGCAGCGGAAAGAAATATAAGAAATGTTGCGGAAGTTAAACGGAAGTTGAGCCTTGAAGACGAATACTAAGAAGGAAGTGATGAAAGTGCTTGCCGAATGGAAACGTGAGATCGAAATCCTTAAGAACAGCCTTGCAGATTTGAGGGTTTCCCTTTGACGTCCCTCAGCGGGAAAAACTAAGGGAAGGTCTTGAAGACAAGTTGAACAGTCCCGGGTTCTGGGACGATCCTCAGGCAGCTCAGGGGGTTATGCAGGAACTCTCAGATCACAAGGACAAGATCGAGCTTTATGAGCGTTTGGCCAATGCCGTTGAGGATGTGGGTGTGATCTGGGAGATCGGGATGGAAGCTGAAGGAACCCAGAGCGTCGAAGCCCATGAGGAGGCCGCGGGTATTGAAGAAGAAGTGGCGAAGACCGTGAATAGTCTTCAGGCCGAATTCGCCCGGTTGGAGCTGGATCTTCTTCTGAACGGACCTTATGATAGCAACAACGCCATTCTGACGCTGCATTCCGGCGCGGGAGGGACAGAGGCCCAGGATTGGGTACAGATGTTGTTTCGGATGTATCAACGGTGGGGTGAAGACAGAGGGTATAAGGTCGAGGTGCTTGATCTGTTGGCCGGTGACGAAGCCGGTGTCAAGAGTGTCACCATCTCGTTCCAGGGATCCAACGCTTATGGGTATGCCAAAGCGGAAAAAGGGGTTCACCGGTTAGTAAGGATTTCGCCTTTTGACGCTTCGAACCGACGCCACACGTCTTTCGCTTCAGTTGATGTCATTCCCGAAGTTGACAGCGACGCGGAGATTCCCATCGACAGTGAAGATCTAAAGATCGACACCTATCGCTCAGGGGGGGCCGGAGGGCAGCACGTTAACAAAACCGATTCTGCCGTGCGCATCACCCATCTGCCTTCGGGAATCGTTGTCCAGTGTCAGAATGAACGTTCCCAGATCCAGAACAAAGCTTCCGCTATGCGGATTCTTATGGCGCGTCTGCTTGAACTGAAACGGAAACAGCAGGAAGAAGAACTTTCCGAGATCCGCGGTGTTCAGAGCGATATCGCCTGGGGTAGCCAGATCCGTTCCTATGTTTTTCAGCCATACAGCTTGGTTAAGGATCATCGCACCAATGTCGAGACAGGCAATGTGGGCGCGGTTATGGACGGGAAGATCGATTCGTTTATTAATGCCTATCTACAATGGCAAATTCGGAGTTAGGGGAGATCATGGCCGGTAAAGAGACATTGAAAGATCTGGAAAAAGTCGCCCGGAGCCTTAGGCGGGATATTATCGAAATGCTGACAGCGGCTCAATCGGGTCATCCCGGAGGAAGTCTGTCTGCCACAGATATTCTTGCCGTTCTCTATTTTCACGAAATGCGTATCGATCCTTTGAATCCGGATTGGGCTGACCGTGACCGGTTTGTGCTGAGCAAAGGCCACGCGGCGCCGGCGTTGTACGCGGCTTTGGCGCATCGGGGGTATTTTGCCAAAAAGGAACTTATAACTTTGCGTAAGCTGGGGTCCAACCTGCAAGGCCATCCGGATATGGAGCGGGTTCCCGGTGTGGATATGTCGACAGGGTCTCTGGGGCACGGCTTGTCTGTGGCGGTGGGGATGGCTCTGGCCGGGAAAACCGACGGGAAGACTTACCGGGTCTATGCGTTGCTGGGAGACGGTGAGATTAATGAAGGCATGATCTGGGAAGGGGCTATGGCGGCAGCTCATTACAAATTGGATAACCTGGTCGCGATTGTGGACAGCAACGGTTTGCAGATCGACGGACCTACCGCCACCGTGATGAATACCGCGCCGTTATCGGACAAGTGGAGCGCTTTCGGTTGGCAGGTGGAACTGGCTGACGGACATGATTTTGAGTCGTTGACGCAAGCGTTGAACGGGCTCCGTCAGAACCGGGGCCGACCCGGCGTCATTATCGCCCGTACCGTCAAGGGCAAAGGGGTGTCGTTTATGGAGAACAAGGCGGAATGGCATGGGGTGGCACCCAATCGGGAGTTGGCGGACAGAGCTTTGGCAGAGTTGGCGGATCCGAAAGGAGATTTGTCCTATGACTAATCTGGCTGACAGGATACCGCCTAAAGGCAAGAAAGTGGCTTTGCGGGAGATCTATGGTCTGACGCTGGTGGAATTGGGCAAAGACAACGGTGATGTGGTGGCATTGGATGCCGATTTGTCCGGGTCAACCAAGTCGTCCAAGTTTGCCCGGGCTTTTCCGGACAGATTCTATAACGCCGGTGTGGCCGAACAGAACATGATCGGGATGGCGGCGGGGTTGGCCGCTTGCGGAAAGATCCCTTTTGCCAGCACATTCGCTGTTTTTGCCACAGGACGGGCTTTTGAGCAGATTCGTAACTCCGTGGCCTGTCCCCGGCTCAATGTCAAGATTGTGGCCTCTCATGCCGGGGTCGATGTGGGAGAAGACGGGGCGTCCCATCAAGCGATTGAGGATGTCGCCCTGATGCGCGTGTTGCCCAACATGTGTGTGCTTGTACCGGCGGACGCGATAGAGATTGGTCAGATGGTTTACGCCGCCGCTGCCTGGGATGGGCCCGTTTATATACGTATGGGGCGCAGCCCTGTGCCGACGATTTTTGATGATGGATATACTTTCGTTATCGGTCGGGCCAAGATTGTTCGCCGTCCCCAGGAGGGCTTGGCGGATGTGACGCTGATTGCCGCGGGGTCTATGGTTGTCCATTGTCTCGAAGCGGCGAAACGGCTTCGGGAGGAGGGATTGGAGGCTATGGTGATCAACTGTTCTTCGGTGAAACCTTTGGATAAAGAGACCATCATTATGGCGGCCAGAGAGAGCGGGGCTGTGGTCACCGCGGAGGAACACAGCGTCATCGGCGGTCTTGGCAGCGCTGTGGCGGAGGTGCTTAGCGAGAGCTATCCTGTGCCGATGGCTTTCATCGGGGTCAAAGATCGTTTTGGTCAATCGGGGAAACCGGCGGAACTGATGGAGCATTACGCTCTGAGTGCCGAAGAGATTGTGCGGGCAGCCGTCCAGGTGGCTGCTGTAAGGAGAACGTCATGATTCAATTGCGAAGCGTATCCAAAGTGTACCCCAACGGATCGAAGGCGTTGTCAAGAATCAACCTTGAGGTGCCTAAGAACGATTTTGTTTTTCTTGTGGGGTCCAGCGGTGCCGGTAAGTCCACGTTGATTAAGTTGCTTTTTCGGGAAGAGTTAGCGACCCGGGGCAAAGTGCTCATCAACGGGGTGGATCTCGTGGGGCTAAAAAACCGCCAAGTCCCCTATATGCGCCGGAAAATGGGGGTCATTTTTCAGGATTTCAAGCTGTTGCCGAACCAAACGGTTTTTGATAATGTGGCTTTTGCACAACGCGTGTTGGGACAACCCTCGAGACTGATCCGCAAAAGAACCTTGCAGATGCTTGATCTTGTCGGGTTGGCGGCCAAACACAAGGCTTTCCCCAACGAACTTTCCGGCGGTGAGCAACAGAGGGTCTGCGTGGCCAGAGCCATGATCAACAGTCCGGAACTGCTTCTGGCGGATGAGCCTACGGGGAACCTGGATGTGGATACCGCTTGGGGGATCGCTGATCTGTTGTGTAAGTTCAACGAGCTGGGGACGACGATTATTATGTCGACTCATGCCATGCATATTGTCGAGAATCTGAACAAGAGGGTCGTCCGGGTTGAAGGTGGGGAGATTGTCGAAGATACAGGGCAGCACGCGCTTTTGACCAGATGGGGACTGTGAGAACTTAGAGTACGTCGAGAACTTCGAGAAGTTCGAGAAGTTCTAGAAGTTCGAACCTCAGGTAGGGGGGATGCTCCGTGGGTTACATTATTAGACAAGCCTTAAGATCATTGGTGCGGAACTTCTGGCTGAGTGTGGCTTCAATTATGACGATGATGATTTCGTTGGCCATTCTGGGGTTCGCGCTAATTGTGCTGGATATGACCGGAAATCTGGCCACGAGCATCGAGTCACAGGTGCAGATATCGGCCTATGTCGGGGAAGAGGAGGGCCTTGAAGAAGATGTTGCCATGATCGCGGAGATTGAGAAGAAGATTCTTGCTGTGGAGCATGTGGAGGGGGTGACCGTCGTCACGCCGGAGGAGGGGTTGGAAGTGTTGGCCCAGGAGAAGGGCAAGAGCGTTGAGGAGATTAAAATGGATTTTGCCGGGATTAATCCGTTGCCCTACCGGTTTGTGGTGGATGTTTCGGAAAAGAATCGGGTGAAAGAAACCGCCCAGAAGATCGAGAACATTCAAGGGGTCTACAGGGCGGATTATGGGCAAGGGGTTCTGGAGAAGATCCTGGGACTGACCCGCACGTTGCGGTTGGTGGGAATCTTTGTGGTGTTGGTGTTTGCCTTGGCCGCCTTCGTGTTGATTACCCTCAATATTCGAGCCAATGTGTTTTCCAGGGAGAAAGAGATCCAGATTATGCGGCTGGTGGGGGCCAGCAACGCTTTTATTCGAGGGCCTTTCTTTGTTGAAGGCACTTTGGTGGGCAGTATCGGCGCGGTTATCGCCGTCATCGTGGTTGGGTCGGGGTATTCCATATTCAGTCAGTTTGTTGCCCGGGAGATGAATTTTTTGCCGATAGGGTTTGGTGCGGATAATCAGATTCTGATGACGGTGCTGGCTATTATGATAGCTGTCGGGGTTTTCATTGGGGTTACCGCCAGTATGGTATCCATGAGACGGTTCTTGAAGCTTTAGTACCTTACAGACGCGAAGCGTCAATAAAAAAACAAGAAAATCCACATTCTGAATACTGAATCCTGAATACTGAATACTTGCGGTCGAAGACCGCATTAGGGTGAATAAAAGTGCGGTATGAACGCAGCAGAGATAGATGGTCAGGTGGGAAGAGGGTTTTGATCAGGAGCATGGTGGGGGTTTATAGAGTTAGAGGAAGGGGTAAGGAAAATGGAAGTTCAAACTTTTAGACGGTTAGAAAGATGGATGATGGTATGTGTTGGGGTCCTGGCTTTGGCAGGGCTTATGGTCATGGGGTTGGCGTTGCCTCTGAACGCGGCGACAGCGGATGAATTGAATAAGCGGTTGCAGGATATCAGGAATAACCAGTCGAGTGTGTCCAGCGAGTTGACGGTTGTGAAATCTAAGATTCAGGGGACAGAAGCAGAAATAGAAGTGTTAACAGCAGAGATCAAGGAAAGTGAGAAGCTGGTTGCGTCCAAAGAAAAAGAGCACAGAGAAGCCGTAACAAAAGTCGATGATGCCAAGAAACGTGTGGAAGCGAAACAGGCGGAAGTGGCTGAGCGGCAGTCTCTTATGCGCGTGCGGGCACGAGCTGAGTATGAGGAAGGGAAGACCGGCACCCTTGGGATGTTGTTACAGGCGGATAGTTTTTCCGATTTGTTATCTCGGGTGGAGTATTTGAAATGTCTTGACAACAAGGATAATGAATTGCTTGAAGATCTTCAGGCCCGCCAGAAGGAGCTTGAAGAAGAACAGGCCAATCTTACGATTCAGATGAAAGCGGCAGAAGCCCTGAAGGAAGAGGCTATACAAGCGAAGAATGTGCTTGACCAGAAGAACAAAGATCTGGCATCTTCTCTTAACACCTATCAGGGGAGATTGGATGAGTTGAATAAACAGGATAAGGAGATGGAAGCAGAGGCTCAGAGGATCTACGCCCAATTGCAAACGCAAAGCAGTCAAGTCACCGTGACCCCGGGAAATGGAACGCTAACGCATTGGCCGGTGCCGACCCAACAATCCGTTTACAGTGGGTACCGGACAGCCGCGCGGCCGAATCATAATGGGATAGATATCTCGACATATCTGGGGACGCGCATTGTTGCGGCAGGCAATGGCCGAGTTATATTAGTCAGAAGATGCGGGCACAAAGATTACTGTAGTGCAGCCTGTAGTTATGGCAACTATATAATTATTGACCATGGAAATGGGTTGACGACTTTGTATGCACATCTGAGAGACGCCTATCTTCCTGCGAATGGCGCTGACGTTCAAGGAGGACAGTTAGTTGCCTATATGGGAAGTACCGGAAACAGTACCGGTCCGCATTTGCACTTCGAAGTGCGCAAGAACGGTATTCACGTGAATCCGATGAACTATAGAAGCCAAATGAAATAGTGTTGAGTTGTTCTGTTGGGAAGAATTCTCTTGAATCAGGGTATGCTAATGCGGTCTTCGACCGCAAGTATCCAGTATTCAGTATTCAGGATTCAGTATTCAGAATGTGGATTTTCTTGTTCTTTTTTGACGCTTCGCGTCCGTAAGGGACTAAGTGACTAAAGGCCCTACAACCTAATTTGGGTTGCAGGGCCTTTTTCAGCGTTTGTTTTTCAGCATTTGGCTGCTAAGAAGTCTTAACATTTTATTTGGGGCGTGGGGTCAGGGTGTGGGGTCAGGGCGTGAGGTCGGGGCGTGGGGTCGGGGCGTGGGTTCAGGGAGCGGGGTCAGGGATCGGGTCAGGAGAGGGGTCAGGAGCGGGAGTGGGGGCGGCGGGGCCTCTTTGAACAATTTTGTTCAGAGGAGCGTATTTGTCAGTTGATAGGACGGTTCTGGATACGATGGCTCCATCGAGTTTCAGGATTCTATACGCTATGCATCGGCATCCGTTAGAACCGTTTTGGACAATGATTTCTTGGTTGGGTTTGAGTCCGGATACGGTTTCATATTCTGTGGCATAGTTAAGGGTTTCGGTTATGACACTTTCTAGGACGACTTCGTATTCGACTTCTTCATGGAATCCGTATATCTCAATGGTGGCGGTACCGCTGCTTGCGCGAGCCAGAATTTTTATAGGGTAGCTACGGTTGTTTTTGAATTGGAAGTCCAGGATTCCATAATACACAGTGGCGTCAAAACCGGGATCTACATAACTAATGGGCATGCTGTGATTTGTTCGTTCAACGATGTCGAGGTTGGCAAGCAGGACTGCGTTGTAGAGAGTGGTTGAGATTTGGCAGATGCCGCCGCCAATACCGATGACTATTTTGCCGCCTGAGTAAGCGTTAGCCTCTTTGTATCCGTTTTCGATTGTCCTTTTACCGAGAACGTCGTTGTAGGAAAAAGTGTCCCCAGGCATGAGTACTTTTTCATTGATTTTATCGGAAGCAACTCTTAGGTTTTCACTTCTGCCGGTGACGGAGGCGTCATATTTGGTCGAGAATTTTGAGAGCTGGTGGGGGAAGGCTTCGATGCCCAAACGGTCTATGGTTGTTTGGGGATAGGTGATTTGAAGGGGGATGGTGTATTCTCCTTTGGTGATATCTTGTTCTATGGTTTGTTTGGCTTGGGGGATGCTGAAGCTGTACCCCAAGACGTGTGGGAATATTTGGTATTTTCCGTCTTCGTTGGTGAAGTAAGCGTCTTTGGGGTCGGAGTGAATATCGCTATGGATCTGTTCAATGTCGATTTCGTCGACGTTTTTGGGGTTGGTGGGGATTTGGATTATGGGTTGGTTGGCTTGGAGGGCCTGCAGGATGGCGCTTTCAAGTTGGGGTTCGTTAACAACTATGCCTGAGGTACCACGAACGATAATTAGGGTATCATCTTCAATATAGTGACTGTTTTCTATGGTTCTGTTGGGGATGGTGTTGGCGATGTTCTTAACGACTTGGGTGAGTTTGTCTGTGTCATAAGTTATGGGGCATTGGATGTTTTTGGATTGAAAGAGTAGTCTGAGTATGGCATAGTTATTGCTGATGAAGTTGCCGGATCTGCCCAGGTTGTGGGCTTCATCAACGGCGTCTTCGATTTCCAGGAAGAAGCCAATGTCTTTTGGTACTAAGGTTTCGGCGTAAGTGTCGCCCAAGGTCAGAGCAATTTCTTCGATTGCTGTTGATGCGAAATGGGTCTGGATTTTTTGGGAGGCTTCCTCTTTGGTTAAACCATAGACATCCACGTCGTTAATTTTTATGCTGTAGAGGATTTTATCGTTGCCAATATTCGTCAAAGAAAATACAGTGGAAAAGCCGACAGCTAAGAGCGCAAGTCCTATAAGGGTTAAGGCCAGCTTTAAGGAGATTTTTTTGCGGGGGGAAGCCGGTTCTGGCGGCGTTTGGGCTGCGACGGTTTTGGCTGGGGCGGTTTGAGTTTGTGATTGTTTTAATTCGCTAGGGGTTGCAGGCGTGGATGAATCGGTAGGTTCTGTGGCCGGTTCTGTGGCAGGTTCTGTGGTTTGGTCTATGGTATGATCTGTGGTAGGTTCTGTGATTTGGTCTATGGTATGATCTGTGGTAGGTTCTGTGGTTTGGTCTATGATATGATCTGTGGTAGGCTCTGTGATATGATCTGTGGTAGGATCTGTGATATGATCTTCGGTAGGTTCTGTGATATGATCTGTGGTAGGATCTGTGATATGATCTTCGGTAGGTTCTGTGATATGATCTGCGGTAGGTTCTGTGGTAGGTTCTATGGCGGGATCAATAGTAGGTTCTGTGGTATCTGTGGCCGCTTCTGTGGCGGACTCCGTCATAGCTGCGATGATGGCAACGTCTGCTTTGGTTAATACCGTTCTTCGGTCTTCTGAGTCGGAGGCTTCCGGATCGATGGGCAACAGGTTCTGTTCTGGGGCAGGATCTTCGGGTTGTTGGTTCGCGGGGACGGGTTCGGGAGGTGGCTCGGGTTCGGGGGTTTGTTCGGGGGCAGGCTTTTCGGGATGTTGATTTGCGGGGCCTGTCGGTTCGGAAGTGAGATCAAGGGCCGGTTCGGGGGTTAGTCCTGTCGTTGGATTTGGGGAATCCTGGTTTGGTTTTTGGTCTATTGTCGTTGACAGGTTTTCTTCTTTTTCGTGAGCCATCTTCTTGTGTCCTCCTTAATTCTTGTTATTATGAATAATAACACATGGCAAGACTTGTCTCAACAGTTCTTTTTTTGCGTTGTTGGCTGTATAGAATCCACCGGCAAGTATTGTATTCCTATCTACAACATTTTAGAACAGGAGTATAAAGATTCTCGCTTGTGGATAGAGGGCAAAGCTGATATTCCGACTCCTTGCGGCTGTGAGTCGTATTATGATAAGATAGTTTTTGAGGAGGGATCGAGCGTGAACAAAATTGTGAAGCGTGTGTTGATGTTTGTTATTCCGGTTGTGGTTTTTGTGCTGGGGCTTTTGGTATATAGCTATTTTCCCTTGTTGACCATGAGACCGGCGGGGACAGGGCCTGTTGCCGGGGGCGATATTTACGCGATTAAGGTCAATATTAATTCGGTCTATTTTGTGCGGACAGAAGCCGGGTATATTATGTTTGATGCCGGAATGGATGCTGCCGGTTTGGAGGGGGCGATGCTGGAGGCGGGGATTGGGGTTGATGATGTAAAATGGGTTTTGTTGACCCATTCTGATTATGATCATGTGGCGGCGTTGCCTTTGTTTAGTCAGGCTGATATCTATATGTCAGAGGAAGAGGTTAAGCTGATTAACGGGTTGGAGAAGCGCAGCAACGGCGGCGGAAATTCTCTGCCTGAAGGTGTTGATGTGGGCGCTCTTAAGCTTCTGCAAGATGGTCAGGAGTTGATGTGTGGAGGGACCCGGGTTGAGTGTGTGTTGGCCCAAGGGCATACGATTGGGTCGATGGTGTATCGTGTTGACGGCAGGTTCCTGTTTACGGGGGATGCTTTTAAAGTGAGCGGTGGGACGGCGAAGGTCCATCCTTATTCAATGAATAATACTCTTAGCAAAGAGACGATGGGCAGGCTAAAGGGGATCATGGATGAGAGTGAATTCGTTTTGACGGCTCATTACGGTATTTATACGGATATTATGATGGAATAGGTGAGAGTTTTGGACGATTGGAAAAGAGAGTTAGTTTTTGAACAGGCAAGGTTGTGTCGAACCATCGCCTTGGCTGAACGTCTGTTGGCTGCCGCTGAGTTGACACGGGAGGAGAAGGAAGCGGTTATCCTGGCGGCTAAAGGGGATATGCCTGAGGATACGGTTCACGCTTTGGCGGGGGTGTCTACGGCCAACAGTTTCGAGGATTTGGTAGAGTTAAGTCAATATGCTTATATGGTGGCGGAGCATGTGGCGGAGCACGATTCGGAGGCTCAGAAAATCCGGCGGTTTCGGAGCATGATTCTGAGACCTTTTTTTGCGCGGGTTGATTTTGTGTTTGGGGATACGGGGGAAAGGGAAGCGATCTATATTGGGCGGTATTCTTTGCGAGATGAGGGATCGCAGGATATCGTCGTTTATGATTGGCGGTCGCCGATCGCCGGGGTGTTTTACCGCTTTGGTACGGGGACGGCGTTCTATGAGGCGCCGGGGGGACGCATTGATGGGGAGGTGTTGTTGAAACGCCAGTTTGAGATTGTGGGGGGGAAGCTGGAATATTTTTTTGACGCGGATGTGGAGATTGTTGATGAGTTTCTGCGGAAGTTGCTGTCCCAGAACGCGGCTCCGCAGATGAAAACTATCGTTGAGACCATCCAGAGGGATCAGGATGTGGTAATTCGGGATCAGGATCATGATGTTGTTATGGTTCAAGGAGCGGCCGGAAGCGGAAAGACTTCGATCGCTTTACATAGGGCGGCGTTTCTGATGTATCAGGGGATTGCGGGGGCCGGGCTGGCGGCGAGCCAGATCGTTATTATTTCCCCGAACCGGTTGTTTGAGCGCTATATTTCTCATGTGTTGCCGGAGTTGGGGGAGCAGAGCGTACAGACGATGGTGTTTGAGGAGGTGTTCGAGAGGACGTTGAAACAGGCGGGGATTGTTTGTAAGGTGCAAAGCAAGAATCGGTTGCTGGAGGAGCTTATTGGGGGAGAGCGCGAGTGGGATGTGAGATGTGGGAAGTTGGGGGAACAGGGTGCGAAGGAGCAGGGCACAGGGGAGCAGGGCGCGAAGGAACAGGGCGCAGGGGAACAGGGCGCGAAGGAACAGGGCGCAGGGGAACAGGGTTTGTTGGGGAGGGATTTAGCGTTTAAATTGTCAGAAACCTTTGTGGAGATACTTAACCGGTTTGTTGGTGAGATTCCGCGGCGATGGATTCCTTTTGCTGACGCAGAATATGGTGGGCGTCTTGTTATGTCCAGAGAGGTGGCTCGGGCGAAGGTGTTGCAGCAGGAGAGGAGCGTGCCGTTGGGTGTCAGGCTAAGGAAGACGGAGTTGTTGATTCGGCAGGGTGTTCACAATTTGCGTGGGAATCGGCTGGAGGAATTGCGTAAACGTGTTGTGGCGGGGGGGAGGCATCCGTTTGATTCGAGGGAGTATGTTCGGATGCTGTCGATTCGGGAGAGTACGGCTATGATCCGGCGGGTGAAGGGGTTTACCAAAATCGATGTTTTTGCTTTGTATCGAGGGCTTTTTCAGGATGATGAAGGGTTTTACCGGTTGGCTGAGGGGCTGAGTTTGCCAACGGATATTGAGAATATTCTGGCTTTTTCCCGTGAGAGGCTTGCGAGGAGCGGGGATGGAGGGAGCGGAGGAAGCGGGAGGAATGGAGGGGACGGGGGAGTCGATGATGGGTTTGTTTTGGGTTATGCCGATGCGGCGGCGTTGACATATTTGCAGCTTGTTGTGTCGGGGTGTCGCGATTTTGTCGGGATTCATCAAGTGGTGGTGGATGAGGCCCAGGATTATTATCCGTTGCATTACGGGATTTTGCGGGCGTTGTTTCCCAAAGCTCATTATACGGTGCTTGGCGATGTGAACCAGTCTCTTGAGAAGGCGGCGGATAACGCGCTTTATGATAGCATCCCCCGGATTCTGGGGAAGGGGAACGCGGCTCTATTGACGCTGGGGACGAGTTTCCGGTCGACACGGGAGATTATTGATTTTAGTTCCGGGTTGTTGGGGGATGTGGGGCAGATCAAGAGTTTCAGTCGCAGTGGGAAGCCGCCGGCGGTGTATGGGGCGATTGATCGCGATGAGCTTCGGGAGGGAATGGTTCAGGAGATTGAGGAGTGTCTGGAGAGCGGGCTTCTGTCAGTTGGGGTTATTTGCAAGACGGAGCGGGAGGCTGCGGTGGTGTATGAGTTCTTGTTGCCTTGCTTGCAGGAACTGGAACTGAAGGCATCGATCCGGTTGATTCGGGCAGATTGTGTTGAGGAGTTGGCGGGGGTGTCCGTGTTGCCTGTTTATATGGCTAAGGGGTTGGAGTTCGATGCTGTGCTTGTCTATGGGGTTGATGCCGGGAATTATGGGAGCCAGGACGATCGCAGGTTGTTGTATGTGGCTTGTACTCGGGCGTTGCATCGGTTGAGCTTGTTCTATCAGGGAGAGAAGAGCCCTTTATTAACAGGTGATCGCGTTACCGAAATGTTAACATGAAGTGATTATGAAACGATTTGATATCTTGAAGGGTGATTTTTATGAGCGAATATAAGATGATATTTCGTGTAGCCGCGGAGCTGTTGTCGGAGTCGATTGGGATTGTGAAGGATGAGGTGAAACGCGGGACGGCTTTGGTTGGGGATCCTGCTATTGAGCCTATTGATATCGCAAAATATGTTATGGCTTGTGAGGAGCGGTTCGATGTTGTCATCCATGATGAGGATGTACATACTTTTTTGCGGTTTGAGGATAGCGTGAGGTATATCGCGGAAGCTCTTTATCAGGGCGGACAGAGTGTGGCTCTTGCTACGGATGAAGAACGGGTGGCATGGTACTATTCATGAGTTGACAGGTGTGGAAAAGGGAAAGACTTGCACACCTGACGGGCGTTGCGAATACTATAAAGCACCAACATAGCGGGAGGTGGAATGCTTGTATAGTCAAGAATCTGAGCCTGTCCTGGTCAATTTGGATCAATCTGTCGATGCCGGAGAGATGTCCCCTCCGAGCCATAGGCAAAATTATCAGAACCCGATGTGTCATCAGGACCATTTAGGGGTACCCCATATGGGCCATTTGACTTTGGCCAGGTCTTACGTTGTTTACCAGCAGTTGGGATCTGTGTATTGTCCGGCTGATGCCCATAAACACGGAACGTTGTTTCCTGAGTTGGTTCGACCCTATCCGTAGATTACGCGCGAAAGCATAAAGGGAGGAACATGATGAACAATAGAGATGTTTTTCCGGAGAGCCCTGCCGTGCCTTTGTCCCCCAGTGAAGAAGGCGGAGCCCTCGCTCGGATACATGATCTGCAGTTTTCCGCGCTGGAACTTCAGTTGTATCTGGATACCCATCCTCAAGATTTGGGAGCCGTTGATATGTACAATCAGTATCACTGCGATTTGATGTGTTGTCTCAGAGAATATGAATCCCAGCATGGTCCTTTGTTTGGGAACGGGTTTTCTGCTTCGCCCCGCAATTGTTGGGGCTGGTTGGAGGGTCCCTGGCCTTGGGAAGTCAACTATGGCTAACAAAAGCACATTATTCTAGGAGTGGAGGTATATCATGTGGATTTACGAGAGGACCCTCGAGTACCCGCTGCGGGTCTGTGGGCCTGATCCCCGTATGGCGGCGTGTATTATTACGCAATATGGTGGGCCGCAAGGAGAGCTCGGTGCTGCCTTGCGTTATCTGAATCAGCGCTATAGTATGCCGACAAGTTTTGCGAAAGGTGTATTAACCGATATAGGGAGCGAGGAGCTTGGACATATGGAGATGGTTGCTACCCTCGTTTACAAATTGACGGAGGGTGTCAGTGTCGAGGGGATGAAAGCCGCCGGTCTTGATGCCCAGTATGCCGACCATCGCCACGCTATGTTCTGGCAGAACGGCGAGGGTGTTCCTTGGGTGGCGGCCTATATCTCCGCCACAGGGGATCCTGTGGCCGACCTGACGGAGAATATGGCCGCAGAACAAAAAGCCCGGGCCGTATATGAGAACCTGATCAATTTAACAGATGATTATTGGGTCAAGGATGGTCTCAAATGGTTGCGTGAAAGGGAAGTCGTGCATTTCCAACGGTTCGGGGAAGCGTTGGTGTGTGTGGAGGAACAGTTATCTCAGAAACATCAGTTCTCTGTCGGCTGAGATTCAAGGGAGCTAAAACAAAAAACAGGCGAGAGAAATAGTTCTCCCGCCTGTTTCTTGTTTGGTGCGCTCAAGATGGGTGATGTCGAGATATTTGGAGGATTCTATTGTTTAGGGCAGGAAATTGATTGTTAATGTAGAACCCAATGTAGAAGAATGGTAAGTTTTGGACAGACTCGATAGAAATCATTAAGAAAGAGAAGGGGAGGAATGAATCATGTTTCCGTTTTCCGATAAGGTTTACGAATGGCTCAAATGGATTGCTGCGATTGCGATGCCGGCGTTTATCACGATGTTGGCAGGGGTATTCTCGGCACTGGCTTTAAACGGTTTCATGAGCAGTGATATTGGTATTCTCGTGATAACGATTCTTGGTGCCGTTAACGCTTTTATTGGGGCTTTGGTAGGTGTATCAAGCAAGGTCTACTATGCGCAGGGAGCTGTTCATGACAGTGAAAGTCATGACAGCGAGAGTCATGACAGAGAGAAGGCCAAAGGTTAGCACGGCTTGGAGGTTAGCAAGTTTGAAGAGGGTATACAAATACATGATATTGGCTGCATTGGGTTTGATAGTCTGTGTATGCGCTTATTTTACACCTGTATTTATACTTTTTTTTGCAGGTGGGAACGGGTTGGAAGATGAGGATTTTTATAAGCATCAAGACGATTTTAACCGTGTAACTAATTTTCTCAAAACTTTTGCGGAACAAAATCAGCAAGAAGATTATATTTGTTTAGGGGTTAATGGTGGAACTTTAGATACTATTAGGCTTTCATGGAATGGTGAACGCTTGGAATTAGACGAAAAAGTCCGTGAAAGCCTCTTAGCAATCGATCGGGTCTTTTCTAGCAAAAAGTGTTTTTTGGATACAATCAGGATTCGAAGTAATAATATTGTCTTTGACACCATAGATGGACAATACTCCCTAGTTTACACTATTGATGATAAGCCTCCGTCTAGAATAGATGCCGTAACCAGTCTAGAATATAACGTAAAAAAAATCGAGGCTCATTGGTATCATAAAATCCCAAAAAAGAAATGGTTCAATTAATGCGAACATATCTTCTGAAAAGCCTTCCGCAATAGGGAAGGGGATGGTTATACGGTTTCCAAAAAGTCAGTTAGCTTAAGACACTTCAGACAGAATTAAAGACTAACTAAAAAACTGGGAACGTGAAACTATAACCATGCCTTTAGGACCCGGTGAACCTACAGGAATAATGTACCATTCATTTTCTGGTTGTTTGATAATCTTCTTGTTGTCAATATCCCCTTTTTTTGTCTTGCCGTTGCTGACAAGTTCCAATAATTGCGGGAGATAAAGGAGGTAAACCATGGTAAGCTGGAGATTGATTATATTTATGGGACTGCTGGCAGTAACCGCGACACTAAGCGGTTGCGTCAATCAACCGCCTGGTTATAACGCGGACCAACCTGATTCAGCCAGCGCACCAAGCAGCCCTTACGGGGCTTTTGTCCAAAAGATCCAAAGCGAAAATCTGGTGGAATATGGGTGTTGTACAGTTCCTCAAGAATTCTGTATAATGATTTATGGGGAGGAGAGATTTGAATGGATGATTCAGGCGTATTCATAATTGATGGGCACTGTGACAGCATCGGCCATTTTGTCAATGGCAGAAGAGGGCTTCTCGACGACCGGGACGCTGAGTTGCAAGGACATTGGGATCTTGAGCGCGCCCGGGTTGGCCGTGTCGGGTTGCAGTTTTTGGCTTCCTACATAGAAGAGGTGTATAAACCGTATTTAGCGACACGGCGCGGACTGGAGTTGCTGATGGCTGCCCATGAGTTCGTTCGGCAGAACGCCGGGATAGTCAAGCTTGTACGTGATCGGGAGGATTTGCGTGGGTTGGATGGTAGTCGGGTTGGCATCCTGCTCAGTGTCGAGGGGGGAGAGATTCTTGGTGAGGATCTGTTTATGTTGGATGTGTGTTTTTTGTTGGGGGTCAGGTCCATTGGATTGACGTGGAATCAACGTAACGCTCTCGGGTGTGGTGTCGGTGAGGGGGATCTGGGTGGGGGTTTGTCCGGTTTTGGGGTGCGTGTGGTTGAGCGGATGAACGCTTTGGGGATGCTTGTTGACGTTTCTCATTTGCACGAGAAAGGTTTTTGGAAAGTGCTGGAGGTTTCAAGGTGCCCGGTGGCTGCGACCCATTCTTGTGCCCGGGCCTTGTGTGATCACCCCCGTAATTTGACTGACGACCAGTTGCGGGCTTTGGCCGCGGCCGGCGGGGTGGTAGGGATCAATTTCTGCCCTGATTTTCTGGTGCCGGATGGACATGCGGTGTTGGCGGATGTGGTGCGCCATATTGAATATATTGCCGGAGTGGCCGGGGTGGGTTGTGTCGGTTTGGGTTCGGATTTTGACGGGGTGGACGATTTGCCTCAGGGTTTAGAGGGGGTGGATCGCCTGCCAAGGCTGCTTGTGGCTTTGAGAGAAGCCGGGTTCAATGATAAGGAAGTTGCCGATATCGCCTGGGGGAATTTTTGGAGGGTGTTGGATCAAAACCTTCCCCTTCGGGGCGAAGAAGGGTGTGATAATACTGCGTATTAAACAATCAAAATGGTTTGCGGATTTGCATTGTCATACGTGTTTTTCTGATGGGAGCTTGAGTTCGATAGAGATTGTTTCTCTTGCGGCGGCGCGGGGTTTGCGTGTTTTGGCTGTTACCGATCATGATAGCATTGGGATGTGGGAGCGCACTGGGGTTTGGGCCAAAGGTGAGTTGGATGGGGATGCGTCTCTGTTGGTTCTTCCGGGTGTCGAGATCAATACCGCTTGGGCGGGTGCGGAGATACATGTGCTGGGATATTTTCATCCCGGCCCATTTTACGATGTCGGCCCCTGGAGAGAAGAAGACGCGGTTGAAGCCGTTCAGCTAAGGGCCGGGAAAATCGCGGCGTTGGAACAGCGTTTGGAAATGTTGCGCGGGAAACGGCTGGAGAGGGCCCATGCTATTGTGGACAAGCTCCGGGGGTTGGGTGTGGATATTCTCTGGGAACATGTGGAGAGCTTGATTACCGGGACTTCTGTAGGGCGTTCTCATATTGCGCGGGCTCTTGTTAAGTGTGGTGAGGTGACGACGGCCCAGGAGGCTTTTGAGCGTTATTTGAATGCGGGTGCCGCGGCTTATGTACCTAATTACAATATTCAACCTCATGAGGCGATACAGTTGATTCATGACAGCGGTGGGGTTCCTGTTCTGGCTCATCCGAAAGATACGGCGTCTGAGGTTATCCGCGATTGGGTTGATGCCGGGTTGGCGGGGCTGGAAGTATGGCATCCGGATCATTCGCCGTCGCAGGTCGATATGTTGTTGAAGTTGACAGAGGACCTGGGTATTCTGGCTACGGGAGGGTCGGATTTCCATGGGTTCGGGCTCCATGCAGAGTTGGGGGAGTTCGGTGTTGATGCGGAGAGATTCGGCAGGCTTTTGGCGCAACTGGACTTGGCGAAGTACTGACTGCTGACCGAGGAATCGGCCAGCGAACGATTCTCGGTTGTACCACCTTGCGGGCGTAGCCCGCATTAGACCTATTCAGGGTTCAGGGTTATTACCACCAATTCGGGGCGGTTAAAAATCCTTGGTGCCATTGTTGATTCTCTTGATAGCCCTCGGCTCACGATCATTTCGACATCTTCCCTGTGGTAGTAGCCGTTGGTGTATTTAGGAAACAGACCTTGATTGGGGGATAATAATCCGTTGTCCAGAAGCAGCGGGAGTCTCCATTGGCCTCCGTGGGCATGCCCACACAACACCAAGTCGCATTCCAGTTGACGGTATTCTGCTGTGCGCTCTGGTCTGTGGGCTAACAGAATTGTATAGAAACCGGCTTCGGTTTCGGCCTCGGCTAAGTTTCTCAGTTGTTCCCGGTAGGGGATGGCGCGGCTTCTGTAGCGGTCGGTGTCAGGATCATCCAGCCCGTATATACGGATCTTTTCGTTGCGGATGGAGACGTCTTTGGAGGTTCCTTCCAATACTTGGACATCGAAGGATATGAGGATGTCTTTGAATCGATCAGCTTCTTGACTCCGGAATTCGTGGTTTCCCGAGACGTAAAGACAAGGTGTATTGCCTGAGATCCTTTTGATGAATTCTATTGTGTTGTCCGGCTGAATGCTGTCGTCGAAGATATCACCTCCAAGAAGGATGATGTCTGGCTGTTCGTTCAATACAGCGTTAACAAGCTGTTTTTGGTCTTTCCCGTAGTAGCAGGAATGGAGATCCGTGATTAGGATCAGTTTGATCGGTTCCTCAATTTTATCGGTGATGATGCTTATGGTGTTGACCGAAAGACTTGTATTAAACACAAAAAGATGGAGAAGAACTTGTATGATTATGAGAATCGGGAGACCTGCCATAAACTTGGTGTGCTTTGTTTTATGGTGAATGGCAAGCATACTCGCCAGCATGGCGACGGCGCCGCCCAGAGTGGCTACAATCATAAGTGTCCGCTCTCTGATACGTCGTTTACGTTTTTTGGCCGCTCTTTTATCCCTTATAACCAAGATGACCGCCAATATGCTGATGGTAACGGGATAGAGAGCGATGTATTCATAGAACAAGTAGGCATTTCGCAAGGGTTCGTTCTCCTTATATGGTGGAGGATTCTGTCGATAGGAGGATTTCGACGAGGCAATCCCAAACCCTTTTTCATTTCTGGCAACATTGAACAATCATTAATATGGTGATACACTCAAATAAAAAGGGGGACGATTATGGCTTTTCAACTTCAAGCTCCTTACAGCATGTCCGGGGATCAGCCGGAGGCCGTTGATAAACTGACGGACGGGGTTTTGCGCGGGGCGTCCCACCAGACGTTGTTGGGGGTGACAGGGTCGGGTAAAACGTTTACAATGGCCAATATTATTCAGAATGTACAGTTGCCCACCCTAGTGCTGGCCCATAATAAGACGTTGGCGGGACAGTTGTACAGCGAGTTCAAGGAGTTTTTTCCTGAGAATGCTGTGGAGTATTTCGTGAGCTATTATGATTATTATCAGCCGGAGGCTTATGTGCCCTCCAGTGATACCTATATTGAGAAGGATGCCCAGATTAATGAGGAAATCGAGAAACTGCGTCATTCGGCGACGGCGTCTTTGTTTGAACGATCGGATGTGATTGTTGTGGCCAGTGTGTCTTGTATCTATGGCACGGGGTCACCGGATGAGTATCGGGAAATGATTTTGTCTTTGCGGCAGGGGCAGGAGATTGATCGCAACGCGATGTTGCGGAAACTGGTTGATATTCAGTATGACCGCAATGATGTGGCTTTGTTGCGGGGAACCTTCCGGGCCCGGGGGGATGTTGTTGAAGTGTGCCCGGCAGCATCCAGCGAAAAAGCCATTCGGGTGGAGATGTTTGGAGATGTTATTGAACGGATTTTTGAGATCAATATCCTAACGGGGGAGATTCTGGGGGAGAGACGGCATGTGGCGATTTATCCGAATACCCATTATGTAACCCAGCGGGAGAAACTGATGGAGTCGACAAAACTGATTGAGGCAGAGTTGGAGGAGCGGTTGGTTTGGCTGCGGGAGCGGGAGAAACTGATCGAGGCTCAGCGGTTGGAGCAGCGGACGCTTTATGATATTGAGATGTTGCGGGAGCTGGGATTCTGTAATGGGGTGGAGAATTATTCCCGCCATCTGACTTTCCGAGAAGCGGGGGAAACCCCTTATACGTTGCTGCATTTTTTCCCGGAGAAGTTTTTGATGTTCATTGATGAGTCTCACCAAACGTTGCCCCAGATCCGTGGTATGCATGAGGGGGACCGTTCCCGCAAAACCATGTTGGTAGAACATGGGTTCCGGTTGCCGTCAGCTTTGGATAACCGGCCGTTGCGTTTCGATGAGTTCGAGGGGATGACGCCCTTGCGGGTTTATGTCAGTGCGACCCCGGGACCTTATGAACAGGAGCATTCCCCGGCGGTAGCGGAGCAGATTATCCGGCCGACGGGGTTGTTGGATCCCATGGTGCATGTCCGGCCGACAAAGGGACAGATTGATGATCTGGCAGGAGAGATCCATTCGCGGATTGCTGATAATGAGAGAGTCTTGGTGACGACCCTGACGAAACGGATGGCGGAGGATTTGACCGGGTACTTCAAAGATCTTGGTATGAAGGTGCGGTATCTTCATTCCGATATTTCGACGCTGGAGCGGTTGGAGATCCTGCGGGAGTTGCGGGTTGGGGATATTGACGTTATTGTGGGGATTAACCTGCTGCGAGAGGGACTGGATTTGCCTGAAGTATCTTTGGTGGCTATTCTGGATGCAGATAAGGAGGGGTTCCTGCGGTCGGAGCGGTCGCTGATCCAGACCATTGGGCGGGCGGCCCGGCATGTGAAGGGGACTGTGATTATGTACGCGGATCAGGTGACGAATTCCATGCGGGTGGCTTTGGACGAGACGAATCGGCGGCGGGCGATTCAAATGGAGTATAATATGCAGCATGGGGTTGTGCCTGTGAGCATTGTCAAGGAGATTCGTGATGTGCCCCAGGCGACGGTGGCGGCGGAGGGGGGAGAGACCTATCAGACGTCTGTTGATAAGTTGTCTGAAGAGGATAAAGCGGCTTTCATCAAGGGATTGGAGGAGGAGATGATGAAAGCGGCGAAGGCGTTGGATTTCGAGCGGGCGGCGGAACTGCGGGATGTTGTTATTGAGCTGAAGGGCGGATTGGACAAGGTGCGGGGCGGGAAGAAGAAGGGGGCGGGGAGTATGAAGGGGGCGGGGAGTATGAAGGGGGCCGGGAGTATCAAAGGGGCGTATACGTATCCTCAGAAGAGAGGATGGAAGCAGTAGCCTTGGTAGAGTACTAGGGGATGTGTATCACCTGCTGTATGGTTGCCCAAGCTTTGTCCCAGTTTATCCGTTCTTGTTCCAGACGGATCCTCGGGCCCCAGCGCCAGGTTTTTAGCCCGCGATAAAGGTCTTGTTCTATGTCGGTGAGCATAGGCAACTCCGGTGCCGCCACTTGATCTTTCTCTTCGACCCAGAGGTCGCGGTGATCCATGAGGGTTGTGTGGTCCATTAAGGTGGAGTCCAATGGGGAAGTTTCGTTTGCCGGGAAGGTTTCTCGGGCAAGGTTTAGGATGGCGAACCCGTGGGTATCGATGTCGCCCCAATAAAAACGCTTTGCTTGATGGATCCATGGGATTTGCGCCAGGATGCTCACCCTGTAACCTAATCCCATGACGACCACAGAGCCCGGCAAGTCTTGAAAGGCTAGACCTGTTTGGATGTTTTCTGTGATGAATACATAGGCCGGGGAAAGATCCATCCGGGCAATTTCTTCCCAAGGGGCCGTTATATCACGAAGTCCACCGTACTGGTCTCTGAAAGCAGGATCGAGCAGGCACATGCGTATGACTTGTGGCAGCGGTTTCAATCCGCAGCGTCTATAAAAATCTTTGTCCATGAGATCGCCCCGGATGGCGGCGACGAGATCAGAGACAGGGGCAGCATGGGGTTCAAGCCATTTGGTGTCTACGCCGGCAAGGGGGATTTGCCGGGGATAAAGATTGGAGTCGGGATGGGCGCAAATCCAGGCTGTCATGTCAATGAGGCGTGTGAAATCGGTGTTGTTGTAGGTGGCGAGGATGGGATAATATTTCGGGAGTGTCTCCGCCAAAATAGGCCAGCGTTGATGAAGGGTTTTGTAACGGGTGACGGCTTGTGTCCAGGCCTCGGTTTCACCAATCCAGGAGACGATATCATGGGGGTCTTCCAGGATCAGTTTGGCGGGGACCTTTTGCTTGCCTAGGGAGCGCCAATGGCGATGAGACCACACAAGGGATCCGGCGCCATGCCAGGTCTGCCAAGCTGTTACCCAAGCTCGGACGCCCTCCGGTTGGCGCAAGGCGTCTTGCTCCGTGGGGATGCCCAGGTTGATTGTGATTGGCCAAAGCGATCCGACGTCGGTATCATCCTCGGCCTCGGCGTTGGTGGGCTTGGATGTTTCGGTGGTTGTGCAAGCCATGAGCCACTCGTGGTGTTTGCTTCGAAATCTCTTTATCAAGAGTTTGCGGATGTCTTCAGGAAGTTTCAAGAGAGGCCTCCTCCTCGGGGGTTTGCGGGGAGAGATTCAATCGTTGGCGGTTGCTGTCGTATTCGATATGAAGAACACCGGAAACACGACGATCACGGATGTCAACGAAACAGGCTCCGCCAATGAAGGGCTCAAGGGTCATGACAGATTTGAGAGGGGTGGCAACAATCATCTGGAACCCGAAGTTGTTGAAGATATTCATGACCAAGGTGGTGAATTCGTTATCTGTTTTGTCGAAGGCTTCGTCAAGAACGACGGGGGCATACAGGGGAAAGCCCTGGTCGTTGCCTCCAAGTTGATAACGCAAGGCGGCGGCCAGACAGGTTGTGGCCAGTTTCTGGCGTTGGCCGCCGGATTTGCCGGCACCGCTGCGGTAGACTTCGATTTCGATACCGTTTTCATCGATTTCCCGGCCGATGAATTCCACATGTTGGCGCACGTCAAGAACGGATTCGCGCCAACGCTTCTGTTCAGGGTCTTGGCCGGAAAGGTGTTCGACCAACTGCCGCAGTTTCAGGAAACGGGATTCGGCGAATTCGCGATCGTCACTCCAGGCGTGACTGAGGGCCTGTTGGATGTTTTGTTTGAATTCCCGTACTTCCGGCAGTTGCCGGTCGCTGGCGTCGATGTGGAGGGTTGTTCGCTGGTCTGTCGTCTGGTTGAAGGGGACTTGGCTGAGACCGTCGTTGACCAGTTCCATACGTTCCAAGATATCTTTTCTCGCGTTGTTCAAATGGGTGGAGAGGGCGGCCAAGTTCTGGTGGCTCTGGTTTTGCAGCAGATCGAAGAACCTCTGTTCGTGGGCCGGGAGTCCGTCTGTTTCGAGTCGGGCAAGTTTGGCAAAATAGTCCTGAGCGCTCATAAGTGTGTTGTCGAAATCGCTGGCGTCCATGGGCCATGTCCGTTTGAAATCGGTGAAGATGGTCTCGATATGTTTTTCGTATTCGGCGATGGTGTGGTTAATCGTTTCGATATCTTGGCTCAGGGATTGAACGACTTTCGTTGTTACATTGTCCAGGTTGTTGAGGCGTATGTGATCGGTGATTTGCCCGTAGCGTTCGTCAAGACCGGTTTGTTGGTGTGGCGTCAGGGGGATGAGGGTGGGATCGTCTTCGAGCGCGCCCAATTGGGACTCGCTTTCTTTGATTTTATCAAGGGTTTTGCCCAGTTCAATGCCGGTGGTGCTCAAGGCCTTTTCGGCTTGAGAGACGAGATTCTCTTGATCCTTGATCTGGTCAGCGAGTTGTTGCAAGACACTGTTGCCGCTGCGTATGTCATAAATGAGTTTGTCGAGGGTTGAGATACGATTCATTATGGTGACGATGTCGATTTCCTGCCACCGGAGGTTGACGAGGGTTTGGCAATGGATCATCCGGGTCTGGCTGGTTTTTTCGGCTTCAATGAGAGCTGCGATTTGTTTGGCTAAATTGGAGATGGTTGCGGAATACTCGCGAACCTGTTCCTGGTACAAGGCCAGTTTGTCATGGTTGTTAAAACCCAGAACCCAATGTCGGCGGTCGTTAATAGCTCGGCGGTCGTCTTTCTCGAAACGGGTTTGGCTGTGTTTGACTTGGCCTTCGCGGGTTAGAGCGCGATCTGCAGCGCGAAAAGCCTGCATAGACTCAACACAGGCGTAATCAAAACGCCTGAGGAGCTCTGTTTGCAGCCATTCCTCGTTGTTGCCTTCTTTGACGTTGAGCTTCAATACCAGGGAATGGGTGTTGATGACGGGTTGCGCCAGTCGGAAGGGATCGCGGCAGGCGCGATAGTAGACAAGACGTTGTCCCAGATGCAGGGTGTTGATATGGTTTGACAGGAGGGTGTAGTGGTTGTCGTCAACCAGCAGGGAGAGGGCGAAGCCATGGAGGACCCGTTCGATGGCGCCCTGCCAGGAGGATTCTTCCGGTTTGACTTCGATCAGTTCCCCGATGAAGGGCAGGGCGGTGTCGGAGAGACCGATGGCGGCGGCGATTTGACTGCGGAGTTCCAGCATGGCAGCCGGAATGTTGGAAGGTTGGCGCAACAGAGCCTGGACTTCCTTATTGGCTTCTTTGTGAGCTTTTTCGGTTTCTTGTTTGCGGCTTGCCAAGGCGAGATGCTCGTTGCGGGAGGCTTCGGCGTGGGTGTTCCAGCCCTCGATTTCTTCTCGTGCCTGGCCGACGAGTTCGGCGAATCCCTGGGGGGTGTCGCTAAAAGGCCGGTTAAGCTCCCGGCAAGCGGTTTCAGCTAGATTTCGTTTGCCATGGCAGATTGTGCGTTGATCCTCAAGTTTCTTTTTCTCGTCTTCCCATTGGTCTATTTGGTCGCCGCCCATTTCCCGATGTTGTCGTTCCAGTCGGCGCAAAAGGTCGGTATGGGTGCCAAGGGTTCCCTGGCATTTCGCGGTTTCGCCTTGGAGAGCTTCGGCGTGAATCGTCAGATTCGCGATATGTCCTTTGAGCAAAGCGATGGAGCGGGTTTTTCGGTAGATATCAATGCCTTCTTGAAGTTCTTTGAGGGCAGTCCGTTGTGCGAGGGCGGTTTCTCTTTGGCGGTGGGTTTCCCGAGCCGGAACCAAGGTCTCAACTTGTTGGCGGGCGGTGACCACGGATTGGTGGGCGGCGCTGAGTTCGTCGAACTCATTCACCAGCCTGTCGGCGACTTCAAAGGTTTTGGGTTTGTCCAACATGAATTCCCGGAGGAAGGTGTTGAGGTCCCCCAGGTTTTTGGCTGATTGGGTTTTGTGGAGCAACCGGAGAGCCATTTCGCTTTCGATACCCAAGAGGCGACGAAACCGTTCGCAGTAGGGAGAGAATTCGTCATGGACGAAGGCGTCGGGAAGAGATTGTTTAAGCTTGCGGATGTCCAGGTTGGATTGGCTGAAGAATTCCAGTTCCTGCAAATCAAAAGGGCGCTCGAAAATTAAATAGTATCGTTTAACGTCGGTGCTGCCACCGGCACTGCCACGGAGCCAGAAAATCTGAACGAGAACGACGCTTTGGCCGGCCGCGTTCCGGTAAGTGAGTCCCAGGGCCGACCAAGTAGTGCCGGCGCGCAGGCAACGAGTAGCGATCTCGCCGGAGTCTTCATCTTTCTGTTCTGCCCAAGCCCCCCGTATGTAGCTGACCAGGTTGCGATCCCGGCCGCTTTTGTCGGTGTCTCGGGCCGCCGCGTTGAAGTTGACCCAGCGGGGGGGAACCAAAAGGGCCGAGAACGCGTCCAGAAGGGTGGATTTTCCGGAACCGGATCTGCCGACGAAGAGGAATCCCTGTTGCGCGATGGGTACGGTGTGGAGGCCGGAAAAGGTGCCCCAGTCGTAGACCTGGAGCTGTGCCATGCGGAATTGTTCCGGGGCGGCCTGGGGTTCGTCCTGTGCGAACAGGGTTTGCTGCGAGTACATGGATGTCAAGCGTCCTTTCTTGGAAGGGGATCTCTTTGATCCGATTATGCTTATTCTAGCATAACGCGGCTTGCCGCCGCAAGCCGCAAGCTGCAAGCTGCAAGCCGCAAGCCGCAAGCCGTATTCCTGGGTTACTGCCCTATAGCCGTGTCGGGCACGCCTTTCGGATAGTATTTCACCAGACACAAGTTTGCGTTTTTAAACAGCCACCCGCTTCCGTCTGATAGGGTTATCTTGCTTTGGTACATGGGGATTTTCTGACCGTTGATCTCGGTGTACCCGTTGGCGGAAACAAGTTCAAGAGCAGCTATAACAAGCTCCGGATGGAGCTGTTGGAGAAAGTTTCGATAGAGGGGTTCACCTTCCCGCTCGTCAACGTAATTCCAGACTCCATATGGCGCTTTACTTTCTGAAGGCGCATCTCTGAATATATAGGCGAATTCGCCGGTTAATGCCTCGAATTCGCATTGTATCTGTGTAGGCAAAACTTGATAATCGTAACCGCTCTTATAGAATTCTAAACCAAGCTTATAGGAGAAGTCCAAATATGTCTCGCAATCCTTGTAATCCTCCTTGTCAACAAGATAAACTGTCACAGACCAGGTTGGGGGGGATATCCATTCCTGAAAGTCTTCCATGAATTGTTCTCTAATGGATTCCGGAACTTCATTGTCACCAAAAAGCATCCCCGTGACGTGATTCGAATACTCTATTTTGAGGATCGCCTTATGGTGATCAACACCAAAAACCCGTTGTATTTCTTGGAGCGCAATGAAGGCAGCCTGCTTTTCATCCAACTCGTATTTGGAGGGAACGTTGTTCATGCTGCTGATATTAAAGATTCTGGTGTCGGCAAGCAATCGTTCCGCTTCATCTGAATCGATCCGAACCGCGGCTGTTTCCAATGTCGCAAGAGGTTCGGGCTCCCCTTGCTCGTCTGAGATTACCTTGGCTTCTTCTATACTTGAGGCCCAGGTTATACCTGTTTTGAGTCCCCAAGCCGCGACAACGACAGCACAGAGAATAAGCGCAATCACCAGTATTTTGGTTCGCATCGTCTTGCTCTCCATGATATTCTTATTCATAGTTGATTCCTCCGATCTCGGCACATGTGCCTATGGTGTTGAGTAACATTATCGATAGATTTCCTGATCCGGCACACCTTTGGGGAAGTATGTCACAGCCACAAAGTCCCCATGTTCGAATAACCACCCGCTTCCGTCTGACATGGTGATCTTGATATTCGCATAGATTGTCTTACCGGCGCTTACATAGCTGCCGAAGTCAACAGGCTCGACAGCCGTTATCGTAAGATCAGGGAACTTTTGCCGGAGATAGTCGCGATACAGCGGCTCAGCCTCTTGCGCATCCACCTGCTGTCTTTCCATAAACGTTGTTGTTAATTCCGCTTTTGCCTCTCTCTCAATAGATATGATTTCACCGGTAATCCCATTGATGTCACATCGATAAGTTGTGGGGATGGGTGTATAATCCTCTCTGAGCCTATATGAAGCGTAGCCGCCTTCTGATAGAGAAAGTGCTTCCGAGTCATATTTCTGTCTGTCCTTAAAATCCAAAGCCGTTAGGCAATCCGCATAGTCCTCTTTATTGACAAGATAGGCGGTTACAGACCAATGAGAAGGGACAATCCAATCCTTATAATCCTCAATCAATTTTTCCCGCATAGATTCCGGGAGCCCCTGTAGAGCATAGTCCCGGCCGCGCTCCGAATATATTGTGACCAAGACCGTATTGGTCAGGTTTTCTCCAAACACTCTTTGTATTTCATTTACCGCAATGGCAGCAGCCTGTTTCTCGCTCAGTTCATATTGTGTGGGCTTCGATTGTGAAGGCAAACTTAGCGAATTGGATAATTCGGGCACGTCATTGACGCTGAAAATTGAAATATCGGCAAGGAGGCTTTCGACCTCCGGAGAATCGATCCGCACCGTAACCCCTTCCGGCAACACGAAGGGATTCTGTGCCAAAGCGTCAGAGACAATCTTTTCCTCCTCATTTTTTGCGGCCCAAGCGATGCCAAGCTTGAGTCCCCCAGCCGCGATAATAATAAGACTGAGGATTATTGTGACTATGATGATTTTCTTGCGCATCTCTCATCCTCCTTTATTTTAGTTTGTGCACCAAAAGGCGCACAAGCAGGCTCTAGAGACAGACTAATCCAAAGAAGTATCGGAACTTTCATCAAGTTGTCATGGAGTTGCAAAACAAAGGGTTACGACAGTTCCTTGCCCTATCTGTGACGCGACTTCGATTTCAGCGTGATGGGCGTCAACAATTTGTTTGCACAAGGAAAGGCCAAGCCCTGCTCCTCCCGAGGCTCGGGAGCGGGCAACATCTACGCGATAGAAGGGCTCAAATATTCGTTCAATCTGTTCCGGTTCCATGCCTATACCATGATCGGCAATTTCGATCAGAACGACAGCCTGCCCGGACTCGTCGGCGGGATCCTGTTGTGAAGCTTTTAGAGATATCCTGCTGCCTTCAGGACTGGCTTTTATTGCGTTATCTATAAGGTTGATCAATAATTGTTCTATCAGGACATCGTTGCCGAGGATGATCTGATCATCGCAGGAAATCTCCAAATCAATCTGACCCTGGGCGAGAGAGGGCGATAGGATTGTCTGAACTCTTTCGAAACAACCCGCCAGAGGGATTTCGACTTGAACGATTTCGGCTCTTCGTGTCAGAGAAAGCTCCAGCAATTTCGCGGAGATGTCCTGTATACGTCGGACATGTCTCATGATATGGTCAGTTGCGGCGATACGCTCGTCATCAGAAGAGTTCGCTCGCTGCAGGAATTCGGCGTAACCATACAGGGTGGTTAGAGGTGTACGAAGTTCGTGGGCAAAATTGTCGATAAACTGTTGTTTGGCGAGGGAATTCTGCCGTTCCTCTTCCATACGGGAGAGAATCTCGTCAGCCATGGTATTCAACCGCGATCCCAGAAGAGCGATTTCGTCGTTCCCTTTGATATCGGCACGAACGTTATAGGCCCCGGCTGCGATTTCTTCTGAAGTTCGCTGGAGAACCCGCACAGGTTTCATCAACCTTTTCAAAATAATATACAGCACCACCATAAACACCAACGTCAAAATCATTCCGGAAACAATCAGCTTATTCGTTAGAGCCTCCTGGCCTGCGGCGATATCTGTTATCTCCTGCGAATAGATGAGGAGATAATCAGAAAAGGGGCCCGGCATATAACCCGCAACATAGATGTGCTTACGCCCATCCTGAGACGATATTACCGATTGGCGCATGCCGGGCCCGGGATTCAGTTGATCAAGGATCTCTGATGCCCCAACGCTGCCATAGACAGTGACGTTATCCCGGATAAGCTCAAGCCGGACGCCACGATTTTCAAAATAGCCGGCATAATCACTCAAGGCCATATTTCTGGCCTTTTCCATATCTCTTTCTTGCGCCAATATGATTGTCAGGTGACGCGCCAGCAAATTCGTAACAAAATTATGTTGCGCAAACGCCTGATCACGTGCGGTATCCAAGCTCGCCTTATAAACGATGTTGGAAAGAAAGAAAATTCCCAAGTTGAAAGCGATAAGGAACAAGGACAAAGTTGCTAAGAATATTTTAAACCATAATTTCATGAGAACACCTCACAGTTCGAGCTGATAAATCCGGGCCGATAGGTCCTTGGCGGAGGACTAGATTTCGAGCCGATATCCTAATTTATAGATGGTTTTAATAATATCCTCCCAATGCAGTTTTGCACGCAGCTTTTGAATATGATTATCGACGGTTCGGGTCTCGCCAAAATAATCAAATCCCCACGCCAGCTCTAAAAGCTTCTCCCGGGAAAGCGCGATATTACGATTCATGATCAACACCTCCAAAAGATCGAATTCCTTTGGGGTTATTTCCACACATTCGTGACCTCGAGAAACCGTACGCGCACTGAAGCTGACCTTTGTTCCGTTTGCCTCAAATGTTTCTGCGTTCTTCTGTGTCCGCCTCAAAACGGCATGAACTCTGGCCAGCAATTCCAAGGTTTCAAAAGGTTTGGTTATATAGTCGTCGGCCCCTAAGTTAAACCCTTTTATCCTGTCGTTCAATGAATCCAGGGCGGTCAGAAAGATAACCGGTGTTTCCCCCAGCTGTTCCATCACCTCGAACCCACTTAGGTTGGGCAGCATGACATCCATCAGGATAAGATCAAACCCTTGCTTGGAAGCAACCTCCAGAGCGGTTGGGCCGTCATAGATTTGCACGCAGTGATGTCCGACCAGTTTTAAATTGTTGGCGATGAGATCGCTAATACTTTCTTCGTCTTCGACAACTAAAATTTCCGCCATAAGGTCACCTGCTAAGTATCAGAGTTCGGTATTCGGAGAATCCAAAGGAAGCGCTTTTCACTATGATACCATACAGATGTCACGAAGTTGTCATAAATTCGTGATTCCGGCTTTATTCTCTGGTTGCTTCGCCAACAAATCCTTCTTTAGAGGCCATGTGATGGTAGACTTCGGTGAGGGCTTGGATTTGTTCTGCCGAGAAAAGCAACTTCAGCGTTGGTGATATTTCGTAACGGTCATCGGAAGCGCGGAGTTTTTGGAGGATGTTACGTTCTTTGAATTTCTCTATGGAGGCTTTAATACGTTTCTCGAACCCAGCCCGGTCTGTGTTGGCGACCCGGTCAAACAAACGCAGATGTTCCGTTATCTCCTCAGCAGAGATGACAGCCCTTTCGTTGTGGGTGTCGGCCTGCATAAGAAATTGACGCAAGTGCAGAAGCAAAATGGAGTCGATAAAGGTTAATGGGGCACGACGCAGAAGCTTCGGAACCTCCAAGTCACCTGTGTCAGCTTGGCGGGTAAAAGCTACCTGCATGTCCTGGTCAAGAATGAGCTCCAGAAACAAGTCTCCGAGCCGCCGGCGGACGACGAGTTCGTTCTGGATAAGGGTTGGCCAGAGTTTGGGATGCCGCTTTTTGTCCAGAGACGGCCCCATGAGCAGTTGAACCAAAACCCGGCGGACAGCAAGAGGCAACTCCCCCGTATCTCCGGCAAAAAGGCTGCTCGTTTCGGCCTCGTTCTCACTCTCTGATTCGTTCTCAGACATGCCCTTGATCCCAGATTCAGTTGTCTGGTTTTCCGCCATAGGGGTCTCCCCATATTGATTATCCATCTTATATGACAATTCCTTTCAGTCGAAAGTATTTTGCATCAGTCGAAAGTATTTTGCAGGATTACTCGCTTAGCTCATGGACTCGCTCCTGCAGGAAGAAGATTTTTGGAATTCGTGCGCTGCGTGGGACCTCATCTTGACCAAACCAAGACACGGTTTCACAAGTGTTAGAATTGTAGCCATGGAGACTTCCCAAGGCCAGCAAACCGACGACGCTGCCTAATCCTTGTACGGCCGGATAGAGTTCCAGGATTTCGCCGATGGAGGCTTGGGCGCACACTTTGAGGACATCGCGAATGTTTCCTTTGAGTGCGCGGAAGTCGATCTCTGATTGGGCGACCAGTTCTCCGACAGATTCCAAGTCAATGTAAGGGGTCTCGCCAAAGGACATATCTTCGGGAAGCGACTGCAGGGAGGGATCATACAGAACCCATTGGGAGAGGGAGCGAATGCGGCTGCCGGTAAGCTCAAGGGTATAAGGCATTTTTTCCGGGGCTCTGACATCGTCTTTGAGGGCTAAAGCGGTGCGCTGGGCTTCTCTGAGAAGCTTGCTGAGACGTCTCTGTTCCAAATATTCGCGGCTTTGAACAAAATGTTTGAGGCTGCGGGCAAATGTCTGCAGAACATCATGAACCGAGCCGCCCTGTTCCAGAAGGACCCGGGTCAGGCGCAGAAGGAACTGTCGGTCTTTGGTTCCCATCTGGGTGATGAATTCCCGGGACATGACGTCGTCTAGGGCTTGTTCCAGTGTAGCTGATTGTTCGGGATCCGTGAGCAGTCGCCAGAAAGCGGAGAAGGTTCTTCCTGCTTCGCTGTCTGAGATCAGATCTATTCCCGCGAACAACGAGTCCAGGACTTCCCCCCGATTGCTTTCGTTGTCCATGAGCTGTTCTCTGAGCTCACGATTCAGTTGATCAAACTGGTCGCGGACACGGCGAAAGTCGCCGGCTAAGGAATCTGCCAAAGAAATGATTTCCTGGGTGCGTTCCAAGGCCGTTGTGTGGGGAAGAACCCTCATCTGGCCTTTTTGGATGGTATCGATTTCTTTGTCGATGCGAGCTTGTTCTGCCACCAGCCGGTCAATGCGGCGGAATTTATTGGTGTCGGTGTCTTCCGCCAGTTTCGCTAAAGCCTGAATGACCAAGGCAAGCCGACTTTCTGTCGCGGTGGCATGGGGTTGAACCATGTTGGATAAAAACCGGATTGCGTCAATTGTTGCCGTGGATAGCTCGTACTCTTCCGAACTTGCACCCACAGGGAAGCGTCTCTCCAAATACCCGTCTGCCAGCCAACTTGCGATGTAAGCCTGAGCTGTTTGAGGAAAATCTTCGCCTTGAGCCCGCAGAACCTCAAGATCCCGTTCAACGCGTTCATGGAGAACGGAAGAGGGAAGAGTTCGCTGGGTCTCATAAAGATGTGACTGCAAGAGGCCGATGACGGTGGGACCATTGTCGGATGCGAGCAGACGCCACAAGGGGCCGGAACGCAAACGTCGGTATGTGGCTATGGTTTTGGTCGTTTTCATTAGCGTTTGATTTTGAGACTGCTGGTCTTTTCAAAAGGTTGTTCTCTGAAATTGATGATCTGAATCTGCTTGTACAGAGGGAGGTTTTTGTTTTGCTCTTTGACTTCCTGCCTGATAAGGGTTTGGGCCTGCTCCAAACCCATACTGTCGACAACGGTTTTGGCCGGATGGATTTCGGCAGAGATGATGTCTAAATCGTTATTCGCGGAGACAATAATACCGTCGATGTTCTGGCTGTCGTCAAACATCGCTTCCAGCTCTTCGGGGGATACATTTTCACCGTTGCCCAGAATGATCAGATTCTTTAAACGGCCGGTAATATAGAGAAAACCCTCTTCATCCAAATGTCCAATATCACCGGTTTTGAGCCAGCCTTCATCCGTCAAAGCCTTTGCGGTTTCATCCGGGTCTTTGTAATATCCCAGCATGACATGTTCTCCCGAAACCCAAATTTCCCGATCAACAATTTTCGCCTCACAACATACACCGGGCCGGCCCACAGAGTCAGGCCTTTGAAAATCGACATGTCTGTAAACCTGACAAGAAATGAGCGGAGCGCATTCCGTCATCCCATAACCTGCCAGAAGCTCAATATCCAGAAGTTTGAAGAAAGCGACATACGATGGATCCAATGGTGCGCCTCCGCAAACAATTTGTTTCAAGTTTGGCCCGATTCTCTTTCTTATGAGCGTTGTAACAAGTGCTCTCTTGACCTTGTTCAGTGAATCCAGGGGTCCGAATCCGGCTCTGCGCAACTGGGATTGGATTTCATTTTTGAACAGCCTCATAACAGCCGGAACAACCACGATAATATCAATATTGAATTTTTTGATGTTACTAAAAGTATTATATATCGAATCATTAAGGCATAGGGCACCCCCAACAAACATGGCAGACAGAAAACAATGACCAATCGTATACATATGGTGGTTCGGCAGTAAAACAAGCAGGTGATCACCAACATTTACATCGATTATACTGCTGCCATAATGGGCTGCGGAAGACAGATTTCGTTGACTTAACATAACGGCCTTTGGTTTGCCGCTTGTACCGGAAGTGTACACAATCATCGCCAGTTCCGGCCCATTTAATACCGGTGGGGCCGAGTAAGCGGCGTTCGTAAATCGGTTTGTTTCATAAGAC
>WRJI01000020.1 GCA_009778595.1 Peptococcaceae bacterium | reverse complement strand
ATTTCTCGAAGCCGATTGAGGCGATGTCCCTGCCGTCGTAAAGGATTTGGCCGGATTGGGGCTTGTCCAAAGCGCAGAGCAGGGAGAGGAAGGTGGTTTTGCCTGAACCGGATTCCCCCAGAATGACGTGGAATATGCCCCGTTCGAAGGCGCAGGATACATCTTTCAAGATGTATCTTCGGGAATCGCCGTCTTGATAATAGTAGTTGATGTCTTGTCCTGTGAGCAGACTCATGGGTGGTGTCCTCCCTATATCATATTAATAATTGAATCACTATACGCTGCCAAGCCAAATACCAGAACATCCTGAAACTTTACTTACATGAGTATCTTCTTGGGATTCAGCCGGGTCGTATAAACAATCGGGATCAGTGTGGATATGCAAACAACCCCAAGGCCGATGAGATAGAATAGGAAGACTGTCCGCCAATCAATCGATACGGTGTAAGATTCTATGATCTCCTCGCTGTTAAGGTTGTCGCTATATCCCATCCAATCCAGATCAGAATAGATTTGTTTTTGCTCGGAAGCCCTCGCTTGCTCAGCGGCGACCTCATCAATGAGCATTTTTTCAGAAAGCGCACCGGAAAGCGCATTGCCGGAAAACAAAGAAAGCGTGATGGCAACGACCGCGATAACAACAACTTCCAGAACAACCTGCGCGGCAACTTTCGTTTTTCTTTCACCCAATGACAGATATATGCCGATTTCATGTTTGCGGTCTCTCAGGAACAATGTTATCAGAAGGCTTAGTATGACCAACGCTGCGCCCACAGTAACATATAATATCATGGACGCTATATCTCCAATGGATTTCATGGGCACAGCAACAGCGTCGAAGGATCCGGAAGCAACAACCTTATAGTAATCGGGAACCAGAGCGGCAACATCATCCTTGAACGCCTCCAGCCCCTTCGGATCGTTGAGAACATATAAGACGGTGTACTCAGGCGGCGGATAATGCGAAACCCTTTCAGACGCGCCTTGTCTCGCCGCATCTCTAAGGAAATTATTCGCTTCAACCACCACCCTGTTGGATACGTACATGACATTCTCTAAATCAATATCCCTTCCTTGAGGATCCCATCTGGCGCTATCTTCCAGTTGTCTGTATTGCCGGCTCGTTTCATAAATGCCGATTACCTCAAATTCGTAGTTTTGGGACTTTGTAACATAGGGAACATAACCGGCTTCATCGACTGTATATGAAATCGGAATATCAATCTCATTATCAAATATAACCGTAGCTCCCACTCCAAGATTATTCTCCCGGGCAACAGTATCAGAGATAAGCACGACATATGTCAGATTCTGCAGCTCCTCTTCGTTGAAAGCCCGACCAGCAACAATCTTGATCTGACCTTCCTTGATGTCAAGCATATCAGGATTGCCTACGCCTTTAAAGGAGAAGGATCTCATAGAGGATTCACTATAATCCTCCCGGCCACCCTCATATCTGTTCAGCGCACTGACAAGGTTTATCGAATAAGAATAGTCATAATACTTGATATGGGGCGACTCGCCGATTTTTTGAAGTTTATCCAAGGGGAGCGATAATGTCACAGGCCCGGAATTCTTCTCGGTATAAACGGCATATTGTTCCCAATCGACAGATATCGTTGTAATCGGGCTCATCTTGTTATACAGGTTGGCTTCGGTATTCCTGACGGCCTGCTGGATTGAAATCGCACCGGCGATCATATTCCCCAGAACGAAAACAATACCCAGCAGTATCACCGTTTTCGTCGGTTTTCTGATAACGCCGGCAAACCCTCTTCTGATAAAATCCATACTATACTCCTTTCTGGATTAATCGCAAAAATATAGAGCAGAAGCACTGTCACGATACCGTGCAGGCTGTGTTCCTATCAGGGCAGCTCAACATAGAACGTTTTAGTCAACGATTCATAATCATATGAGGACGTGTTCTCGCCTGTATAATTTACCTGAATAAGAACTGCGTCATCATACAGACACACAATATTGATTTCATACTCATCAGCCCGCGTCGGATCTTGAGGAACCCAGTTGAAATCGACCAACTCAAGGGCTACCATCTTGTTATTATGATAATCAACGAGATTACGGTTCGGAAATGTGTTACTCCAAGAGATATATCTTGCGTTGATGATTGGGAAGCCTCTGGCGATATCTTCTCCAATAATATTTGTTTCGTAGAAATTGGAGTATCTATCGGCAACAATCTCAATATCCCTTGTTTTGAGATCCATGAAAGCGACTTCGCCATCGCCCACATATTGATCCGGCCGCGTCTGCGGCATCCTGATTAAGGCCAGCTTATCTTCAAACAAGAACGGGTTGAAGTAATAATCTCCGGAAGTTAACTGTTCGACCTGCCGGGTGTCGCAATCATATAGATAGATATCGGCATACTTATAATGGGACATACGAAAATCATTATCATCATTACAAATTGACATCTTGCACCAGACCACTTTATTGTTATATATGGAACACTCTTTCAACCATTCTTCACTAACATCAACATAGTCAATGGCTTGTATAACCTCCCCGACTTGAGAATCCAGCATATAACAGATCACCTGACTGGCCGTTTGGTTCCGATCCTCAACAAGTGTCTTGCAATAAATCAACTTGTTTAATGAAATAGACATCTCATCAGGAATGTATCTAAAGCCTAGAACATCACTTCTTTTAGGAGTAATGCCGGCATCAACCTCATGAATTCTTCGGTCGGCCACATTCATCGCCTTCATACTCCAGTTGTACGCTTCTGTTCCACCGAAATCGTACTCCTCGTTGCTTTCAACCCAGACAATCCAGTAAGGATCTGAGGCACTATTTGTAATGTGGTATCCGTTGGGGCATGAATAAAGTGTCTCAAGATCCCTAGTTTTCGGGTTGTATAAATACAGGGTCGCCAATTCTTCTTGAGCATTCATGCCTAGGCCTACCAACTTATCGCCGCCATTGTTATTCCGAAAACTATAGTATAAGTCGGGCACCTCAATCGCTCTCACCTTTATCAATTCGAGAGGATACGACTCCGTCCTAGAGGCAGATTCAGTAGGGGAGGCAAATTGGTTATCGGGCGAGTTGCATGAGCAGCACAAGAAGCATAAGCCAAATAAGGCGATACACAAGAACATTCTTCTGGATACTACTCCGAGCAAATTGCTCGGAGTAGTGATTTTAATAGTCTTGTCCATCAGTATATAATCCCTTGGGTTTTTGTTGCCCATGCCGCTTGTTCATAGCTGCAAGAATACGTTCGGTAATTGTGATTGTAATTGGAATCGCTAATATAGAATTGTCTCGTGTTGTCGTTGTAGCCGTATATGACAACATAATGTGCAACCTTTTTGCCCGCATAATACGGATGAATATACTGATTCGAATAGTTGGTAGCGGCATGATTGGGATTCGCTATGACATTATAGTTCTTCGCTTTATTGAGTGTCTGGTTAACATAATATGCCATAGTTGTGCCACTCCAGCCTCCTCCCCACTTCAAAGTGTAATTGTTTCCTGGGGCAGCTGCGTTTAGTGTGTTTTGCCACCTAGTTGCGTTAAATTCTGTTCCGCCTGTACTTGTAGCCAATTTTACTCTGAATTGATCTTCAAATCCCCAAGCCATCGACCTCGCCGGCAGATAATATCCTGCCACAGAATTTCGCGCAGCCGCAGCACCGCAAGAGTATGAGAGTTCTTGTTTCGCTGTCCCCACTTTGTTAACCTTGGACCCCGCCGCAAAAACCGGTGTGCTGCTCAATAGAAATAAAACTGTCAGCACCGCGCAGATCTTAGTGATTTTTTTCATAATTACATCTTCCTCCTTCTAGATTTAGCGCTTAATGTTTAGCGAGTAATGTGTTCTCGCAGAGCAAGATGGCCATCCTATACCCTGCATTGTGATTATTCAGGAGCCTGCAAGCTGTAACCACCGAAATCCATGGGCAGCCAGCCCCACCTCCAAATTCCATTCTGCGTCTCGTTTCCCCACCAAATCCATAATACCACGCCAATTATTAACAAATCCTTAACATCCTATGAAATAAGAATTAATCTTTCATCACTTCGTTTATGGCCAGATTGATGTTTTTCAAGACTGATACTGTCCTCCCACTCATTGATCTTGCCATCCTTAAGTTCTTTCTTTTTCTGACACGCAAGCATGGATACCAATAGACTGATAATTATTATGGCATAGATGACCAAGGCACTGCTACTAATGACAGCTTCATACTGATCAGAATACCAGATGGGCCCGTCAGGTAACAAAATGTTCCCAGAATGACTAATAATTGAATCACTATACGCTGCCAAGCCAAATAGCAGAACATCCTGAAACTTTACTTACATGAGTATCTTCTTGGGATTCAGCCGGGTCGTATATAGAATGGGGATCAGCGTTGAAACGCAGACTGTCCCAAGGCCAATAAGGTAAAACAGAAGCACAATCCTCATGTTCAAGGGCACCTGATATGTCTCCACAAGATCCTCATGGCTGGGGTTCTTTGCGTACCCATTGTATTCCAATTCCGAGGAAAACATGAAGTCATTCGAATTGCTCTGGCCGGCCTGGTCGGCAACGATCTGATCCGTAAGCATTTGTTCTGAGACCGCTCCGGACAACAGGTTGCCGGTGAATAACGATAGTGTAATGGCCACCAACGCGATCAGCGCCACTTCCAGAAAAATCTGTCCTGCGACTTTGGCCTTCCTCTCCCCTAGCGTGACTTTCAGACTTTCCCAAAGAAAAATGTCTGCAGCCCTCTATTACCAAGGGCTGTGGCCGTCTCGGTTGTAGTGGTAACTTTTATAGTTCTTGTACCATCTCCCAGAGTTTTTCTTGCATATCACTCATCTTTTCCAGCTTTCGCACTACCTTTCCGGTTGTGCTGTCATCTTCTTTTATCCAGCTCTCCCTGATACCGATTAACTCTTCCAGCAGTCTGTTTTGGGATATCTTTATTCCTCTTTTTTCGGCCTCCTTTTGCAGAACGATTGTCATTGTCAGTCCTAACAAGCAGATGAAGATGTGTGTTCGGATTTTTTGATCTGTCCAATGATAGATTGGCTGAAATGGAGAATGTTCGGGGTCCTTACTTGATCGGAATATTTTTTCGATACTGTCTTGTTCATAATAAGCTTCTAAGATGTCTTCTGTAGACCAATCTTTATGATCTGTTATGTGCAGCTTTTTCCCAAAATATTGTTTCTTGATATCTGCTTCTTTTTGGACATCTGCCTCATAGGTTAGCCCTGCTTCTGTGATCTGAATCTGTATGATCTCGCGCATATGTTTCCGCTTCAGAATCTTTTCCACCCTTTTTGTGAGAGATTCTTCTGTTTTCTTGATCCTCGATTTGGGATTCTTGATCTGTTCATTGAGAGTTTTCAGCTCTTCTAAGGTCTTTTTTCTGTCTTGCTTTAATTCCCGTTCCTGCCCTGCATACAGGGCAGGGCTTAATGTCAGTATACAGGTGCATTCTTTTCCCCATATGGTTTTTTCTGTCCTGTAGGCTTGTTCTTTCTTTCCTTTTTTTAAGATTATTGTTTCGTAGGATTCGAGCGGAATCTGATAGAGCTCTTTGCAGGATGTGAGCGAAAAGGCGCATATGTAGTGCGTTTCAAGTGAATTTAGATTTTTTTTGGTATTACTGCCGCCATCAAATACGAGTGTGATCTTTTGAGGGTCATAGTTTGGCAACCGTTCTTTTAATAGTTGTACATATTCGCCAAATTCGGTTTGGTCATTGTGGTTGCCTTCGTAAACGTGAGAGAACAAAGGGATCCCGAGGTCTTTTGCGGTCACGATGGCCAGAGAGCACTGGCGCAGGTCGTGGCGCTTTTGCTTGTTTTTTCCCCGTTGTGCAAGTGTGCAGGCGTCATTGCCGGTGCTGATATATGTGAAATAGTTTGTATAGTCAAGCGCCAGTCTTTCCATGCTTGTCGGATATTTTTCAAGGACTTTGGCTATGATGGCGTCTTCGGCGTCCCTGAGATTTTCTTCTGTGATTTCGTCCATCTGATCCCAGAAATGTTGTGAGGTCATGGCTTGGTTTTTGATGTTGAGTTGGCTGGGCAATGTGGTCTGTTCAAACCAGCTGCGAAACTCATTCTTGCTGCCTGGATCGACTGCCCGGTGAATGGCGGCGAGCATCAGGCTGCACCCTCTTGTTACTGAATTCCTTGTACGCGGTGGTAAACAGGAGTTGAGGATTTCAGGTACGCCAAGCATTTGGAAGATTTTAAGAAATGCTGTTGCAGGACCGTGGGAATAGGACTTTACTATGATGTTGTCCAGTTCCCGGCCTGATGAGGCGCCCAGAAGCCGCTCGGATAGCTTCTTTTGGTTTCCTATGTATTCCAACACGACTTGTGTCACTTTTCCGTCGATTCTTTTGGATTCGACTATATACCAATAGTGGCGGCCTTTGACCTTTTTGCTGATGAGATACGCCATGTCGTGATAACCTTTCTTGGCTTATTATATAAGATATATTGTACACAAAGTATTAACTCATGTCAATAGTTAACGCGATTTTATTAGCAAATGAGTTATCACTACATAATGGACGCGAAAAAGATTGAATTATCAACGGGTTGGACAATTCAACCTGTGGAAAGTCTGAAAGTCACGCTAGGAGGAGCTGACGAAGCAGCGTGTCGAAAGACGACGCAAGACATTAAGTGATTTTGACTGGACGGAGTACTAGGGACTGTTACGAGCCCACGCGGTATCTGCCCCTTCCCAACACGCCGTCACACAAAAACAGGAGCTGCCACAACATGCGGCAGCTCCTCACTGTTCCCACTCAACCATTATGGATCCGGAAATAACCGTCTTTGACCACTAAAATCCCGATTTCGGAACATTGGGACCGTCTTCCGAAAGATATATAGCACGAATGCTGGCCGAGAACCCTGTCGGATTACTCACATCCCCATACTTGGGATCGCCACTGTTGTTATTGTGAACAATAAACTCAACGGTATTTGAACCGTTTACGTTCCAAGGAACGCTGCTCAATTTAATATTGACTTGATTCTGAAGCCAGCCTTTGTGATCCACAGCCTGAGGCGAAAAACCGGAATACTTAACACCATTGATGATGATAGCATGGAGGTGATCATCAGAAGCGTAGCCGATGCCGAGACCGTTAAACGATAATTTCTTGTCGGGAGCAATTTTGTTTGCAACATCGTCAGCAAGAATTGTTACATATGAATAGTAACCGTTCGCTGCTCTCCCGGCGCTGTTGATACTAATCCACTGATTGTTTCTGTTCCAGACAAGGCTTTGGGCCGTGGCGTCCGAAATCGCAAACCCATTGGTATACCCGGCTGTATTCAACAAGCCATTGCTGTAAGACCTCTGTGCCGCCCAATTAAAGCTTTCGTCTGATGTCGCTTCGGTGCTCGTTCCCTTGTTGGGGCCGCCTAAATACTTGACCATCCAAGCGCTGCCGTCTGACGTGTCACGCAAGGTACCGAGAACTTCATCAGCGGCTCCGGCAGCCGCAGGAAACATGAACATCATTAAGCAAACTGTCAACAGAAAACACATTACGCGCTTCTTCAAAATACTCCACCCTTTCATTAATTTGATCATCTTTCTCTCTGTCTTGTCCTATTTCTCTCTGTCTTGTCCTAACGACAATTTTCACAAGGCTCCTCAGACGCTCCTCAGTCATCATCCTCCCATCTCGTAATTCCAGTTTACCTTCCTATTGCTACTTTTTCTGCTATAATAGCATGCCTGTCTGATTATTTCCAGCATATTTGGTTTTCCCTCGTTGCCGTTGCCGTCAATATTTTATTTTTTATTATTTAATTCATGAACATTCATTTACCAAACTTCCTCACGAAACAAGGGCTTTCACGAAATTTCATCACACAATAAGCCTATTGGCCTATTTTATTTAATATTAATATATATATTAATGTAATATTTAAGTGAGGTAATATAACAAACAACAGGCAAAAAACGACAGGCAAAAAACGACAGGCAAACTCTCGCTTACCTGTTATTCAGGATGATTCACGTCTGTTTTCCCGCAAATCTCAGCTCTCGGCTCCGGCTCTGCTGTCAACATTGCCTCATAGGGTTTGAAAATACACGTCAAGTGCCACAGGTCCGTGGATCTCTTCTCGTGAAACATATAAGAACCCTTCTTCGTTGCTTTTGATGCCCCACCGGACCAGGGCAATTTCTCCGTTCATGATCTCAATCGCTGTCAAAACCTCGTGCCGCACACAACATCCGTCATTGAAATAGAGGGGGGCCCCGGGATTGGGAAAGGCGACACGATGGGTATGGCCGGCGACAATCATTGTCTTGTGTTTCTGAGCCCAATACGCCAGCTCCCACTCGATAACTCCTCTTTTCCTTTTGTTGGATGAGGCACTCAAAGGATCCTTCACCCCGATAAGGGTCAAAGGTCTCCAGATATAGCGCACCAAGAACCGGCCTATCCTCCAAAAATCACTGTTGAAGCGATCAGCTTGGTGCCCATGCAAAGCATGAATTTTCCAGCCTTTCGCCGGATTTTTGAACACGATTCCTTGGGGAAAAAAGAGACCCCGGAACAATTCTGCCGCTCGATCCGCTTTACCCGCCGTCATATTCTCTTCCGGCCATTTTGGTTCCTTTTTAACGATATCATGGTTGCCTATAACACTATAGTAACGGCCGGCTTCGTGCATTGAAGCCAACATCTCAAAGATGCTTCCGTAGGTCTCCCGAATGTCTGAAAAATGGCGATTCTCCCAGAGCTCATCGCTGTCCCCCAATTCCACATAAGTGAATCCCTCTGAATCATAATATTTTAGGGCCACCATAAAAATATTTCTTTGAGGATAGAAGGCGTCGGCTCCATTCGAATCGCCCCGATGTATATCACTCATAAAAACAATTCTTGAAGAATCGTCAACAAAGACTTCCGGAGCACCCACAAAGGCGTCAGATATTTTTTTGTCACGGTGTCCAAGCTGCGTCCACATATCTCTTTACATCCCTTCCACCAAAAATCGCCGACAACAGTGGTCACTGATTGTAATGACCACTGTTGTCCGGGAATTCCATGATTTCAACAACAACCGGACCAATCCGGCGCCCCGCCAAATGGGGTACTGCCGTAAGGAAACAGCTCAGTCGGCAACTCTTCGTTTTCTTTGAGATAATGACCGATTTCGATTCCGGAAGCCTGGTATAAGTCGCAATAATTCCTGTTGATGCCCATAATCCAGTTCCGTACAATGCCGGAATGCATAACCGGCTGTTTGGAATATGGCACATCGAAAACAAACGCAACCGTTTTTCTGTCACGCAACACTTGGTAATTCTGATATCCCAGTCTCTCCAGCTCTTCAACAAAAACATCACACATAGCCGATGTTTTCAGGGTAATCCTTACATAAGCCGACAATTCTTCAGGCTCGGAGTATTCGCCCAGGACGAACCCGGTCAACCACCAATGGGTATCCGCGCGGGTAAAGAGAACTTTGCCGTTCTTTACCAACGTCGCAGTCAAGAATAAATGATCTTGCTGTTTGGCCGCCTTGTATCCCGGTAAGAGGTTCCCTATCTCTTTCGTGTACACGCCGATTTCACAACCGGTAGCCATCCCATATTGACCTTTCCACAGTTCGATAAGCCACTTTTTTCCTTCGTATTCAAAACGGATAGGTTCTGAATGGAAAATGCAATTCATGAACGGAGCGGCTTCATCGTAGGCCTGAAGATAGCCAAATTTCCTCTGCCAGGATTTCTTCTCCGAATAGAAGATATCCTGTTTGGCATCATAAGCAAAACCCGAGCTTGCCAAATTCAGGCCATCCCCGCCTTTTTCCACAGATCGGACATGGGGTTGAATGATTTTACTTCCGCCATAAGCGAGCAGGGATAAAGCACCCAAAGATAGACCTACAGTTGTTACCACCGGCAAAGCCTTTTCTTCGAAAACCGCTTTCATTGAGAGAATGGTATTTATATCCATTTTATATTAGATTCCCCTCCTATTCCTATTTCATATAGTCTATTCGGTAATCGCCCTATGTGTGAACAGGCTACTTGTGACAATTGACGCGCCGCGAAAATCAAAACAATTGACAATAGCAGAAACAAGATAGTAAGATATCATCTTGGGGGGTATGACTTATGAAGATAAACCGGAATTATTTGAGTCTGAAGGAAAACTATCTGTTTGCCGACATCTCCAGGAAGGTCGCCGAGTACATGACTTCGAACCCTGATGCAACTCTCATTCGTTTGGGCATCGGCGATGTGACCCTGCCATTGTGCCCGGCTGTTACAGAGGCGATGAAAGATGCTGTGGATGAAATGGGTATCGGGGAGAGCTTTCGCGGCTACGGCCCTTATGAAGGGTACGACTTCTTGCGGGAAGCCCTTTGTGAATCCTATAAGCAAAAAGGCGTCTCTCTTGAGGCGGATGAGGTGTTTGTCAGTGACGGAGCCAAATGCGATGTGTCCAATATTCTTGATATCCTTGCCGGAGACAATGTCGTCCTGATTCCCGATCCGGTTTATCCTGTCTATCTCGATACCAATATTATGGACGGACGGACAATTCGTTTTTGCGACGCCACTACGAGGAATGGGTTCCTGCCATTGCCAGATTCCGCAGTCCGGGCCGATATCATCTATCTCTGTTCCCCTAATAACCCCACCGGGGCCGTGTATACCCGCCGGCAGCTTGCTCAATGGGTTGATTATGCCCGGGAACAGGAGGCTTTGATTCTCTTTGACGCAGCTTATGAAGCTTTCATTCAAGATCCTTCCTTGCCCAGAAGCATTTATGAAATTCCCGGCGCGCAATCGTGTGCCGTTGAGATAGGTTCTTTTTCGAAGACAGCGGGATTCACCGGCACCCGCTGCGGCTGGTGCGTCGTTCCAAGGGATTTGACCCGGGAAGGCGTCCGTCTGCATCAACTGTGGATGCGCCGCCAATCCACCAAGTTCAACGGTGTTAGCTATATCGTCCAACGCGGCGCCGCCGCCGTGTTCACAGAGAAGGGCCGACGCCAGATTCACGAGAATATCGATATGTATATGGGAAATGCCAAAATCATTGCCCAAACCATGCGCGAGAAAGGTATAACCTATTTCGGGGGCGACAACTCACCCTATATTTGGCTCCAATGCCCTGAGGGAATGACCTCATGGCAGTATTTTGATGTGTTGCTTGAGACCGCCGGCATCGTCGGCACACCCGGTTCGGGGTTTGGGGGCAACGGCGAAGGATTCTTCCGGTTGACGGCTTTTGGGAGCCGCGTCAATACGGTAGAGGCTATGGATCGGTTCAAGAACCTATTATCCTGCTAATGCGGTCTTCGACCGCAAGTATTCAGTATTCAGGATTCAGTATTCAGAATATGGATTTTCTTGTTTTTTATCGACGCTTCGCGTCTGTAAGGTACTAATGCGGTCTTCGACCGCAAGTATCCAGTATTCAGGATTCAGGATTCAGAATGTGGATTTTCTTGTTTTTATTGATGTTGTTGCAACCTAAGCGGCTAATCCCGCTAATCCCGCCAATCCCGCCTATCCCGCTTATTCCTCCTTATCCCGCCTTATCCCGAGTTTTTTCTTGCCCATCAGCCCCAGGTCTTGTATAATCAAAAAGGGTGCTTTCCGCAAAACCTCTCATGATTTTGTGCTTTTTTTCATACCCCCGTCACGCAACCCCTTGCACGAAAATCCCCCGGGACAGGAGGACTCATCATGAAAAAACCGGTTTCCTTACTTATGTGCCTCTTCCTCTTCTGTGCCTTATCCATACCTATGCATTCCCGCACCGCCCAAGCCTACACCACCAATCAACGCAGCAAAACCATTAATGTTGTGTATGACGATTCAAGCAGCATGATCATCGACGCCAACGACACATACCTTGACAGATGGGGACAAGCAAAGTACGCCATGGAAGTCTTTGCCGCTATGCTGGAAGAGAAAGACACCATGAGCGTCTACTATATGAGCGACTTCATGGTATCCGCGAATACCAGCGTGCCTCCCAAATTAACCATCTCAGGCTCAGAACCTGCCGAAACCCGCGTTGCCAAAATCCACAATACGGTCACCCCCTCCTCCGGAACCCCCTTCGACGCGGTGGCTAAAGCTTATGAGGATCTCAAAAAAGCCAACACCGATGAAAAATGGCTGGTCGTCTTAACCGACGGAGAATTCAACTATTTGGACGGGAAGGAAAACTATTCCATCGATGTGGACGACTTCTTTTCGCAGTATGTCTCCACCGGCGACATCAAAATCATGTTCCTGGCTATGGGCCGCGACGCCACTGTCATACACGCCGATCCCGGCAGGAACATCTATTTTGAGCATGCCACAAACAGCAGCGAAATCCTTGGGAAAATTACGTCCATCTGCAATCGAATTTTCAACAGAAACCAGCTCAGTTTCACCAACAGTGGCCGACAAGAGTTCACGTTCGATATTCCGATGATGGAACTTCTGGTCTTCGCGCAAGGCGCCAACGTCCGGGTTAATACCCTCACAGGCGGCGACAGCAATAACAGCGGTACAGGCCGCACATACACCCTCAGCGAGTCTGTCTATGTTCAGTACAGCGAGATTGCCTCGACAAGCTATCGAAACGATCCGAAAGTTGTGATTTCCCGTGACCTGACCGGTATGATCGCCGCCTTCCGCAATATCCCCAAGGGCACCTACACCTTGGATATCGCCGGAGCGCAAACCGTTGATATCTATTATAAACCGGATGTCAATGTTGATATCAAACTCTATCAGAACGGCGAAGAAATCGACAGCCAGGATATCCCTGAGGGCGACTATCAAATCCGCTTCGGCATGATTGATGATAACGGCGACTTTTTTGAATCCTCTCTTCTCGGCAAAATCCAATACGACGCCTTTTACCGGAACAACGATCAGACCGTTCCGATTCAATCAGGTGATACTGTCAGCATCACACCCGGGGATTTGACGATATCCGTCTCCTCCCGCTTTTTGGACATCAACACCGCCGAACACATCATCACCCGGAGTGTCGCCTCGGCGTCGCTTCCTCTGGAAATCGACATAACCGCGCCAAACGAAGACTTAACTGTGACCACCCTGAACGATTCCGGCGCCTTTCTCGTAACCATCAAACAAGACGGCGCCTTGCTTACGTGGGACCAATGGCAGAATATGCCCCTGCCGACGATAACCACCGTTGACAAAGTGGCTATTACCGAAGTCAGGCACGGGACCGGCGTCTCCACCTACGAGTTTTTCCTCAAACAACAAAACAACGACAAATTCGCGACCTCAACCGGCGACATCATCCTTACCGCCACCGCCGAATTCACCTATGACCGACAACCTTATCGGGGTCAAGGCACGATCACGGTGACCATTATAGATGACATAGGGTTTTGGGAACGTTTTCTCAATGTCCTGAAGAAAATCTGGCCGCTGTTGGCCTTGTTGATGGGTGTCTTATTGTACTGGCTCCTCTGGGGCAGAAAGAAACGGTTCCCGAAATACATGTCCGCTAAACCAACCATATTGGTAGAATCAGACTACAACACAGTCACCAAATATGGTTCGTTTCGAATCATTTCCAAAACCAAATGGTTGCCTCTTTGTCCGGAATCAGGCACATTGATCGCGGCGGCAGACGGGAAACCGCTGCCATCGCTGAAGATCAAAGCCGTCGGCAACGAACGTATGGAGCTGACCAACACCGGGGACTTTGCCCCGGAACGCCTCGGCAGCACCGATTTCTTCATTAACGATCAACCCTTGCCGGAGGGATCGACCAAGAAGAAGGAAATGAGTTGTACGGCCCGGATCAAATCCGTCTACTACAGCGGCGGCATCTCCTCGACCCACACTTGCTCCTTCTCTAAGAAACGTAAGAAAAAGAAGAAACGGCGATAAGTTCCCTCCTGAATCTAAAATCTCGAATCCTGAATACCGACGGGTGGCGCCCGTTAAACAAAAAAGGAGGCCCTCCATGTTAGCACCAACATTAATCATAGGACTTGGCGGTATAGGATCACAGATCACAGCCAAATTGTCGGCAATGATCAACGATGAACGACAACGGGAACGCATAAATTTCGTGGTGTTTGACACCGATGTCAACGAACTCAACAAGATCAAAAGAGATAACCCCTTCATTCGCACCGTCCAGACCTCAACCAATATGACCGTCGGCGACTACCTGCACCTGGACGAATTCACCAGAGACAACTCTTTCCCCGTGAATCCCAACCTGTATCGCAAAACCCTCAGCGAAGGCGCCGGTCAAGTCCGGGCCATATCTCACCTCGCCTTCGTGACCGCCATGAAACGGGGCTGCCTGGAACCCCTGGACAGCGCTATCTATGATCTGTACAAGCTGGAAAACACCCCAAGCGCTCAGGTGCTACGGGTCATTATTGTCAGCACCCTGGCCGGGGGCACCGGTTCAGGACTCATCCTGCCCATCTCCATGTACATCAAACAATTTCTCAAAACCAAAATCCAAATTCCCGGCAGCATCACCCGCGGCTTCTTCATTTTGCCGGAAATTCTCTACGGCGCCGTCACTGCCGAACCTATGCGCAACGCTTTCAAGGCCAACGCCTACGCCGTACTCCGGGAACTCAACGCCTTCATCCTAAAAGCCGACGGCAACTTGCCCCAACGCTACCAAGATAAGGTTCACTTACTGTTCCCCAAAGTCGGCACCAACGAATTCGAAGAATACGATGTTCTCCCCATGGATTTCACATTCATGTTTGACGCTCAGAACATCGAAGGCAAGAAACTCAACTCCACCGAACAATACCTGGATCACGCCGCCACCTGCATCTACGCCCAATCCATCGGCCCCATGAACACCCGCAGCAACTCTTCCGAAGACAACACCATCCGCACCCTGGTATCCGGCCAGAGCCGCAACCGCTACGCCGGAGCCGGGGCTTCCGAACTCGTCTACCCTTCCGACCATATTCTCCGCTATATCGCCCTGAAATGGGCGGCCCAAACCGTCTCGGATCACTGGACGGTATTTGACCGGGACTTCCACAAGAAAAGTGTCGAGAATAACCGGGCCCGTCTCAAAGGCCACAATGTCGCAGAGATCGATCCGGCCCAGGAATATATCCGATCCGTAGACGCCGCCGCTGAAAACGGCAACGCCTTCGCCATGTTTGTCCGCAACGCCTCCTACCGTTTTGACAAAGACGGTTTTACAGAGATCGGCTGCAAATGGACTGAATACGCCGACGCTTTGATGAAATATGTCCAACGCATCGCCAGAAGCGGCCAAAGCGAAATCGATAACAGCCGCGACACAGCGCAGAGCGCGGTAGAAGCCCTTACCTCGGTGGGCAGAGAAAAACCCGACATGGACATCTTCCGCAACGCCTACAACTATCTGTTAGCTTACAAAGAACTGGTGGTTCGGAGAGTCGGTGACATCGGCCGGGTGGCCGCCTATGAACTTTTTAAATTCAACGAAGACGAAGACGTCACCTTAGGCGGGCTGCCCACACAGATAGAAACCTATCTGCGGGACAACGCCAAAGAATTCATGCATCCCAACGCCACCCGCTATTTCCTCTATCAAACCCTCCAAACCCTCCTGAAAAAACTCGCCGAAGCAGAAAAGAAAAAAGATCTCGCCGAAAAAATATTTAAACGCTTCGACACCTTGTTTGACGACCCGGATACCGATATTGTGGAAAACATTGGGGATTTCTTACGCAAAATCGACAACGCCGGTCTCTGGGCCCGTATGTCCAAGAAATTCGCCGGTGAAATCATGGACTATACCGAACAATACGAGTCCCTCCTGGCAACCATCGGCGATTACCGCGTCAACGCACCCTATGTGGCCGTCCTTACAGCCGCCGTCAAATATATCCGCGACCTCAACAAATCCTTTGAGTTGTTCTACAAATCTTTCGACACCAACGTCAGCGATATTGAACGGCAAATTAAAACCTCAGAAGAAAAATACCGCCACAACAAAGGCAGTGCCGTCCGTTACGTCTGTTCCTCCAAAAAATGCCTTGACAAGTTTTACGAGAAAATGGAGTTCACCGGCAGCGCTCTCCATTTGCCCGGAGACCTCTGTATGAGGATCTACAACCAGGTCCGATCATTCACGGTGGCCGAAGCCGCCACCGGCACTTTTTTCAAAGACATCTTCGACAACGAGATTCTACGGCATTTTCAGACCTCAGTTATGGAAGCCTACAGCACAGACATCAAAATGGACATCATTCGGGCCTTGGAAGTGGAAGCCGAATATGAGGAAGACATTCGGGAACGAAGCCTCATCACCGAATACGTCAAAAAAGTCATAGCCGACACCAAAAAACTTTCCGACCCCTTTATCAACAGACCCGTTGGTGAAGAACCCGTACCCATCCACGCCTGCGCCTTCAATAAGAGACTCTATCTCACCGACAACCCCAGGCGAGAGTCTTTTGTCAATGCCGAACTCCTTACCTTTGGCGGCGTTCCCAGTGAAGATGACGAGATTGATATCGAGCGGATTCTCTTCTACAGCGCCATCTACGGCCTATTCCCCTACGATCTTCTCAAATTCTCCCCACCACAAAAAAGCAAGACCGTCGTCCTTGAAGCCGGCGAATACAACAAAGCCTACTTCGATATGATCAACCGGATCGAACCCAACACCCTCACCACGCCGGTCATTACCCCCCATTTGCATAAACACTGGCACCTCATCTCCGAAATGCCCGACCTCAACGACGAACTCCAAAGAGAACAAGAGAGAAACATTTTCAAGGCCCTTGTGTTAGGTCTGCTCTACGAACGCATTCGCTACGAAAAAACCGGTGAAAAGTATAAATACAGCCTTTGGCTCAAAGACAGCATCAAAGAAATTCCTCTTGAGGTTTCCACAGGAGCCCCCTGTGACACCTTCTACCGCATCATCGACGCCCTCACTATCAACCCGGTGGTGGTCAAAAGAATCCTCAGCGCTGTGGACAACGAACTGGAAACCGCTCGCAAAGACAATGTGGTTAAGTACGAAGAAGGTGCCCTCTACAAAGGGCTCAATACCTTCACCCTGCGGGAGCTTTCCGGAGAAAACCGCCGCATGAGCATCTTCGGTATCGCCGCGGCTTTCAAAGCAACCATGCCCCCGGACGACTTCATTCTGGAACAAGGTCTTATGCTTTTGGAAACCACTCTGGAAGCTCTCTACGAACAAATTGGTATCCTCTGCCCCGAAAACGAACGGGACGCCACCTATACCGGGCTGATTCAAGAACAGCTGGATTTGTTCGTCAACAACTTCGAGCTCTATAAGGAGAAACACCCCTCGATCATAGACGATTATCTGCGGATGCTTCTGCAAGTCCTCATAAAAGTCCTGATCAGCAAAGGATTCTCTGAAATGGCCGACAAAATCAACGACTTCTCCAAACAACAGTTTTGCGAAGGGTAACAAGGAACCGTCGCCCGGAGGGAGGGCCCTATGCACACCGTCATTATCACCGATCAGCATACGACTGCCTTATTTGCCACACATAGGCGGTTATTCGCCCCCTTTCTCCCTGAACGGGGCGGCAGCGTATGCCAGTGTTCCTGGCATGAAGCCGGAACCGATATTGAACAGGCTGTTCCCGAACTGTATAAATCCATCAAAGGGTACCCGGAATGGCGGGCCATAATATTTGTCAACTCGGTTGGAGATGGTATGGCTGACAACAGCCTGGCCGGCGACAGCCTGGCCGACAACAGCTTGGCCCTCTATAGCCCCCACAACCCTTTCGATTTTGTCTGCAACCATAGTTTTGACCTGTTGATTCAGGAGAACCCGATACCCCTGGTTCGCTTGACACATATGTTGGCGGGGTTTCCCTCCCTTGGGGTCAAAGATTATGCGACGGGTTATACCTATTACGATGAACAGACCGGGGCTTTTTTAGATTGCCTCCACGAAGATGGGACTCCTATCCTGGAAAGCGATGTGGGGACTCTCGCCCCCGAAGACTACGAAAAAGTATTTGAGAGATTTGGAGGTCATATCAAGCTGCGCCTCTTTGAAGTCCCCTACTCCGAGAAGGAAAAAACCGAATACAGACGTCTGACCAGGAAGTACGCCCTCAAAGAAAACCGCCCTGTAGAAATTCTTGTGTTATCCACCAGAGAAATCCTCGCGACAGACGACAGGGAAGCCACCCGCCAGGCCGTCAACCATGCCTGGAATTTCCATGATGAGAAAGACAGCTCCGGGTTCTGGAAGATCTACCCCAACACATGCCGCTTCCTTTGTTACGATCTGATCAACCGGGAACACACCCTGTATCCCAGGGAACTCTGGCGGCTGTGCCTGTTGACCCTCACCTTGGCGATCAATCAGATCCCCAGCCAGGCCCTCCAGGCCTACCATCTGTACAGAGCCGATCTCAGTATAAAGAGCGGTGAACTTGCCAGGGTGCTTGAGAACCACCGGGCCAACCTGCTCTCCATTCAAGGCATCCTTCAAGAACAGAAACAACGCGCCTCCCAGGTCACCACCGACAGAAAAGACCTTGTGCCGATGCAAGAAGTCTCGGTCAGATTTGAACCTCTTGACGATGAGACGATCGTCGCAGACACGACTATGTTGGGTCTCGCCTCGGATTGTCCCATCCCGGAAATACGATTTTGGCGCGAGCACAAACAAGAAGCCAACCGGAAGATCGAACACCTTTTGTCAGGCCTCCGGGAGCTTGTGGCCGCCAAAGCTATCGAAACCCGCAACAGGATCTCCGGTTTTGCCGGCAAAGAACAAACCCTGGACCGGTTTCAGATCGAGCGGATCCAAAGGCGACTGGACGAGCTTGAGCCCCGGATTATCAACGCCAGAATCTACGGACTTCTCGATCCCAATGTCTATATGGCGGAGATTGACGCAGCCGGGCAGACTGTCCGCCAATCCTTGGGTCTGCGCCTAACCAAACGCAACATCCTCTACATCTCTCTGTTCGCCCTAATCATTTTCCTCGGCGGTTTTGTGCCTTACCTGATCAACGCCTGGGATATGAGCCGGAACGTTTTCTGGGCTTCCCTGGGTCTGACCGGGTCGGCTCTCGGGCTCCTGGCGGTAGGCGGCCTCCTGATTCTGTGGGCCGTGCGCCGAAAACTATTGAAGAAAATCAAAACCTACAATGAAACCGTGATCGCTGTTTTTGACCAAGCCAATGCCGGCGCTCAAGTCTATGGCGACTATTTTTCTAAGGTTTGCACCTATATGTATGCCCGCTCATTGCTTATGGGGTCCCGGTTGAAACAAGACAGCGACACCGCGGCGGAGAAACTGCGCAAGGCTCATATGGCCGCCCTGGAGGATGAGATCGCCTTGAGCAGGCTCCTATGCTCTTTGCACGGGATCCCCACCGATACCCCCGCTCTGAATAACCCTTTCATAAGTATCCCCGACCGTTTTTTGCAGGAGCATCCGTCGGCCAGTCCCTTGTATGAACTTGTGCCCAACACGGATTCGAAGACCTTGAAACTGGACAACACCGGTGAACCTCTCGATGCGCCCTACAGCTTCATTTCCGGGTTGTGTCTTATCCGTGAGGAAATCTACGAGAAGAAAGGAGTCTAACCGCGATGGCTCTACTAACCGAATTAATCATAACGGGTCTTGCTGTCGGTCTGTTTGTGTTGCTCCTGGCACTGTCCGGCAAGGCGAACCTGGATCAAGAGAACCGTCCGAAGCAATTCCTTATGCCCTTGGTGGCGGTCCTCTATAGTATTCCCGCTCTACTCCTTGCCGACCAAACCGCCGGTCTGGTCACCGTTATTCTGGAAACCATTGGTGAATACGTCCCGCCTCTCCTTTTTTTGACCCCATGGGCAGGCCTTATTAATAACATCCTCCTGATCCTGCTCTTCCTCGCCCTTAAATCCACCCTCCTGCCCTTAATCGATAAGATCTGGAGCAAACCCGGCTTCTTATTCCATTACATCTCCGGCAAAATCTATGAATTCAGCGAATACGAGGACATGTGGATCCTCAAAAAGGAATTCGGTCAGGCTAAAGCTCTGTGGAAAGGGTTCTATTGGTTCGGTATCGGCATTTCATCCCTGATCCTGGCTCTCTCACAGCTCTATCCTGATTGGTTGGTTTTCCGGACGCCTTTTTACCCGGTTTTTGGGATCCTGGTTCTGGGTGAGATCTTCTTCTTCCTGTCAGGTCCCACCGGGCAGGATTCACCGGACATAAACGGCGATGTTGACGAATCATATCGGGTCACCAACTATGGTATGCTGCGCCGGGTCTTTCACGATTTGTTTGACGACCGGATCCTCTATGACAACCAAGCCGATGCTCTTTCGGGACTGTCCTCATTTGATATGCTCGACACCCTCGCTGACAGCACGAAGGAATTAGATGTTGTTGTCTCCGGGTATTTTTCGGCTCTCAAAGGAAAAGGCCAAACCGTAGACCCCGGATTCGTACGGGCTTCCATCGATATGGCCAACGGGAAATCCGTCCTTCTGAATGTGCCCTTCTATCAAGACCTGACAGGGTATATCATCCTCCCCCTTGTCCGACGGCTCCTTTCCTATGACAAAGCCCTGATCATCGTTGGGCGGGACAGCGCCGCCGAAGATGTGCGGTGTTGGCTCCACGAAGGTATTGCCGCAACATGCGGGACGTCGGAATTGTGGAAAACCGGGATTCTAACCGAGCAAGAAACCGGGTGGGATGTGGCTGTTCTCCGGTTTGCCGACGTCTACAACCGATCAGTATTAGAGGCCGGCGCGGCGTTTCTCGATCAGGTGGGATTCGTCCTTCTGATCGAACCCTCCCGAATCATCTCCACCGGCCAAACCGGCCTGACTCTTCTTGGTGACCGACTCGCGAAAGGTTCCGACAATATCGTCTATTGTTCCTGTGACCGCAACTGTGACGGTCTTGTTGATACCCTTTCCCATATCCTCAAAGTCAACCTGACGGAAGTCTTCGCCACGGTTCCCTCCCCGGCGAACTGTTCTCTGATGTACTGGAACGCCCACGGGAATTTTCTGCACCATACAATCCTGCCCAACATCGCGCATTATCTGGGGGTAGGAACCGAATTATCCGCTGTAGCTCTAAGAAATCAGGTTGCCAAGACACTTTGGGTAAGCAGCGACCGTTTCCCTGTACTGGATATCCGCTGGATTGCCGGGCAATATCACCAAACCATCTGCCGGTACATTAACTTCCCCCAGAGCCAAGAAGCTCTAGCCGGAGCCTTCCGAGTCGAATCAAATCTTTGGAACCTGGACACCAAGGACAACGTCTTCATCACTGTTGAAGATGAATTCAACAACCTTTTTGAAATGACCCGCCTTTACGCCACCCGAGCCAAAAAACAAGGATTCGTGAATGTCATCAGCGAGAATTACCTGTTGCGGGATTATATGATAGACAACGCCTCACTTTTTGCTACCGATTCCAAGGTCATTCCCTCAATCGTTGCGGATTACACCCGCACAGAGAAAAACACGGTGGTTGAACTCATCATGGGAATGTTTGGCGGCTGTATCAGCGAAACGGAGTTGAAACACAAGTTGTCCCTAGCCGGAATAGAGTTCTGCGACCCCTTCCATAAGCTTTGCGAGCTTGTCATCAAACACTGCCATGTGGATACTGTCTCTATCGCACCCTGCTTCCGGGACGAGATCATCGGCGACGATATGGAGCTGGTGAAATCCATCTATTACGCCATCCTTGACAACGACACCCAACTGGCGGACTATGCCCGCACTTTCTCCAACGCTTATTTCATTATCGAGGACGACAAAGACAAAAACTATTATCTTGGAGCCATGCTCTACGGTCAAGTGTTCCAAAAATATCTGCCCGGTCAATTCTTGACCTACTCGGGAAAATATTATCAGGTACAGACCATCACCCCGGAAAGCGGTGTCGTCCTGCGCCGAGCGGCCGATCATATAACAGACCGAAAGGCCTACCGGCAGCGCCGGGAATATTCCCTTTCCGGGTTTGCACAGGATCCGGCCATGGGATCCCGGCGCACAGGAAAGGGTTTTGAGTTGAACCGTGGATTCTGCGATATTGGGGTGACGACTCAGGGTTATTATGATCTCACATCTTTGGACAATCTCGCATCTGCCCACCGGGTAGATTTGAGCAGCATCCCTCCCCGGCGGTATAAGAACAAAGCGGTGCTGCGTCTGAAACTGATGGGGGTCAGTGAGAAAGTGCGGTTCACCATAGCGTTGATGCTCAATGAGATTTTTGTGACCCTATACCCGGAGAGCCACCAGTATATAACAGCCACTGTTGTTAGAGACGCCGGCAGTGTATCCCCTATTGCGGACATAATGAGTCCCCTGCATCTGGACGGTTTCGCAGATGAGGACGCCGTCTACATTATCGAGGATTGTGACATCGACTTGGGGTTGCTTGTTTCCGTTGACCGCAATCTCACGCGATTCCTTGAGATCATTACCGACTGCCTGGCGTGGTATGAGGGTCGGTTGCCCCGCTCCGGCCCCTCAGCAGCCTCTGTAACCGCAGCGTCTCAGCAGGACAATGTTGAGGAGACTATACCGTTGACGCTGCCTAAAAAATACGCAGACAGCTGCTTCCTTCTCTATGGATACAGCCAAGTTGACCCCATGCTCAGTGTTCAGGAAACCTTACGGTTTCTTTCCTGTTACGGTTACGATAAAAACGCGCTGGAACAAGCCCGTGCGAGCTCCGAACAGAACCGTCATATCACCGACATTTCGCCGGACCCAGGCGCCCTGCCCGCTCAAGGTCTGCCCGGCGCAACAACGCCCGCATCCTCCGTCATTCATTTCTGCGATTTCTGCGGTATCGGATTAGCCGGAGGCGAATATGACGTATTGGCCGACGGCCGCGAACGTTGTCCCCAGTGCGCGAAATCATCTCTGAAAACTGTTGAGAAATTCTATCAACTGTACGAATATGCTCTCCGCCATATGGAAACACTGTATGGAATCCGCATCAAAGCCCCCATCAAGCTCCGCATGGCCGATGCCGGAAAGATTGCGGAACTCACAGGCGTGCCTTTTGTTCAATCCCCGGAATATAAAAGCCGGGCCCTTGCTTTTGCTGCCAAAGAACCGAAGGGGTACGCTATCACCATTGAGAACGGTGCGCCCAAGATCGCCGCCATGGCAAACATTGTCCACGAATTGACACATATATGGCAGCTCATCAACTGGGACAGAACAAAAATCATTGCCCGGTATGGCGAAAAGAATACCCCCATGGTTTACGAAGGAATGTCAACTTGGGCGGAGATTCAGTTTCTGTATTCAATTGAACCGGCCTATGCCAAACGACAGGAAATGCACGCAAGAAGCCGCCACGATGTTTATGGACGAGGATTTATGGTATATGCCAGACAGTATCCCTTCGAGTCGGGACCGGAATATGGGAGAACCTCCCCATTTCAGAAAGAGTGGCCTTTGGAACGAAAAACACCCGCCTCCAAGCCAATTAATCACTAAACGGGGCAAACCAACTCACCCGGAAAAACAATGTTTCCCCTGCCAACGCATAATCTCCGCGAATCATGGAATGAATAACCCAGAGGATGTCATATTACTGAAAGGACTGATCGCGGATGTTTCAATACACTGACGATATGAAAACCAGCATCAAACACATCGACAATCAGCATAAAGAGCTGGTCGATCTCGTCAATCGAGCCGCTTCTGTCGGCGTTACCAACCCAAGCAAAGAAGAGATGAAAAACTGCCTTGATTTTTTAGGCCAATACGTTGTCAAACATTTCGAAGAAGAAGAAAAGCTGCAAAAAGAAAGCTCTTACCCGAACTATGCCCAGCACAAAAAAATTCATGACGACTTCATCAAAACATTCAAAGACCTGTACGCGGATTTCGAGAAAAACGGCCCTTCCGCCAAACTGAGCTTCGCCCTGTCCAACACGGTCACGCATTGGCTCATCACGCATATCAAGAGGGAAGACGTCAAGTTCGGGAAGCACTACGCCGGCGCCCATTAATCCCCGACAACAAGGCTTCCCGGCACAAAGTCTATCATACACTGCTCAGGATTCAGCGGATTATACCGGATAGGTACCGACGCACCCGCCTGAATCCGCGCAATATCTGTGAGCATAACCCATTGCCGGCTTGTTGTTGTAACTGTCTGTCCTCCTGGTGTCATGAACTGCAGGGTTATGGTCGCTTAGGTTGCAACAACATCAATAAAAAACAAGAAGATCCACATTCTGAATCCTGAATACTGAATACTGGATACTTGCGGTCGAAGACCGCATTAGTAACCAAGAGAACATTTCCCAAGAAATATAAACTCCGCCTATGACAGATATTATGATAAGGATTTTCATAAACACTATTGTAGCCGATTTGTGTCTCCTTGTATAGGGCTTGGGGAAAAACAATAGATTAGCGGAAAACGCCAACTCAGTTGACGTTTTTCGCAAATCTATTGTATTCGTCCCAAACTCTATACAAGGTGAAAAGCGTTAAGTATAATAAGGACATAATATGTCATGTCATGTCATGTCATGACATGACATAGGGCGCTCTATTTAGCTTAAATCAATCAAAGGGGATGTTGCTCATGAAAACATATGGAAGAATACGCGCAATCGGCTGGGGGCTTTTTGTTCTTGGTTTCCTTGTTCCGTTTCTGCTAATAATGATGAGTGAAAAACCTTTTGAAACTCCCCTTCACATTGTTCTCATGGCCGTTTTCTTTGGGGGGTCAATGGTCTTGATAATAGACTGGTTTGTTTATTAATGAACAACCCCAATTGGATATCACTCTACAATATACCACCATCGACGGGCAGCAGGTGATCGCTTCTTGCAGAAGCATCGTTTATTTGACCGATCTGGCGAGGGTTCAGCCTGGCGGGATGCTTCCTCTCCGGTACGATCCCGCAAATCCGCAGAAGATTATGATTGACAAGAATGCCGATCAGGCGGGTATGCAAGCGGCTCTTGACAGACAGATGGTTGCAAGCGGGACAACAACTCAGGAAATGATTGATATTGCCAATAACGGCGTCATAACGCAAGGGGTCATTCTCTCAGCACAGCCCACCGGCAATATTATCAATGGCATGGGGGAAATGACGCTGCATATTAAAGTAACACGGCCGGCTAACGGCGGCACATTTGAAACGACTGTGAACAAAGCAGTACCCCAGGCCAGTGTCGCTTATGTTCAACCCGGCAGCGTCATAGAAGTCTATTATATGCCGGGCAATGAGCAGAAGATCGCGATGAAATTGAGACTGACGTGAGAAAGGCCACAGGCGAAGAGTACGATGGGGTACTGCTGAGATATTAAAGGAATCAAAACCACTGCGGTCATAAAGGAAATTAAACTGGGGGCCAAGATACTTAAGGGACAGTAGTACGCACTCCTTCTTTGGGATAGCATAATTCTCAGTTTCCCATGCTTAACGGCGAACCTGTATTTTCACAGCCCCACCCTCTCAAGGGCCACCCCATCCCTCAGCAGTTCAATCCCCGCATCCGCGACAATCTCCCCTCTTTCCAGCAACAACACACGAGAACACATCTCACCCGCGAAAGCCAGATCATGAGTCGCAATCAGTTTACCTTGAGGCAACTCCCCAAGGATGTCGATCAAGTTGCGCCGAGCCCGGGGATCCAGAAAGGCAGTGGGTTCATCAAACAACAAATAGTCCGGATCCATGGCCAGGACAGTAGCAATCGCCGCCAACCGTTTCTCCCCGCCGGAAAGCTTGAGAGGCGACCGTTCGGCGAGATGTTCAATGCCCAACTTCGACAGCGCGGCACGAACCCGTTGAGTCGTCTCCTCTTCATCGCATCCGAAACTGCGAGGTCCAAAGGCCACATCCTCAAAAATATTCGGCATAAAAAGCTGGTCATCCGGGTTTTGAAACACTAACCCCACCCGGGAACGAATTTCCCGCAGACTTTTCTTATGGAGCACCGTCTCCCCCACATGAATTTCTCCCTGAGCCGGAAGCAACACCCCAACAAGAGCCAACACCAACGATGACTTCCCCGCACCGTTCGCGCCGATGAGAGCGACATTCTCCCCCGGGCCGACAGAGAACCCCACCGAATCTACCGCTTTCGTCCCATCGGGGTATTCAACAATCAGATTTCTGACCTGAATCATAGTAAAACCCCCACGATCCGCAATCCCACCACCGGCAGACAAACCGTCGCCAACGCCAACACATCCGCCCCCCGAAACCGATGCCGGGCGGGAGGACTATGCTTCAGCGAATAGCCGCGACAACACATAGCCCCATGAACACGCTCAGCCCGGTCGAACCCCCGCAGCAACAGTTGCCCGACGAAAGACCCCATATGCCGCATATCCAACGCTTTCCCGGTGCCGGACCGCAACCGATAAGCCGTCATCATCGAATATACCTCTTCAAACAAAACCCCAATGTACCGAAACGTCATCTCAAACACCATGACAAAAATCACCGGCACAAAAAGACGCCGCAACTGAGCCGTCAATTCCGTAAAAGGTGTCGTCGCCACAAGCAGCAACGCCGCCATCACCGTCAAATACATTTTCAGCAGTATTGTCGCTAATGACAACATCCCCAGACTCACAGCGACCCCACCAACCGCAAAGGCCGCACCTGTGTCGAAAAAGACATTGGACACCCCTGCAAACAAACAGAAAGGAACCGCCACCAGAACACGGGTTAACAACACCTTATAGGGCAAATCCGCCATAGCCATCAAAACAAAAGGATAGAACAAATATGGCACCAATCCTACAAATTCATACCGCCCAAAAGAAACCACGAAAACAATAAATACAAAAGCGGATAACAGTTTTGCCAACGGATGTAACCGATGGATCACTGTCTGTCCCGCCGCCAGATTTTCCAAGGATCGTAGCTCGCGGACACGGGCACTTATGTCGGGCATTTGCTTTTTCTCTTCTTCACTTTGGCGATAACGAGCCCTGTCGCCGCCGCCAAAACAAAAGTTATTCCCGCCCCAACGAGACCGGCCACAGAAGTCCCCCCCACGTTCTCCGGATCAGAAGCGAAAGCGTAATCCGGCATAAAAGCGGTACTGTTCTGCACCCCCGCCACGCTTTCATAGAAAGATCCATCCGTTTCCAGCCCTGTCTCAACACCGAAAGCTTGTTCCGTCGTCTTCCCGATAGCCCATTCCAACCCATCCGGATGCGTGGAAGCAAACAGAGACAATCCGCCCCCCACCAAAACCGTCACCACAGCAAGAATCACAACAACTCTCTTCGTTGACCCCCCCCCTCCCTGAGCAGGGCCATCCTTCGCCGGAGCAAGATTTTGCGATCCGAAATAAGGCGTATTGTGATGGGCTGCATGGAGAATCTCCGGACGCATCTTATATATGAAACACAACACTGCCGCTGTCACAAAACCCTCAACAAGCCCGATAACCAAATGAATCGGCAGCATGAGCCCCATAAAGGTTCCAAAAGGCAACACCGTAATACCCGATGCCACCGTTTGCAACACCACACAAAAAGCCCCCAACTCCAGCCCAATCACCGCTGATGCTATCGACGCCGCCGACAGCCGTTTCAAGTCAATACCTTTCGAGAGCAAAGGTTTAAAAACCAACGGGTAGATGATAAGGCACGGCACGACCCCCATATTGAAAATATTGCACCCAAGCGCCAACAAACCGCCATCGGCAAAGAAGAGGCACTGAATAATAAGTACAGCCGTTATAGACAGAAAAGCCGGTACACCTCCCAACAAACCCGCCAGCATTATTCCGCCTCCAATATGTCCCGAAGACCCCGTCGCCGGTATCGCGAAGTTGATCATCTGTCCGGCAAACACCATCGCCCCTGCCACACCCATAATGGGAACCATCTTCTCGCTCAACTCACTCTTTCTGACTTTCGACACCGACACTTTGATTGCCGCCACACTCACCGCCCCCATGGTCAAACCCACCGCAGGTGAAAGTAGCGCGTCAGCCATATGCATAGTTGATTCAAACCCCCTCAATAAGTACTCTTTCCCGCAACACTAAGCTACCCTCTTCTAATTATACAAACAAAAAAAATATCCGTAAGCCCGGTGGGGGGATATTTCCAGACAAATTCCAAACATTTTTTTACTTTTTCCCAACCATCTGACTTTATACGATCCCTGTAGCAGGAAGCTTCTATTTGCGTTCCTCATCCGCAAAGGACTATAATGGAGAAAAATAAACCGCGAGGGTATAAAACGTGAGCAAACATGAACATAGCCACCACGACCACAACAAAGACCACATCCGTGATCACAGCCACGCCCACACAAACACCAAAACCGTGCTCAACCGCCTCGCCCGCGCCATCGGGCATCTTAACGCTGTACGCAATATGGTCGAACAAGGGCGCGACTGTTCGGAAGTGCTGATTCAACTCGCCGCTGTCCGCTCTGCCATCAACAAAACCTGCGAAGTCATCCTCAAAGACCACCTGGACCACTGCATTATTGACGCGATAAATACCGGCGACCGGGAAACCCTCAAAGAATCCTTGGAAGAACTCAATCGCGCCGTTGAACTGCTCATGAAATAGAAGCCTTTATTTCTTCAACAACACATTTTTGATCAAGTGGTCCGTGATGCTGTACTCGATCTCTTGCATCCATTCCGGAATATTAATCCCTTGAGGGCAAAGATCAACACATACACCGCACGCCGTGCAACGTCCGGCATTCTTTTCCTCCCCCAGTTGCTCTACGCCAATAGAATATTCCGTATTATTGCCGGTGGCACGCCATTCGTTAAATAACCCAAAAACCCGCGGAATATCCACCCCCGACGGACAATCCATACAATACCCGCAGGCGGTGCAGGGCACAACACCCGCTGATCTGTAGGCGACAAGAGCTCTATTAATGACATCATACTCCGCTTCCGACAAAGGCTTAAACCCGCTCAGAGTCGCCACATTGTCCTTAAGCTGCTCTAATGTCGTCATCCCGCTAAGAATGCAGAACACATTCGGCAACGAAGCACAATATCGTAACGCCCAAGATGCCGGGCTGGCCCCCGCATCCGCGGCCCGGAAAATCTCGCGAGCCGACTCGGTTAACGTCGCCAAGGCCCCGCCCCTCACCGGTTCCATAACAATAACCGGAATCCCTTTCGCGGTCACGATCTCATAATGATGTCCGGCATTCTGAAGATCCCAATCCACATAATTAATTTGAAGCTGTGCGAAATCAAAAGGATAACGCTCCACCAACCGTCCCAGCAGCTCCGTCCCTCCATGATAGGAGAACCCCAACCGTCGGATGACCCCCTCCTCCTGCTTCTGCTTCAAAAACTCATACACGGCATATTTTTCCGCCACCTCAAACATTTCTTCATTAACGCTATGCAACATATAAAAATCAAAATAGTCCGTTCGACAGTTCTCCAATTGTTTCAGAAAAATCCGTTCGACTTCCTCTTGATGTCTCAAAGCAAAAATCGGCATCTTAGTCGCCAAATGATAGCTCTCACGGGGATACCTGCTTAAAGCTTCGCCGACAAAACTCTCGGAAGCCCCCATATGATATGGATAAGCCGTATCAAAATAATTAACCCCTTGCTCCAAAGCATAATCCACCATTTCCAGAGCTTTATCCATATCAATGAATTTCGGGTTATCATCAATTGTAGGCAATCTCATGCATCCAAACCCCAGCAAAGAAACATGATCTGAAGTGCCTTTATAAGAGCGAGTATCCATGATCACCATCCTACTTAGTCGTTCAATGTGATTGACGCCGCCATAGCATACCAAGCCTTCGCCAATCGGCGTTTCCCGTCACTGTTCATATGGCCGCCATCCGTCGAATACAACTCAACCAACTGTTCAGCCATCACCCCGGAAGGATTGTGGACATCCCTGTTTGGCGTTCCGTCAGGAAAACAGCTTTCCACATCAGCAATGTCCAGAAGGAATGTATCCATCTCCCCACAAATCCTCCTTAGTTCCTGGTTGAAGGCGTATCGCATAAAATTTGCCGGCACTTCTCTAGCTGTCAAAGGCATCGTTGTTGAGACAACCTTAAGCTCGGGATTCGCTAATTGTATTTTCACCATTGTATAGCGATAATACTCAGCCACATCATTTGCTTTCCGGATATTTTCGTCCCAATCCAACTTGGCATCGATATCACTTCTGTCTGTATAACTGAGTTTGTTCATAACAGCCGTCACCTGCCGACCCCAGCCTTTTTCCGTGAATGTTTCAAACAACTCCCTTTTGGCACTTTCATCCGGATTGCCGCGATTCACAGCATAGATCGTACCAGGCACCACATCAGCCGGTTTCTTAGAGGCAACCGAAGGACTGATCACCCGAACCACCAAAGGATAGAGTTCTGGATTTTCCTTGTGTAATGCCTCCATACCATCTAAAATATTTACCCCCAATGACCCATGAGCAAAAAACCAGCTTGTTTCTGCAATCCCCTGTACAACCTCAGGATGATGATGCAAGTACTCCTCAATGAACATAACATCCCGATGATCAACAACGCGCCCAGGTTGATAAGTCTCATCGTATAGGCTTATATCCTCAGCATAACTCTTGCCGTTATGAATTGAAAGAATCACAAACCCACCGGCCAGTACAAGCATTCCAATAATAACAACAACCCATAAGTACATCATTCCACGCCGTTTGACATCCTGAACACTGCTTACTATAATCACCCTCATTCAACTCTCTTTATAAGGGTATTATAACACAGAACGGCTTGTTACCGCAAGATTGCCCACGTTACAGAGCCTACCATAACTCAATTTGCTCAATTGCTCAATTCGTGATCCGATGATGAAATTCCGGTGTAACCGCCTCAATCACCTTGAATTGATACCCCCGCTCGATCATCATAGGAATAATCGTCTTCATCGCTTCAACCGTAACCGCTTTTTCTTCATGGCCTAACAGACAAATCACATCCGCCGAACAATTCTCGAGAACACCGATTTCTGTTTCCACGGTGACATTAATGGCGGTATCCGCCACAGAAGTGGTCCAATCATAATACTTGTACCCATGATTGTGCACGAGTTCGCTCAACCGGCTCATAATCCCCACATTGTAGCTCGCGCTGATACCGTTGCTGGATCCTCCGGGGAATCGCATGATCGTCGGCCGAAAACCCACCACATCTTCCACTCTTTTTCCAATGGCGTTTAAATCAGCGAAGAACGCCTCTTCATTGGCATAGATCTCCGCGTAATTATGCGTATTCGTGTGCAGCCCGATAGCATGACCCTGATCAACAATATCTTTAAACAGATCATCCCTGTTATGAAGACCTGACACAAAAAAAGTCGCCTTGACTTGATACGCCGCCAGAACCTCCAGCATCTCAAGGGTCCGGGCAGAGGGTCCGTCGTCAAACGTCAGATAGATTATTTTATCCGAATCGGTTGCCGACTTTGGTCTGATCGTAACCATAATGATCTTTTCTGTTCTATTACCGCTTTGATCCCAGGCGCGATAGACAACTTCATAAACCCCGGCTGTGTAGAAATCAACCGAATCGGCGTCAATCTCCAGAACAGGATCTTCATCGGTATCGTCAATCACCAAGACTCCGCCGCTAAAATCGAAGGGCTCCCCAATGAACAGATCCAGATCCATCAGCCCGATAATCTCCGGCGACATCACATCCGCAACCGTTATATCCGGTAACAAACCCGTAACAGGAACAACCGCATCGCTATATCCGGCACCGGACACAGCCGCTAAACAGATGGCAACCAAAATCACAGCCATGACAACAACGCTTTTTCTATTTGTAATAATTCGTTTTATAATATCTTTAGACACAGCCAGAACCCTGTTCTCCATTGCCTTTCTCCTTTAAGATAATTATACCATTAAGAGACAACAAATCAAGAATAATATGCCAACGCAAGGGGAGGCTAAAATCGGTAGACACGCGAATTGAGGAGGGAAACCTATGGCCAACCAAGTTTCGGACACAAACACACAAACACCCAACAGACTCTTGCAGGAAAAGTCCCCCTATCTCCGCCAACATGCCTACAACCCGGTAGACTGGTTCCCTTGGGGCAAAGAAGCTTTTGACAAAGCGCGAACCGAGGACAAACCAATATTTCTCTCAATCGGGTATTCCGCTTGCCATTGGTGCCATGTTATGGAGAAAGAATCCTTTGCGGACGACGAGATTGCCCGCTTGCTCAACGAATCTTTTGTCAGTGTCAAAATCGATCGTGAAGAACGCCCCGATGTGGACCATCTCTACATGACTGTCTGCACAACTATGACGGGTCAAGGCGGTTGGCCCCTGTCCCTCTTTCTTTTTCCCGACCTGCGGCCTTTTTTTGCCGGCAGCTATTTTCCAAAAAACGACCACAACAATATGCCCGGATTTGCCAGCCTCATCGTGGAATTGGCCGGCATGTGGCATAATCAGCGACCCCTCTTAGAGAAGCAGGCTTCCATCGTCATCGACTATATAGAGAACCTCTCCCCCACCAGGGACAGCGGCCAGTCCCCCAACCAGACAGCCGCCAGCCAGACGTCCTCCAAACAGGCAGCCAACAGCCAGACATCCTCCAAACAGGCAGCCAACAGCCAGACATCCTCCAACCAGGCAGCCGCCAGCCAGACGTCCTCTAACCAGGCAACCGCCAGCCAGACGTCCCCCAAACAGGCAGCCGTCTACAAGGCCTCCGGCAGTCAGGCCTCTGTCGATCAAGAAATAAGGGGTTTGTTCTCTCGTGCTTACACCACCAGCGCGCCGTTCAGTCAAATAGCCCGCAACGCTTATCAATCCTTGGTCAACTCCTACAGTGAACAATATGGCGGTTTTGGTTCGGCACCCAAGTTTCCCACACCCCACAAACTATCTTTTCTGATGCGCTATATTCAGTTGCGGACTTCTCAAGAAAACGGCGGCGGCGAAATCGATACCGGCCGGGAAATGCTCGTCCGAACCTTGGAATCCATGGTTAACGGCGGCATCTATGACCATGTGGGCGGCGGTTTTTCCCGTTACTCCACAGATTCTGTCTGGCTTGTTCCCCATTTCGAAAAAATGCTCTACGATAACGCTCTCCTAGCCCGTGTATACACAGAAGCCGGTAGTTTTCTTAGGAACGACGAACCGGAAAAAGCGCAATGGTTCAACGACGTGGCGCGGGATATCATCCAATATGTTCTCTGGGAACTGAGCGACCCGGGAGGAGCTTTTTACACATCTCAGGACGCCGACAGCGAAGGCGTCGAAGGGAAATACTATTTGTGGACAGCCCAGGAGATTGTCAACATTCTGGGTCCCGAAGACGCTGCACTCTTCAGCCGCCTGTACGCTATCAGCCCCAAAGGGAACTATGAAGACAAGATCATCCTGAACACCATTGGCAAACCCCTCACAGAGGCGCAGAGGCAGACCGTGAAACCCATGCTGGAAAAACTTCGTACAGTTCGCGCCCGCCGCATCGCACCCCAGCGAGATCACAAAATCCTTACTTCAAGCAACGGATTAATGATCGCTGCCTTGGCTGTGGCCGGCCGTCTTATGCGGGAAAAAACCTATGTTGATATCGCCTGGCAAGCCGCCACATTCGTCTGGCACCGCTTGCGCACACCCGCAGGTCGTTTGTTGGCTCGATATTGCGAAGGGGAAAGCGCCCATCCGGCTTGCTCTGACGATTACGCCTATCTCATTGACGGATACCTTGAACTCTACCGGGCGACATTCGAAGAAGTTTGGCTTCGCCGCGCGTTGGAGCTTGCCAACACAGCCATAGAGCTTTTCTGGGACAGCAAATCCGGTGGTCTCTATTTGTCGGCTCACGATGTTGACGATGTCATTATCCGCAGCAAAAACTTCTGGGACGGTGCCCTGCCTTCCGGCAACGCTGTCGCCGCCAGATCCTTCATACAACTGTCTCGCCTGACCGGCGAAACCCGTTGGGAAGAATACGTCCACGGCATCTTCAACGCTGCCGAACAGGAGGTTCCGGCTTCTTTCGCCTCTGCCACCGTCGCTTTGGCCGAAACTGCCCTCTGGCTGGAAGACGGCGGCACTGAAATCGTTGTTGTCGAAGCGGATCGGGCTCAAGCCGGCAGCATCTCCATGGCGTCAGAACTCCATAAAGAGTTCATGCCCTTTACCGTTATCGCCCTCTGCGGCCCCGGTCACGAAGAAATGTCTGAGCTCGCTCCCTACACCAGCGACTACGAGTCCCTGGCAGACAAAACCTCCGCCTATGTCTGTCGAAACCAGCAATGCTCCATGCCAATCACAGAAAAGGAAGCCTTATTCAAACTCCTTTGAAGCTAACGCGGTCTTCGACCGCAAGTATCCGGTATTCAGGATTCAGGATTCAGAATGTGGATTTTTTTGTTTTTTATTAATGTTGTTGCAACCTAAGCGACTAAGCGACTAAGG
>WRJI01000019.1 GCA_009778595.1 Peptococcaceae bacterium | reverse complement strand
CTGCTGGAAGCATATTCTCGAAGTATCCTGAACCATTCTGAATCCTGAATACTGAATCCTGGATACTTGCGGGCGTAGCCCGCCTTAGTCATATTGGCGCGGATTTAAAAAGTCCAACATGTGGCATGTTACTATGGCTTGACAATAACTGTGTGTCAAGCGGCGGTATTTGGATATAGGTCGGGAAAGCAGGTGGCCCGAAAACCTTGAAGGCAAGCGAGGCACTCGAAGAAGTATTATGCTTCGGCTGGATTGACGGCAATCATTCAAAAACATTCCGGACCCGGGGCACAACATAACCACTCCCGCCCCGACCCTTAACATCTTCCACCATAGCGACGACCACAAGGGGATTCTCCGCCTGCTCATCAGCTTCCATCAGAACAAACCATCCCAGCTCCGTACCCGTTTGGTCGTCTGCGGTGTCTTTAATTTCGGCGGTGCCTGTTTTGCCCGCCAGGATCTTGCCTGAGATTCTGGCATCTGTCGTCGTGCCGCTCTCAATAACTTGAATCAGATCGTCTCGAAGGATTTGGGCTGTTTCCGGCTTGAAGACGCTTTGTTTCCAATAGGTTTGGGAGGCGTTGTCTTGTCGGACCAAATAAGGCTTGACCATACGGCCTTGGTTCATGAACGAGGAATACATACAAGCCAGGTGCAGAGGATTGATCAGGATCTCGCCTTGGCCAAAACCGCTGTCTGCCAACTGGATCTCTGTAGAAAATGTTTTGGTTGTCGAAAACGTGGACTTGGTCAACCCGAAATCGAAAGGAAGATCTTCTTCGAATCCGATATCCAGCAATCTTTGGGCCAGATTCTCCGCGCCGATCCGTAGGGCTGCTTTGGCGAAATAGATGTTATCGGAATACATTAACGCGTTCGCAACATTGGCGGGACCGCTGTATTCCCTTGTGGTGGTTACGGCAGCACCGCCCCAACTGTCATCTTTTTTCCAAATCAACCCGCTTGAACCAAAATCTTCGTCCGGGTCCACCATACCTGTATCAACCCCAATAGCCGCCGTTATCGCCTTAAATGTGGAACCGGGACAGTAAGCGGCTTTGAACCGATTAAACATGGGATTGGATATATCTTCATTAAGGGCCGCCCACTGTGTCGAAGACATGCCCAACGCAAAATCATTGGCATCATAAGTCGGCGTGCTGACAAGGGCAAGAACTTCCCCTGTTTTTGTGTTCATAGCCACCCCACAACTTTTATCTTGGACGAATTGATCGTATAGCTTCTCTTGAATAACAGTGTCAATGGTTAGCGTAATATCCCCGCCGTTGGTTTTTTCTCTCTTAGCCACAATTTTCTTGGTTTTCCCGTCTTTGTCCTGGATAATGATTTCGCAGCCATCCCGTGGACGCAAAATCTCCTCGTACAACTTTTCGGCACCGATTTTTCCAAGGACACTGTTCATATGGTATCCCTGCCCTTGTCGTTCTTCCAACTCTTCTGCGCTAATACCCTGGATATACCCAATCAAATGGGAAGCCTTGGGACCCAACGGATAGATCCGAACAGTCTGGTTGTCGATAAGGATACCGGGAATCTTCAGCAAGACTTCTTGGAGGGGTTGCTGATCTTTGGCGACAATTTTCAGCGGTACGAAAGTATCGTCGCGAACATAAGAAGCACCGAGTCTGGCACGAATATCGTCCTCCGACATGTCCAGCAGACCGGCAATTGTGCCGATGTCCGCGCCATGGTCTTGGTTCATTTTGCCTGGCACCAACCCGATTGAAGAGGCTGTCCCTTGCCCGGCCAGCATGACTCCGTTCCGGTCATAGATGGCGCCACGCTCAGCCGGGTATGTGTTCACGCGAACTTTATCTTCCCAAGCCAAATCAGGAAAAATCAAGCGCGGTTCCCACTGGATCCTGAACTCCCCTGCCGCGTCCAAAGTGAGCAACACATAAGCATCAAACAGGATGGGCCCGGCGGCCGTGTCCATTCGCAAAGAGTACTCCATGACTTTTCCGGGGCTCTTCACCTCTTGGGGAATGTGAATATACTCAGGTTTCTTGGCTATGTTATAGGAATTCATGACGGTAACAACAATGTTTCCCGCTCCAATACCCCCATAAATGTTTCTGTTCCTCGCAACGAAGTCTTCCTCTGTTATTAAGGCCTGGCTATTCTCGTTGATGAGGTTGTACAGCTCTTCATAACGGCCGTTTTCGATCTTGGCGAAGTAATCTGAAAGAGCTGCCACAGCTTTGTCTTCGGCAGATTTATTTGCTATTAACACGTACACGAGAACGCCGACGGCGGAAAGAGCCATAATCCCGAGAGCCACTATGAGTATTTTACGCATGGAATTCTCCTCCTCAAATGAATGCTGTCTACCTAGATTATACAACAAATATCTTCAAAATCCACACTTGACAAACGAAACACCAAGCCTATAATATTAACAGTGTTAATATTTTATACACAGAGACTTTTCACATCGTTATGCTTTTCACAGGAGTCGACAAAACCATGGATTACACAGAACTGGCCGAAAAGTACCTGCACGAAATGACTGAACTGCGCAAAGCAAGGTTTCAAAAGAACCTGACGAATTCCCTGCGGGGTGAATCCTTGATTCTGCAATATATGGCGCAACATGATGGTATTGTCATTCCCGGCGCAATCAGCAGCGAAATGAACATTAGTTCCGCCCGCATCACCGCCGCCCTTAACAGCATGGAAAACAAGGGGTTAGTCACCCGGGAAATTGACAGAAGCGACAGGCGCAGAATTCTCACCAAGCTGACGCAGGAAGGCAAAGACTTAGCCGTCAGCCACAAACAAAACTGCCTGAATGATATAATCGGCATGCTTCAACTGCTTGATTATGACGACGCCAGAGAATATGTCCGTCTTATTGGCGTGCTTGTCAACAAGCTTCAGCTTAGCCAAATGACGACTGATAACAACTAATACTATTTAGGGAGGTTTCTCATGCTCAAGATCTTTAAGTACCTGAAATGGGTGGAATGGCGACAGATCCTCGTCAGCTTTGTTTTCATTGTCGCCCAGGTCTGGCTGGATTTAAAACTGCCGGACTACATGAATGTGATTACCAGATTGGTGCAAACGCCTGGGAGCGAAATGCGTGAAATTTGGATCAACGGCGGTTGGATGCTGCTCTGCGCTTTGGGCAGCTTAGCTTCAGCTTTTGTTGTCGGATTCTTGGCCTCCCGTGTCGCGGCATCTTTTTCCCAAAGACTCCGCAGCCTCCAGTTCAACCGTGTGGAATCTTTCAGTATGGAGGAAATCAGCCGGTTTTCTACAGCCAGTCTCATCACCCGTTCCACCAATGACGTCACCCAGATCCAATTGCTTGTCACTATGGGGCTGCAAGTCGTTATTCGAGCTCCCATTATGGCGGTTTGGGCTATTATGAAAATCGCCGGCAAAGGGTTCGAATGGACTGTCGCCACAGGTGTGGCTGTGGCCATATTGATTGCTATTTTCGCCATCGTCATGGTTTTTGTGATGCCGAGATTCCGGAAAATGCAGAAGCTCATCGATAACGTCACCCGTGTCACTCGGGAGAATCTTACCGGGTTGCGGGTTGTTCGTGCTTACAACGCCGAAAATTTTGAAAAAGCAAAATTCGAGAACGCCAACGAAGATCTGACCGACACCCAGCTTTTCACAAATCGCGCCATGGCTATTATGATGCCAATCGTTATGACCATTATGAGCGGACTTCCTCTCGCCATCTATTGGATTGGCGCGTATCTGATCAACACGGCTGACATGGCTGATAGATTGACGATCTTTTCGAATATGGTGGTCTTCTCCGCCTACGCGATGCAGGTGATTATGTCCTTCATGATGCTGGTCATTATGTTTGTCATGCTCCCCCGAGCCAGCGTATCGGCGAAACGTATCAACGAAGTCTTGGATACCGAACCGGCTATTATCGAAGGCCGTCTAACCGAAGGCAAACCCGGTCTCAAAGGAGAAGTCACTTTCAAAAACGTCTGTTTCAAATACCCTGACGCAGCCGAATATGTGCTCCAAAACATCAGCTTCACCGTTAAACAGGGTGAAACCATCGCTTTTATCGGCTCAACCGGCAGTGGTAAATCCACCTTAATTAATCTCGTCCCCCGCTTCTTTGACGCCACCGAAGGAGAAATCCTTATTGACGGTGTCAACGCCCGGGACTATACTCTGGAATCTCTCTACAACAAAATTGGGTATGTCCCCCAAAGAGCTGTTCTTTTCAAAGGAACGGTGAACTCCAATGTCGCGTTTGGAGACAACGGCAGCGACGGATTCACCGAGGACGACGTCAAACGGGCTGTCCGTATCGCCCAGAGCACAGAATTCGTTGAAAACATGGAAAACGCTTATGAAGCGGATATCGCACAGAGCGGTTCCAACATTTCCGGCGGCCAAAAACAACGTCTGGCTATCGCCCGGGCGGTCTGTCGCAACCCGGAAATCTATATCTTTGACGATTCCTTCTCCGCCCTTGACTATAAGACGGACCGGGTTCTGCGCAGCGTCCTGAAACAAGAAACCGCCGGTGTCACCAGCATGATCGTAGCACAACGTATCGGAACCATTATGGACGCCGACAAAATCATCGTCCTGGACGAAGGCATCATAGTCGGTGCCGGCACCCACAAAGAACTATTGGAAACCTGCGCTGTCTATAGGGAAATCGCAACATCGCAGCTCAGTGAGGAGGAACTGGTATCATGAGCGAAAAAACCATAAAACAAACCTCATCCGGGAGCGGATCGACAACAAGCGGAGGATCGGTCAGACCGGGTGGCCGCGGTCCCGGCGGGCGCTTTGGCGGACCGGGAGGAAGACATGGCGGAATGGGCGAGAAACCCAAAGATTTTAAAGGAACCTGGCTCAAGCTTATCAAATATTGCCGTTCCTATTTGCCCGTCATTGTCGTCGCTTTGATTATTGCCGCTGCCGCTACAGTGTTTCAGATCGTTGGGCCGGATATTTTGAAACAGATGACAAACAGCATCCTGGACGGTCTCAAACCGCGTGTTGATATAACTCAGATGAACCCGGAAATCATAGAACGTCTCCACACCGCCATCCAGGAAGGTATCGATCCGGCTACGGTGTTTGCCGAAATTGATCCCGCCTTGTTAGATCAAGAAACGCTGGATATTCTGAAGGAGATCCAGAACCTCCGCACCCAAGATATTGACCCCTTTAAAGGCGTTATCGACATGGACCTTGTTATCGGACTTGCCCTGCTGTTGGTTCTTTTGTACTCGCTGTCGGCGGTTTTCAGTCTTTCAGAAAACTTCATTATGGCGACTGTTTCCGCCAGAATTGCGAAAAAGTTGCGCACAGGCATATCCGACAAAATCAATAAATTGCCACTGAAATATTTTGACAAAACCAGTTACGGCGACGTCTTGAGCCGGGTCACCAATGACGTCGACGCTATTGGCATGACCTTGAATCAGAGCCTTGATATGGTGGTCAGATCCGTCGCCATGTTTTTCGGCGCCCTGATCATGATGTTCATCACCAACTGGATCATGGCATTAACAGCCGTTTTATCCAGCCTGCTCGGGTTTGGTCTCATGGCAATCATTATGTCCGTATCTCAAAAGTACTTTACCGCCCAACAGAAAGGTCTTGGCGACATCAACGGTCACGTGGAAGAAATCTATTCGGGCCATAACGTCGTTAAAGCCTACAACGGAGGCAAAGAAGCCAAAGATACTTTTGAGAGAATCAACAGCAACCTTTACAACAGTGCTTGGAAATCCCAGTTTCTCTCCGGACTGATGATGCCCGTCATGAACTTTATCGGGAACTTGGGCTATGTAGCTGTCTGCGTGGTTGGCGCGGCCTTGGCCATGAGCGATATCATATCCTTCGGCGTCATCATTGCCTTTATGCTGTATGTCCGCCTGTTCACGCAACCCCTCTCACAGTTAGCCCAAGCGATGCAATCTCTGCAAAGAGGCGCCGCGGCCAGTGAACGGGTTTTTGAATTCTTCGGCGAAGAAGAAATGACCGATGAAAGTACCCTCACTCAGACCTTAGGCCAGCTCAAAGGCGATGTTGAATTCAAAAACGTCCATTTCGGCTATGACAAAGATCGACCGGTCATCCATGATTTTTCGGCCCAAGTCCAAGCCGGTCAAAAAATCGCCATTGTCGGTCCCACCGGTGCCGGCAAAACCACCATCGTTAACTTACTCATGAGATTCTATGATACCGACAGCGGCGAAATTCTCTTGGACGGCGTCCCCACCCGATCTGTCACCAGGGAATCTGTCCACGAACAATTCGGCATGGTTCTCCAAGACACTTGGCTTTTCGAAGGGACGATCAAAGACAATATTGTCTACAGCAAACAGAATGTCACCCAGGAAGAAGTCGTGGCTGCTTGCAAAGCGGTGGGGTTGCACCACTATATTCGCACACTTCCTAACGGTTATGACACAGTCCTGGATGATCAAGCCAGCATGTCAACCGGCCAAAGGCAGCTTCTCACGATAGCCCGAGCTATGATTCAAAACGCGCCTCTGTTGATCCTCGACGAAGCCACAAGCTCCGTTGATACCCGCACCGAGCGCATCGTTCAGGAAGCTATGAACAAACTGTCCACCGGCAGAACATCCTTTGTCATCGCCCACAGGCTTTCTACGATACGCAACGCCGACCTGATCCTGGTTATCAAAGACGGAGATATCATTGAAAGCGGCAACCACGATCAACTTCTAAAGCAAGGCGGTTTCTACGCGGAACTCTATAACAGTCAGTTTGAGTCAGCCGAGACAGCCTGACGCAAAAGTCGGCAGAGACGGTATGAGATCGTCTCTGCCGGCTCCCATATTGTCACGTAGGTGGGTTGGCGCTTGGATGGAAATAGGGTATAATATCCCCAAAGGGTTAATATCCCTCAAAGGTTAATATCTCCAAGGAGTAATGCCAATGATAACAGTCCATAAAGTCTCGAAAATTTTCAATACCAAAACAGTCCTCAGAAACATATCCTTCCATGTCTGCACCGGAGAAATCGTCTGTCTGCTCGGCCCATCGGGCGCCGGTAAAACCACATTGCTCAGGCTTATCACCGGGGCCCTCAAAGCTGACACAGGAGAAATCACTATAGGTCAAACCAAAGTCCCCTCAGCAAAACTCCATTCACAGATAGGACTAATGCCGCAAAACCATGCCCTTTACACCGACCTCACCGGTCTTGAGAACCTGATGTTTTTTGGAAATCTGCACGGTCTGGAACGCACATATCTGGCTCAAAGAGCCCATGACACCCTGAGCAAACTCGGTTTGCTCACGGATAAAGACAAGCTCGTCCAAAAGTACTCGGGCGGCATGAAAAAAAGGCTCTCCTTAGCCATTACCCTTTTACACAACCCCCGTTATCTCTTCTTGGACGAACCCACCGTCGGCATCGATCCGATACTGAGACAATCTGTATGGTACCAATTGCATCGCTTAAGAGACAGCGGCGTCTCTCTCATCGTAACAACACACGTCGCCGATGAAGCCATTAACTGCGACCGCATAGGCTTGCTTAACCAAGGGACTATGGTCGTCTTTGACAAAACAGAGAACATCATGAAACGCGCGCCCAGAGGCAATATCGAAGACCTCTTCTTCACCGGCTCAACCCGAATCCAGTAACAACCATAAACGAAGGCGGGCGTAGCCCGCCTTAGAATTTCTTGTACCGTAAAAAAGTTGGGATTTCAATGTCCGGCCCGAAGGGAGGTTTGACCATCACGTCTTCCATGTCCTCTTCTGGTCGTGACACCGCTTCCACGCCCATTCCGATTTCTAAACCTGTTCCCATCTCCGTGCGTTGCTGTGCTACCGGATGAGGACGTCGAAACTTTCCGTCAAAGCCGGTGGCAATTACCGTAATTTTAATTTTGTCGCTCATGCCTTCCTCAAAAATCGCCCCAAAGATAATATTGGCTTCCGGATCGGCAGCCTCAGAAATAATCTCCATCGCTTCATGAACTTCAAACATCGTCACATTATTGCTGCCGGTAATATTGCAGAGGATACCCATAGCCCCATTAATCGAAGTCTCCAGCAGCGGGCTGGAAATAGCCTTATTCGCCGCGTCTTTAGCGCGTCCTTCGCCTTCAGACTCCCCAATCCCCATCAGGGCGGATCCCGCGTTGGACATAATCGTTTTCACATCAGCGAAATCAACATTTATCAGACCCGGCACAATAATCGCGTCAGAAATCCCCTGAACACCTTTGAGCAAAACATCATCAGCAATCTGGAAAGCTTCCTGCATGGTCGTATGTTTGTCCACAACTTGCAGCAACCGATCGTTGGGAATAATAATCAAGGCATCAACTCGATCGCGCAATTCATTGATCCCGCGTTCAGCCTGCATTGCCCGTTTGCGCCCCTCAAAAGTAAAAGGCCTCGTGACAACACCGATGGTTAACGCCCCCAACTCCTTCGCCACTTCCGCGACAACCGGCGCGGCTCCGGTTCCCGTACCACCACCCATACCGGCGGCCACAAAGACCATATCCGAACCCACAAGCTGACCGCCCAATTCCTCACGGCTCTCCTCCGCAGCTTTCAGACCCACCTCCGGATTGGCTCCCGCGCCCAACCCTTTCGTCAGTTTAGCGCCGATTTGCACCTTGATGCCGGCCTTGGACATATTCAGAGCTTGAGCGTCGGTGTTAATACTCATGAATTCGACACCTTTGAGCCCAGTAGAAATCATCCGATTGACGGCGTTACTGCCGCCGCCTCCTACCCCAACCACCTTAATTCTAACCAACTGGTTATCTTCGGCATCGAACTCTATCATCTCTTTCCCTGCCTTCCCTAAAATGTTCGAAACAATAAAAAACCATCACCATGGCATGATGGTATGCCTGTCCGAAGTCATATCGACATAGCGGGCAGACAAAACCTTCTCATTCTTGATCAGTTCGGCAAGCTCCCTCAATTTTCCTGCATAACTATCACTGATACCCAAACGGATCTCGACCCGAGTATCCAAATAGAGCTTGATGGCTCCTACCGCCTCCACATGGATCTCTTCAATATGATTCTTCAGATCTGCCGGAGCCACAGCCAAACACCCCAATGCTTTGACAAGAGCCTCATCCTCGATCAACTGACCCGGCCCAACCACGTTGGGAATCTCAATCCCGGTTAGAACGGGACATGAGCTGTCCGGCCACATATCAAAAAACCGGAGTACCGCGCCGTATTTATCCACCTCAATCAACCGGTCCCCCGTCAGAATCAATGCCACAGGGTTGCGCTCCACCACCTTGAGAACAAGAGTATGAGGCAACCGCCGCTCAAACCAAGCCTTTTCAACCAACGGGTGAAGCTCGACCTTATGAGCCAGAGCATTGGTGTCAAGCAAAAAAAGGTTTTCCCCCTGCACGGCCCCCAACAACGTTTTAACGTCTCCTTCATTCACGAGACACAGGCCCTCCGGCAGCACCTCCCGGACCGCAAAAACCCCCGACCGAGTCACAAAAAAAATCCCCGCCATAATGAGAACAACCGCAACCACGACACACAGAAAAGCTGTGTTGCGAAGCAAAGAAGCGGCACCTCTCTTTTTGGGTCTCACCCTTGACGGCTCACTGGTCAACGATCAATTCCCTCTCCCATAGAATTTCATGACTAAATTGTACATTCTCTTACCGGCTGATGCAAGGGCATTCAAATATTTTTTTAGATCATCCGTTGAACTTTAGCTCCGACGGCTACATACTTCTCCTCAAGATTCTCGTACCCGCGAAATATATACTCAATGTTGCGTAAAACACTGGCTTCCTCCGCTGCCAACGCCGCCAAAAACAAGGCAGCTCCCGCCCTCAGATCACTGGCTTCAACAAAAGCCCCCTCCAATTTTTTCACCCCGGAGATAATTGCGGATCGTCCCTCAATGACAATTTTAGCGCCCATACGACGCAATTCATCCACATGTTGAAACCGATTCTCAAAAATCGTCTCTGTCATAACGCTGGTTCCCTCTGCCAGCGTCATCAACGCCATGAACTGAGGCTGCATATCTGTCGGGAATCCCGGATAAGACATAGTCTTAACCTCAAGGGGCTTAATCTGGCCGGTATGCCGAACCCGAACAGAACTGCCTTTCACGGATACATCCGCGCCACACTGTTTCGTTTTCGCAATCACCGGGCTCATATGTTCAGGAACAACATTATCAATTTCAAGATCACCTTGTGTCATAACCGCCGCCAGCATATGAGTTCCCGCCTCAATCCGGTCGGAAACCACTGTGTAAGACGTCCCTCCCAGCCGTTTGCCGCCCATCACACGGATGGTGGAAGTTCCTGCTCCCACAATTTGAGCCCCCATCGTGTTAAGCATATTTTGTAAATCCACGATTTCCGGTTCCCGTGCGGCATTGCGCAAAATGGTCGTCCCCTCAGCTGCCACAGCAGCCATCATCAGATTCTCTGTCGCTCCCACGCTTGGTACATCGAAATAGATATCCGCCCCCCGCATACACGCGGCTTTGGCTTCAATATAGCCGTGGCTTTCTTGAATATCCACCCCGAGAGCCTCAAGCCCCTTCAGGTGCTGATCCATCGGCCTGCTGCCAATGCGGCATCCTCCCGGCAGCGGTATTCTGGCTTCTCCTAATCGAGCCAGAAGCGGACCAAGAAAAAGATTAGAAGCTCTCATCTGACGCATACTATCCTCTGAAATAGAAATGCCGGTCAGCGACTTAGCATCGATCGTTATAGTATGGCCGTCAGAATATGTTTTCGCGCCGAGACTTTCCAGAATTTGCACCATATTTTTCACGTCACTGAGCTGAGGAATATTATGCAGAATGCACTCCCCCTCACCTTCTCCAAGCAAACATGCTGCCAGAAGCGGCAAAGAAGCGTTTTTTGAGCCACCGACTGATATACGGCCTTGTAATGGCTGTCCTCCACTGATTAAATATTGGTTCATGTTTCTCCCCCTAGTTTGGAACGGGAATAAGTACATTCGTAAGATATCTGCAGTTTCATAATATGTACAATTAGCGTTAATGGTTACATTGATCAGCAATTTCTCTATAGGTAATTATTTCATTGAATCCTCTTGTTCGGAGAGGGGAAAATACATGTGAAGCTCACTTGTCTTAGCAAGGTAAATTCCGTAAATTTTATCGATAGTTAAGACAGTGAGCTTTTTTAAACCTCCTTAATGCCAACCCGTTTCCAGACAAATCCCCACAATACTCTCCAGGGCATCCCGTTGCATGGCGTCTCCAGCCCGTATCCCCATTTCCTTCAGCATAAAAGCGTTATCCAACAAGCTCTCCATTTCTTGCCAAAGGCCCTCCCCCGTCATCTCTTTGTCCAGAATCATCCTTGCCGCGCCGGCATCAACCATAGCGCGGGCATTAAACTCCTGGTGATTCTCCGACGCAAAAGGATACGGAATCAAAATGCACGGCAGTCCGGCCGCTGACAGCTCAGCCAGAGTCGTGGCTCCGGCCCTGCAAACGCACAGATCGGCTGCCGCCAGCGCATGGGGCATATTCTCAATATAGGCGGCCACATGCCATCCCGATTTGTGAGGATCCACTCCCAACTGCCGCAACTCGGCCATTGAATCCTCGTAATCCAACGTTCCGGTCGCCCAGATCAATTGCACATCCTCCCGTTCCCGCAGCTTATCTGCAACGAAGACCATAGCCCGATTAATGCTGCGGGCGCCGCGGCTCCCGCCCGTCACCAACACGACCTTCTTCCCCGATTCCAGTCCAAAAAATCGTAAAGCCTCACCCCGGTTAACCCGGCCGACACTGGGTCGAACAGGTTGCCCCACAACAGCTACAGGACAAGACTCCGGAAAATGCCTGCGTCCGTCGGCAAAAGCCAGCATCACTTTCTTAACCCGGCGCGCCAACATTTTGTTGGTCATCCCGGGCCAAACGTTCTGCTCATGCAACAATGCCGGTACCCCAAACAGCGAAGCCATCAGAAGCACCGGTCCAGAAACAAAACCTCCCGTCCCCACAACAAGATCAGGATGAAACTCTTTCAGAATCTTCTTCGTTTGCCAAAGGGCCTTAAGATTGCTACCCACTGTTTTCACCAAAGTCAAGCTCAACCGGCGCGGCAATCCTCGTCCCGCAATCCCCTGAAAATCCCAACCGGCATCCGGCACCAGCCGCGCTTCCATACCTTCTTTCAGCCCTACATAAAGAATTTCAGCCTGGGGCGACGCTTTCCGGATCCCCTCGGCAATCGCCAAAGCCGGGTAAATATGTCCTCCGGTTCCGCCTCCCGCAAGAATAACTCGCACTGAGCAACGAACCCCCTTCACTGACAATTGATTATCTTAGAACACCCATAGTATTCTGCACCTATCATCCTTTTTTCCTGCCACATCATAATTCTCTCGAAATATTCAGCAACAATCCCGCGCCGATCATCGTAAAGATGAGCGATGTCCCTCCATAACTTAGAAACGGTAGCGTGATTCCTGTCACCGGAAGCAGACCGCTCACCACACCCATATTCACCATAGCTTGAACCCCAATTAACGACGTGAGCCCCACCGCCAGCAAACTCATGAAAGGCTCACGAACATGCATAGCTAATCGAAACCCTCGCCAAATAAACAAGAAAAACAACAGGATGACAAAACACCCGCCGATGAACCCCAGTTCTTCGCCAATCATGGCGAAGATGAAGTCGGTATGATTTTCCGGCAGGTAAAGGAATTTTTGTCGACTCTGCCCCAACCCCAAACCGAACAACCCACCGGGACCCAAAGCGAGCAGGGATTGTATGGTTTGATACCCATTGCCCGAAGGATCGGCCCAGGGATCAATGAAAGCAAAAATCCGCTTCATTCGGTACGGCGCCGCTAAGATAGCCATTGTCATCAACCCCACGCCTGCGCCGCCCAGCAAGACCAAATGTTTGACTCTTGCTCCTGCCACCACCAGCATAATGCAAACCGTAGCCGCTATCACCAAAGTCGTCCCCAAATCAGGCTGCAACATCACCAAACCACAGACCAACCCCATGATAAGCAGTGTTGGTAACATACCTTTTCGAAATACGTGGAAATCCTTGGTCTGTGTCAAAACCTTAGCCGCAATGACAACCATCGCGATTTTTATCACCTCTGAGGGTTGAATCGATAATGGTCCTAACCCGATCCACCTGTTGGCACCGTTCACGCTGCGCCCCAACCCCGGCACCTTTACCAGCAACAGCAATACCAGGGACACAATAAACAACACCTTGGCCCATCGCCAAAGCAACCGGATATCCATCCCGGCAGCAACAGCCATAGCAACCAGACCCATCGCCACCCATAACAATTGCATAAAAAAGAAGTGATATTTATTATCGTAGTAGAGCATTCCCTTAACCGCACTTGAACTATATGTCATCACGATACCAAGAATAAGCAAAATGGCAATAACAATAAATAGACCCCAATCAATATTGAAATCGTACAGTCTTTTCCTCAGTATTGACACCCCCCTGTGTCCCGGTACTCAGCCCAGTACTCCGTCCAGTCAAAATCAATTTATGTCTTTTGTCCGAAATGATCCTATAATGTTTATGCTCGAAACCACGAAAGCATACACAAGACATTTAAGTGATTTGGACTTCTTTCACCTTCTGTAGAACACATATTTCAGAAGGAATTCCATAATCGGGGTATAACTCTGCGGAAACAGCCGGACCAGTCTGTCTGCTGCAGCTGCGTTCCCTATACGGATGCGGCTCTTGCCACGAGCGACTCCGTTCAGGATTTTTTTGGCACAACTCTCAGCGGTTATTGTAAAAAACTTTTCTTCATGGATTTTTGCGTCGGACTGTCTCTTTTGGTTCTCCTCCTTGCTGATTGCGCTGGTAATGATGCCGCTTTTGACCCCGGACGGAGAGACCACAGTCACCTTAAGAGACAGCCCCATCCGGAGCATTTCCGCTCTCAAAGATTCTGAGAACCCGCGTACAGCAAATTTTGATGTCACATAAGGAGCGGCATAAGGAATCGCAAGATATCCGTTCACACTGGCAACATTAATGATATGACCCTCTCCCGAAGCTACAAGATAAGGAAGAAATTCTCGAGTTCCGTATACCACACCCCAGAGATTAATATTTAGCACATTCTCAAATTCCTGATAAGAGGTCCCGAGAATACTCCCCAACGAAGCCATTCCGGCATTATTATAGACCTGATGCACCACGCCAAAATGCGTGAAAGTGTCCTTCGCAAATTTTATAACCTGCTCCACATTCGCCACATCAACTGTTTGCGTGAATATGTTTTCCTGACCGACAAGTTTGGCGGTCTCTTCCAAGCTGTCCCCATCGATATCCGAAAGCGCCAATTTCGCCCCCCGCCGCGCCAACTCCAGCGCCAGCGCTCTGCCGATACCGGAACCGGCCCCGGTAATGACGGCAACTTTTCCGTTAAAACTTTTCATAATAGCATCCCTCAATCTCTGCGCATTTGGCTCTCATGCGCCGTTTTTCCGCGCCGACCTTATCATACCCCGCGAACAGGTTCTTGGGAAATACCTCATTAACTTGTAAATGGTAATAGCTTGTCCCATGCGTATGTGTTTCTTGCCCCGGGCAACCGCATCAAGAATGGTTTTGGCGCATTTTTCTGTAGATATTCGAAAGAACGCTTTTTCGTATTTTCTGGCGGTCTCCATAATGCGTTTATCTTCGTCTTGACTGAGTGCCCGGTCAACGATATCGCTTTTGACCCCCGCCGGGTAGACGACAGATATCTTAACAGGAAAATGCCTCATAATCATTTCGGAACGCAGCACCTCTGAAAAACCACACACAGCAAATTTTGACGCGGTATAGGGCGCTTGTTGAATCATTGGAAAGAACCCCGCCAAGCTGGATACATTGATAATATGACCGTCTCCTGACGCGATAACATGAGGCAAGAACTCGCGAGTTCCATAAATCACTCCCCACAGGTTGATCTGCAGAGCCGTCTCATAATAACTGTAGGGCGCATTGAGAATATCCATACCGGCGAATCCGACACCCGCATTGTTATAGACTTGATGCACCACGCCAAAGTGGTCAACTGTATCCTGAGCAAACTTAGAAACCTGTCCCAGATCAGTAACATCAACAGGTTGCATGAAAACGTTATTTTGTTTGATCATTTTGCCGGTTTCCGCCAGAGTATCGGCATCAATATCGGAAATCGCCAACCGAGCGCCTCTTTTCGCCAGATCTATCGCAAGCGCTCTACCGATTCCGGAACCGGCACCGGTGATAACCGCAACTTTTCCGCTAAACGCATTCAAACGATTTCCCCCTCAACAATACCCACCATGAAAAGACAAACCGCATTATGTTTTAATCCCTCATAAAAGTTTATCATATGCGGACAACACTCGCAAGTGCACCCCATTGCCGCCTTGCCGCCCTCCAACTTCCAACCCTGACCAACCCTGATGTCAACCCTGCACATCCGACTAACCTCCGGCAAGCCGCATCACCATCTCTCGAAAACAGTCCCCCCTCTCCTCATAGTTCTTGAAAGCATCCCAACTCGTACAACCCGGCGACAGCAACACCACGTCTCCTGCCTCAGATTCGGCAACCGCCGCATAAACCGCGTCGGCAAAGCTCTCCGCCACAACCGTCCGAAGGACGCCAACCTCCGCTGCCGCTTCCCGAAGTTCTTTGGTCGCTTCCCCGTAAATCACAACACATCGGCACCGATCCTTTGCCGCCTTCATAAACCCTATCATATCAAGACCTTTGTTCCGCCCCCCGGCTAACAAAACTATAGGGCCGGTATAAGAACCCAGTGCCTTAATCGCCGAATCAGGATTTGTCGCCTTGGAATCATTGACATAAACAACACCGTTATAAGTTCCGACAACCTCCTGACGATGCCGAACCGCTTCGAACCCCCCCACAACCCCAACCAGATCCTCATCAGATAGCCCCATTTCTTCTCCAACAGCCAAAGCCGCCATAACATTTTCCCAGTTATGCGCCCCTTTCAACCGAAGGTGGTCCACCGGCACCACCTTCCGACTCTTCCCGTCACAACGGCGGACAATCCATCCCCGTTCCAACCCCCAACCCGAATCCGGCAGCGTCGTTGAACTAAAAACAATCCGGCGTCCTCTCACCTGCTCAGACAATCGCCTGCATACCGGGCAATCCCCATTAATCACACAAACATCACCCGCCAGTTGATTCTGCAAAATCCTGCCCTTAGCCGCAGCATACGCTTCGAAGGACCCGTGCCAATCCAAATGATCCGGCGTAACATTAAGCAACACCGCAATCGGAATCCTCAGTTTATCCAAAAAAGCCAATTGGAAACTCGACAGCTCGGCCACGATAAAATCATACTCATCAGGCACAAGACCGGTCAAAGGAACACCAATATTCCCGGCCACCACCGACTTCTTCCCTGTACTCTCGGCCAAAGCTCCAATCAAACTTGTGGTCGTCGTCTTCCCATTGCTTCCCGTCACCCCAACAACCGTGAAACCGCCGGCCCCCTTGTCCCCCTGACCGTCTGTTAAAGCCAATTCCACTTCGCTCCAAATACGAATCCCGTCAGCCAAAGCCTCCTGAATCGCCCTAACCTTCGGCGGCACCCCCGGTGACAACACCACCAGATCGGGAGGCTCTCCCGGAACATTCGCCAAAGACATTTCCCGGCCAAACACCATCTGCTCCTCCGGCAAAGAAAGCTCCCGTATGAACGGAAGCTCCGCCTTCTCTTTAGCATCCATCAAATACACCAAAGCTCCTTTTTCTTCCAGCTTCGCCGCCGCCGCCGCGCCGCTCATGCCGGCTCCAATCACAACAACTTTCATACATACCCCCAAAAGAAAATCACCACAGAAACCGCCGCTGCCACAAAAGAACAAGCCCAGAACGTCACCACAACCTTTTGCTCACTCCAACCGCCCAACTCAAAATGATGGTGCAGGGGGCTCATACGAAAAATCCGCTTACCCCGGGTTTTAAAAGAAATAACCTGCAAAACCACCGAAAACATCTCAATCAAATAAACAAATCCGATCAACAAAAACAGAAGCTCCGTGCGTGTCATCACAGCCATAGCCGCCAAGGCACCCCCCAAAGCCAAAGACCCACAATCCCCCATAAATACCTGAGCCGGAAAAGCGTTAAACCTAAGGAATCCGAAACACGCCCCCACCAAAGCGGCAGCAAAAATCGCGATACCCAACCCCTCCTCCGCGCCCTGCACCCACAGCATCAAAGCAATACAATAAAACGCGGACGCCGAAAACACCACACTGCCCGAAGCCAGTCCGTCCAACCCATCTGTCAGGTTAACTGCGTTTATCATCCCCACAAGCACAACGGCCACAACGGGATAATAAATCCATCCAACATCAAAAGTATTCTGCATAAAAGGCACATAAATATCTGTTCCGCGACCGGCCCAAGCCGCCAGGGCGAGAATAAGACCCACCAGCACAAACTGCCCCACAAGCTTCTGTTTGGCCGTCAGACCCAGGTTGCGTTTCTGCGCAATTTTAATCACATCGTCGAGGCCGCCCAGAATCCCAAAAGATAGGAATGACACCAAACAGATACTCATAGGAAAAACCGAAGTCAGCGTGTTCCCCGCCGCCAAGAAACCGCAGAGACCAACAGCCACAACCACAGCAATAATAAAAATAAGCCCGCCAACAGTAGGCGTCCCCGCTTTGCGCAAATGATGCTGCGGACCATCCAAGCGAATGTTCTGGCCAAACTTCCATTTATGAAGCATAGGAATCAACAGAGGGCCCAGAATCAGACTCACGACCAAGGCAATCCCCGTTGACAAAATAAGCGTGTAAGTCAATCGCCTAACCTCCCTACTCGATGATTCGGTATTCGCTTGTTCGTCTGTTCAAAAATCACGGAACAATCGCCTCAACAATACTCTCCATAGCCATTCCCCGGGAAGCCTTGACCAAAACCCAACATCCAGGCCCGGCCCGTTGAATCAGTTCCCGCGTTCGTTGTGCCGCTTCCTCGTGGTTATGGCATTGAAAAACCCGGTCGGCCGGAAAACCGCTCTCCAAAGCGCCTCGCGCAATTTGCTCTGCCAGAGACCCCAAAGTCACCAGATAGTCAATCTCGAGAAAAGCCACCAGCGCCCCAATAACCAAATGCTGGCTCAAAGCCAATTGTCCCAATTCAAACATATCACCCAGCACAGAGATCGTCGCCCCTTCCGTGCGCTCCTTAAGCACACCCAAAGAAGCTTTCATCGAAGCCGGGTTGGCATTATAGCAATCATTGATCACCATGCATCCGTCGACTCCCGGCACAATCTCCAAACGCATTTTGCTCAACCCAGGATTGCTCAAAGCCAACGCGCCTTCCCGCAAAGGAACATTGAGAACGCGACCCACCGATAAAGCCGCTAAAGCGTTCAACACGTTATGATTCCCCGGCAAAGGCAACTCCACAACGATCGGCTCACAAGAATCAGCCCCAAGCTGCCGCCGATCCCGAAAGGGACTCTGGCGCCGATCAATGTTCCAGTCCGTCTTTTGGGTCCCCTCATCAATGACAGGGTTGCGGTCGCAAGCTCGTCGCGGAATCGGGTTACGTTCAATCAACTGGCAAACCGCCTTGAAACGTGTCCCTGTATCGCCGAAAGCCTCCACATCATGGGCCTGCACCTGCAAATCCCCATAACGGCCTTCCAAACCAAAACAGACCTTCCGGCAATTCATGCCCCGAGTCTTCATCATCGCCGCGCTCTCAGCATCATCGGCATTCAGAACAGCTACCCCTCCCTTGGGCAAAGAAGCGATCAATTCCCATTTCGCCCGAGAAATCGCCTCCTGAGATCCAAGAAGCTCAATATGTGTATTCCCGATATTGGTAATCACACCGATATTGGGTCGGCTGATCTGACAGAGCTGGGTTATCTCACCGGGACCCCGCATACCCATCTCCAACACAAAAACCTCCGTATCCGGCGGTGCGTGCAAAACACATAAAGGCAGGCCAATCTCCGTGTTACAATTCTCAGGAGTTTTATGTACCTGGAACCGAACAGATAAAACCGCCGCAATCATATCTTTCGTTGTCGTTTTACCGTTGCTACCCGTCACAGCAACAACAAAAGCATCCAACTCATCAAGCCTAATATAGGCCAACTTTTGCAACGCCTCCAAAGCATCAGGAACAAGAATCAACGCCTTTTCCGGCGGCACAGTAAAATAAACATCCTTATCAGTCAAAGGGGAAATCTCCGCGCAAAAATGGTTTTTATACCCTTCCACACCGGCCACAACAATAGTCGCACCCGCATCCCAAGCCTGCCGAATAAAGGCGTGCCCATCAACTTTCTCCCCCGGAATAGCAAAAAACATCGAACCCTCACGCGCCTGTCGGCTATCAATCACACAATTATCAAAAGAATTATCCTGAGGTCCAAAAAGCCTACCATCAACTAACGCACTCACTTCAACACTTTTCCACATAACTCACTTTACCTCCACCTCATATTATCAGCTCGGACCCGAATCATCGGCACAAATCTGTCAGAATTTCTGTTGCAACCTCACGATCGTCAAAATGTATTGTATCCTTTCCAATGATCTGGTAATCTTCATGCCCCTTCCCGGCAATGACAACTGTATCTCCCGCCCGGGCCAAACGGCACGCCGCTGCAATCGCCTTGTAGCGGTTCACCTCAACTATAGGTGAATGCTGCGGATTCTTGGGAACCCCCTCCAAGCCAGGCAAGATATCACGAATAATGGCCATCGGATCCTCTGATCGCGGATTATCAGAAGTCACAATCACAATATCACTCAAAGAAGCTACCGCCTTGCCCATAAGAGGTCTCTTCGAGCGATCCCGGTCTCCACCGCAGCCAAAAACACATATCAACCGACCCGCCGTAATCTCCCGGGCTGTTGTTAAAACATTAACCAAACCGTCCGGCGTATGGGCATAATCAACAATCACCTGAAAATCCTGTCCGCAGCGCATACTCTCAAAGCGACCCGGAACCCCCGGAATCCCCGCTAAAACATCGCACACCGCCTCACCATTGTACCCGCTTTCCCGAGCCCATGCAAAAACCGCCAATGCGTTATAGACACTAAAACGGCCGGGTGTCTGAACATGAATATGACAGACCTCGTCCCGGGCACACAGAACATCGAACCCAACCCCTCTGTCCGACATCGCAATGTTCGCGGCCCGATAATCCAGATCAGCCGCGTCGATTCCGAAAGTCACACTGGACAAAGCCTTCTCCCGCAGATAAGCACAACTGGGGTCATCCCCATTCAATAGAGAAATCCTGCCGTTCTTATAAAAATCCTCACGGGAAAAAGCCAAAGACTTCGCTTCCAGATAATCCTCCATACTGCTATGATAATCCAAATGATCCTGGGTCAGATTCGTAAAAATCATCACGTCAAAAGCGCAACCATTAATCCGACCCTGACGCAAAGCGTGAGACGAAACCTCCATCACCGCCAAATCCGCGCCTTCATCCACCATCCGGCTCAACGCAGCCTGAATATCGATAGCTTCCGGTGTCGTGTGACTTCCAGGCGTCAGACACCCGTCAAACTCAACCCCCAAAGTTCCAATCATACCGGATTTCTGCCCCAACCGTGCGGCAACATGGCTAATCAAACTCACAACCGTCGTCTTGCCGTTGGTCCCGGTCACCCCGACCAATTTCAACTGCAATGCCGGTTTTTCATAGAGCAAAGCCGCCAACTCACCAACAACAGCCCGAATATCATGTACCCTGATCTGAGGAATATCCCAAGGCAAAAACCTTTCAACCAGCAATGCCCCCGCGCCCGCTTCGATAGCCGCTTCGGCAAAATCGTGTCCGTCTGCATTCATGCCAACGACACAGACAAACAAAGACCCCGGCATAACACGCCGCGAATCCTGATAAACCCCGGCAACCGAAACAGTCAACCCCAATCCGTTGGTTTCCGCTTTCAAGAAATCCGCTATTTCCGCAACAGTTTTGCTCACAAATATTGTGATCAACCCCTACTCAAAAGTTCGCCGGCAAACCTGTTAAACAGAATCACCATATCTCCCTTGAATTTGCTCCTTACCTATTATACACAAACATCCATCAAAAATGAAACAACTCGAACATCTTTTTCCACACGCCTCATTCACCCTTCGTTCATCCTTCATTCACCCTTCATTGGGTTAACGGTTTTCTCCCCGGTATCATCGCCTCAATATCAGGATCCTCCATTTCCCACCAATTCGATATTGCCGGTGCAGATGCCTCCCCATCCCCCAAATAAAGGAGTACGGTACTCCCTTCCTCCACTTGAGCGTTGCCATACGGGATCTGATCCAAGACGACGGAACCGCTGCCTTCTGTCATCACACTGAGCTTGGCTGTCTGCAAGGTTTTTGTCGCTTCCTCCAAAGTTAGACCGGCTACAAAGGGAACCACAGCCGGATTCTTGACAGGCGGAAAAATCTGCTCCGGCAAAGGCGGGGTTGGGGCCAAAGGCGCGGTTCCGTCCGGTTTGACACCCATATACTTCAGGGAATCCAACAGAACACTTTGGACGATAGGGCAAGCCACAACCCCACCGTAGAACGGCACGCCGTCAATAACGCACAAAATAGCAATCTTGGGATCGTTAGCCGGGGCGAAAGCTACGAAAGAAGCCACATATTCCCCCTGAACATAAAAACCGTCCCGAACAATTTGCGCTGTTCCCGTCTTCCCTGCCACACGATAACCAGGCAAAAAAGCCCTCCGCCCAGTACCACAAGTCACGACACTTTCCAACACTTCACATTCCAGACGGGACACTTCGTGACTGATTACCCTGCGTACCTCCTCTGGCTTAAACGACGACACAACAGTGCCGGAAGGCGACACAATCTCCTGCACCAGTTGGGGTTTGAGCAAGACACCCCCATTAGCCACAGCACAGACAGCTGTCAACAATTGAATTGGTGTCACCGCGTTGGTTTGCCCAATGGACATTGTCGCCAGATCCAGATCAGTGGCTTTATTTTTGTTGGCAAGAATCCCCACCGCCTCCCCCGCCATCTCGATGCCGGTTTTCTGACCAAACCCAAACGCCTCCAGATAACTATAGAAATTGTCTTTCTTAAGACGTTGCCCCATCGAGATGAACCCGGGATTACAGGAATTCTGCACAACTTCCCGCATCGTTTGCTGACCGTGTCCCCCGGCCTTCCAACAACGGATCTGCCTTCCAAGAATATCGTAGGATCCCTTGTCAAAAAAACCTTCACTCATATCGACAACATTTTTATCCAACGCTCCTGCCAACGTAATAATTTTGAATGTGGATCCGGGCTCATAAGCGTTCTGAACAGCGATATTCCGCCGCGTTTCATTAGGAAAATCCTGATAATTATTGGGATTAAACGTGGGAGCGGTAGCAATCGCCAGAACGCGCCCGGTTTTGGGTTCCATAACCAGAATCGAGGCACTCCTGGGCACATTGCCCTCCATATTGACCCCCTGGCCGGTCATCAGTTTATTCAATTCGCGCTCGGCAAAAGCCTGAATACTGCCGTCAACACACAGCCGTACCGTATTTCCGTTCACCGGCGGTTGATACCGTTTCGCCGCCTCCGGCAACTTAATCCCATCAGCACCGTACTCGCTCTGTGTGCTGCCGGCTTTACCTACAAGCTCCTGATCCCGGGAATATTCTATCCCCTCCAGCCCCTGGCCGTCAACACCGACGAACCCAAGAATATGGGCCGCCAAGGTTCCGTTAGGGTAAAACCGGTCGCTGTCCTCAGTGATCCCAACACCGGGAAAATGAGCGTTTTTGATCTGAGCCGCCTCTTCCGGCGAGATTTTTTTCTTAATATACTCCAATGACGTCCTTTTCGTAATCTTCTCATAGACTTTGTCGCGATCCATATTCAGAATAACCGCCAATCCCTCCGCGCTGCGCCGTGCCTGCTCATCCCCAGACTTACGCACTTCCGCCGGTACCGCGTAAACCGTCTCCGCACTAATGCTAATGGCCAGAATATTGCCCGTCGAATCCTCAATATTCCCTCTTTTAGGCGCCACCGGCACCCCCCGGTAATGGTAATCGTCAGCAATATCGCTCAAATAATCACCCTGACGAAGTTGGACAATACCCAGCCGAACCGTCAACGCGACCAAAAAAACCATACATAAGATAAACACCACCATAATGCGCCGATGCCGAAAGACATTTTGTCCCATAGAAAAAGCCGCCTCCTCTGTTTTCGCTTATCCGATATCACCCCAAAAGCAAACCTTTTAGGGCACATGACCGAAGTTCGAAAGCTTTTTTACTTAAAGAGGAAGCGGTCAACAGCTGCTTCGAAATGGTATTCGAGTCACGAATATCGTCAAACGAATAACAAACGAATAACGGATTTCCTAGTCGGCAATAACCGTGATCAACGCGCCAAAAACTTTTTGCAGCAAATTATTCTCTTCGTCCCCTTGCGCCTGACCGGTTCTGTCTGTATCAGACTTGCCGTCACCGGCTTCCTGTGTGTTTAAAAGATGTGAGTTTAAAAGATTATTCTCAACATACAACGTCCCTTCCGGTTTCTCCATTCCCATCGCCAGGGCTTGTTTCTCGATATACGTCACAGCGCTCAAATCATCGACGGTTCTTTTCAACCCGGCGTTCTCCAAGTTCAGTTTCTTGATCTCATCCTCAAGAATATAAACCTGGTTGGCTTTTACGAGATGAACATTGGCAGCCTTACCGGCTATAGCGCCAAACGCAACGATGAAAATAAGAGAAGTCGCGAGAATCTTCAGCATTCTCTTCTGCTTCCTCTGTCGCCGCTTGATCGCCGCACTTTTGCTGCGAGGTTTGGTCACAGGCTGAGGAACAGATTCAGCATCATTATACTCAAATTCAAGCTGTCTGGCCGTATTGGTATTGTCCGTAGGATACCGGCCATCCGACGGATAAAACCCGTTGGTTTTACGTTTCTTTTCCATGATATTCCCTCTTCTCCCTTTCTAGACCAGCCTTTGCGGAGATTGATGGTCGATGTTTTTTGTGAGGTGTTCGACGTTCTATGGTCATTGACACAACAGCATCGTTTTCACGGATACTCAGAACACTGTTGTCCATTATGATTATCTTATTCATAAATCATCCCCCTTTCTTGCAATGACTCTAAGCTTGGCACTACGAGACCGCGGATTGCCCTGAATCTCATTGGCCGACGGAACCACCGGTTTGCGTGTCACCAGATCGATACGGGGAGCGTATCCGCACCGACACTCGGGCAATCCGGGAGGACAAGTACACCGGCCGATCCAAGAACGGATTTTGCCGACAACAATCTTTTCCTCCAAAGAATGAAAGGTAATAACCGCCAATCGGCCTTGAGGTTTCAAAGATGTCAACGCTTGATCCAGAGCCGTGTCAAGAACCTCCAGCTCTCTGTTCACCGCGATACGCAACGCTTGGAAAACCCGTTTCGCCGGATGGGGACCGCTTCGCCGCGCCGACGCAGGTATCGCGGCCTTGACAACCTCAACCAACTCCTCAGTTGTTTGAATGGGTCGACTTTGGCGCCTCCTGATAATGAAATCCGCAATCCGTGACGCCCAACGTTCTTCCCCATATTTGCTGAAGATGGCGGTAAGCTCCTTAACATCGGCAGAATTGAGAATATCCGCGGCATTCATGCCCTGCGCCTGATTCATCCTCATGTCCAGCGTAGCATTGTGATTGTAGCTGAACCCTCTTGCCGCCTCATCCAGCTGGGGCGACGAAACTCCTAAGTCAAACAGAAATCCGTGAACCTTATCTATATTCATTTGACACAAGAGTTCATAAATATCGGCAAAATTGCTTTGCACCAGCGTCACCCGTGGATCACCACCAAACCGGTGTTTGGCATAAGATATGGCGACCGCATCCTGATCAACTCCGATCAGCCTGCCCTCAGGCGCCAACTGTTCCAACAAGAGACTGGCGTGTCCCCCACCGCCTATGGTACAATCAACATAGACGCCCCGCGGATCAGTCAGCAGACGAGAAATGGTTTCATCGGGCAGGATGCTTACATGAACATACTCTGGGACGCAATCATCGTTCATGGTCATATCCCCAGATCAGCCATACTTTGCGCCGTAACGTCGCTGTTCTCCTCCGCACGTTGGGAATAGGGTTCCCACTCGCTTTTAGACCAGATCTCCACCCGGGAAATGACCCCAACAACGACGGCATCCTTCTCCAGACAAGCGTACGTCTTAAGATTCCCCGGCATAAGGACTCTGCCTTGTTTATCGATTTCACACTCGGCGGCACCGGCACTCAGGAACCGGACAAACTCCCGGGCTTTGGGCTGGGAAATCGGTAAGGTTTTAAGTTTCTCCAGGACGCTAAGCCATTCAGACTCAGGAAAGACAAACAGACACTTGTCCAACCCTTTTGTCATCACGAACCGTTCACCGAGCTCATCGCGAAATTTAGCCGGAATAATGATCCGGCCTTTGTCGTCGACAGTATGAAGAAACTCGCCCATGAACATGATTCTGACCCCCCACCAGGATTCATCAAGAAACCCCTTCCTACCACTTTCCTCCACTCGCTACCACTATTTCTATTTTGCCCTTATGTATTCCTGCTAAGAAACCAAGAATTAATAAAAAAATTTTCTTGGCGATGTTTGAGTTTAAACAAACACCAATACATAAACCTCAGTCCCCTGTGGGTAAGATCTCTTGTCGTGTATGCAATTACCTAATATTAGGTAAACTAGTAGGGTAAAAATGATTTCGAGGTGATGGATACACATGCGGATCCTGCACGTTGTCAACTCGCTGGATCGAGGCGGCACTGAAAACATGCTGATGAATGTCTATCGGCGCGTCAATCGCTCGGAGCTCCAATTCGATTTTCTTGTAAACACGGATCGAGTCGGTGTTTATGAGGATGAAATCGCCCTCCTCGGCGGGCATGTTTTTCACATACCATCTGAACCCCTTATTGACCCGGGTTCAGAACATCGTCCTGAAACAAAGATCAAACAAACCTATCAGAGAGGGCTCACACGCTTATCCTGTCTAACAACTCAAATCAAGCGCATGATGTCACAAACCGCCTTAGCCTCTCTTGCGGCGCAAGCAACCCAATCGTCACAGACCGCTCTGTCGACACAAGCAACTCTGTCGACACAGGCAACTCTGTCGACACAAGCAACTCTGTCGGACGAAGCAGCTCTGCCGGCGTCACCACAGCCACCAAGGATCGTTCTGCCCGGCCAGGAATACTATAGCACCCTCAGGAATTTTTTCCATTCTTTACCGATGTTTTATTACCCGGTCATACATTCACATTTGGATCGCATGTCGGGACTTGTTCTCGCTGCAGCCGACGATGCCGGCATACCCATACGCATCGCACACAGCCACGCGAAAAGAACAACCGGCGCCACTGCAACCCGCCTCTACAAATACGCTTGGGGCTGGTTTATTCATCGCTACGCGACACATTATGCCGCCTGCTCGAAAGAAGGCGCGCGCTGGCTGTTTGGTATCCCCTCGCGGAAAGTTCAAGTTATTCCTGATGCTCTGAATGTCCGGGATTTCGTTTTCCGCGATCATTATCGACAATACTTGCGCAAACGTCACGGATGGAAAGATGCTTATGTTATCGGATACATCGGGCGGTTGGAGCCCATCAAGAACCCTCAATTTCTGCTACGCGTCTTCGCACGCATACGCGAACGCCGACCGGATGCAACGCTCGTATTCTTTGGATGCGGTTCAGAAATGGGCGTTCTGCAAGCTCTGGCAGCCGAATTACGCATCCTGCCGCACGTCCAATTCTGGGGCGAACGTGACGATATCCCACAACTCATCAACGCCTTAGACATCCTGGCCGTTCCCTCTCTGGCCGAAGGGCTAGGCACAGCCGTGGTGGAAGCCCAGGCTAACGGGTTACCCTGCCTCGTGTCCACAGGTGTGCCCCGCTCTGCGGATATGGGTGCGGGACTTGTTCAGTTCTTGCCTCTATTCGAAGAAGTCTGGCAAGAACATCTCTGTCAGACACCGGCGCGTAAACCAACCGCTTGGCGGCATGTTGTTGACCATGGCTTTGACGCTTTTGATGTAGCTGACAAAATTACGGACTTTTATTCAAGGGCCGTTAAGTATGGGTTATGACGTTCCCTCGGATATCATACATGTAGCTCTGGGAAACCACCTTTCTGGCTTGTGGCTTTGAGCGCAAGGCTACGGGGGGCCGCATTCTGAATCCTGAATACTGAATACTGAATACTTGCGGGCAAAGCCCGCATTAGAGTTTACATACACGCCGAAAACTGCTATTCTTATTAAGGATTCCCGCCGTTATAAATATTAACATAATTATAGCTTTGATTGCTTATAGAAAGGACTGAACCTCCCATGACTGAAGATACCCTCGACACCTTGGCCGCCTTCAACAAGTTGCGGCTCAGCTCTCACGAACGCCAAACCCTCTACAAAGAACTCACCCAACTGCTGGACGCCCTTGCCCCCTTATCCAGCGCCGATACAAGCCAGACAGAGCCCATGATCCAAGTGAATCCTCTCGGCACAGTTATGCGAGAAGACACCGTCATCCCCATGGTATCCAGGGCCGAAATACTGGTTAATGCGCCGGAACACGACCAGGGGTATTTTCTGGCACCCAGAGTCCTGGAATAACCAAACGACTCATAAGCGAACAAACATGTCCCGCCGCATAACCGAATCACATAAGGAAAGGCTGATCAATCATGCACACCCTCGACGCCCTCACACTGGCGAACCAAATTCGTCGGCGCGACCTGACAGCGTTTGAAGTCGCCAAACATACACTTTCTCGAATCGACGCCGACACCAACAACTGTTTCTTATATACCACACCGGAAACCGCCTTGGTTGCGGCCAAGAGAATTGATGCCCGCTTGGAACAGGGCGACTGCCCCTCCCCCCTTGCAGGCGTTCCCATCGCCATCGACGACACCATTCTGGTACGCGGCGACCGTTGCACAGCCGGATCCCGCATGCTTGACAATTTTATATCCCCTTTCAACGCCACAGTTATCGATAAAATCCTCGCCGCCGGCCTCATCCCCGTCGGCCGCACCAACACCGACGAATTTGGTGTCTGCGGCAGTGGCGACACCTGTTATCACGGTATTACTCTGAACCCCCTTGATTCTTCCAATCTCGCCGGCGCCGCCGCCGCCGCCATCTCATCCCGGCTCGTTCCCCTTGCCCTTTGCGCGGACACACTCGGTGCCCAACGCAAATTCGCTTCCCAAACCGGCACGATATTTCTCAAACCAACCTACGGCAAGGTCTCTCGCTTCGGTTTGGTTCCCTATATCTCCTCTGCCGAACAGATTGGTGCCGCCGGAGCAACCATAGGCGACACGGCCGCCCTCCTGAACATCATCGCCGGATACGACCCCAAAGACGGCACCGGCATACCCAATAGCGACCTCATACCCCCGGAACCCTCACAGGACTTACGCCATTTGCGCATAGGCATCGCAACCGACTATTGGACAACCTTGGGCCGAACCGGTACGGCAACCCTGACCGAAACCCGAGAACGCCTGACAGCGTTAGGCGCGACCCTACAAGATTGCCCCCTTCCCCAACAGCAAACAGACATCTTGGGCATGGCTTCCATGGCTCTCCAGATCATCGCTGCCGCAGAAGGCTGTAACAACTTCTCCCGCTACGATGGCATCAAATTCGGCTACCGCCCCCAAACCTACGCCACTTTGGATGACATCAGTATCAACTCCCGAAGCGAAAGCTTCGGCCGAGAAGTCAAAAAAACCATCCTCTTTGGCTCCTTCGTCCTAGCCCAACAGCAATACGAAGCCTATTACTTACAAGCACTGAAAATACGCCGTCTTATCCAACAACAACTTGCTCAAGCCCTACAAACGTACGACTGTCTGTTGATACCGGCCTCAACCGGCCAACCCTATCACAAGACCAACCCCGAAGCCAACGCCCGGCAATGCTTAACCGACACCCATTATACAGCACCGGCAACCCTAGCCGGCTACCCAGCCGTCGCTGCTCCAAGTCCCGCCGTTACCCAGGAAAGATGCGGCATTCAGTTCATTGCCGCCCCCAACAACGAACAGATTCTGTTTGATATCGTCAATCTCTCAACAACTGACAGCCTTATCCCCTGACAGATCAACCCACCAAGAAAATCCACATTCTGAATCCTGAATACTGAATCCTGAATACTTGCGGTCGAAGACCGCACTAGAAGAAGGAGAAGCTATGAAATACGAACTCGTTATAGGCCTCGAAGTCCATGTGGAAATGGCCACCCAATCCAAACTCTTTTGCACCTGCTCCGCCTCCTTCGGCGCCGAACCCAATGAGAATGTCTGCCCTGCTTGTTGCGGGATGCCCGGCCTCCTGCCGGTGCTCAATAAAAAAGCCGTAGACCTAGCCATCGCCGCCGGTCTTGTCACCAATTGCCGTATCAACCCCCGAAGCGTATTCGACAAAAAAAATTACTACTACCCAGACCTGCCCACATCCTACCAGATCACCCAATTTTACGACCCTATCTGCACCGACGGATTTATTGATATAGCCGTCAACGACAACAAGAAAGATCCCATCAACACCAAAACCATCCGCATCAAACAGATCCATATAGAAGAAGACGCCGGCAAACTCCTGCACGCCCCCAACTCTGACCAAAGCATGATTGACTATAACAGGGCCGGTGTGCCCCTGGTTGAAATAGTAAGCCAACCTGATTTCCGCTGTGCAGACGAAGCCATAGCCTACATCGAAAAGCTCCGCTCAATCCTCCGCTATGCCGGCGTCTCTGACTGCAAAATGGAAGAAGGCTCCATGCGCGCTGATGTCAACATCTCCGTGCGCAAACCCGGCGACGAAAGCTTCGGCGTCCGTTCGGAAATCAAGAACATGAACTCCCTCAAAGCAATTGCCAGGGCCATAGAATACGAATACCGCCGTCATGTGGACGCACTTGAATTGGGAACCGAAGAACTCGTACAAGAAACCCGGCGCTGGGACGATACACACAACCGCAGCTACGCCATGCGCACCAAAGAAAACGCCACAGACTACCTCTACTTCCCCAACCCCGACATACCCCCACTCGACATCAGCGACAATTGGATCGCCTCCGTTCGAAACGCCTTACCGGAAATGCCCGATGTCAAAAAAGCAAGATACATGACGGAATATGCCCTCTCCGATTACGACAGCGCCATCATCGCCGGCAACAAAGACTTAGCCGACCTATTTGACGCAACCTGCGGGCTTCATCCCGAACCCAAGGAAATTGCCAACTGGATCATTGGTGAACTCCTGGCCCTCATGAAAAAAGACGATGACGAAACCGCCGTCGCCCGTATAGACGCCCCCCGTTTGGCCCAGTTGATCAAGCTGGTCAGTACCAACCGTATCAACCGTCTCAACGCCAAAAAAGTTTTCGCCGCCATGTACCGGGAAAACGCCGACCCGTTAGATTACTGTGAAAAACACAACCTGTTCAGTGAAAGCGACGATACGCTCATCAAACAAGTCATCAACGACATCATCAACGCCAACCCCAAATCTGTTGAAGACTACAAAAGCGGCAAACTCAAAGCCAAAGACTTTCTCTTCGGCCAAGCCATGCGCACCTTACGAGGCAACGGCGACCCTGCTGTTATCAAGCGGCTTTTGGAAGAAGCCTTAGGTTGACGGATCTCAACACTTTCCCAACACCAACACTATTTCTCGATGGCCTTGTTCAAATCTGCCACCAGCTCATCCGGGTCGCGTCCATGGACAACAGCGGCGCTCTGAATATCTTCCATAACCGCTGACGGACATCCCAGACAATGCATGCCCATACTCAGAAAAACCTCCGCCGTCTGTGGAAATTCCCTCAACACCTCGCCGATAACCATATCCTTAGTAATCATAGGTATCCTCCCGGAAATAATTATTGAGCACTCAAACAAATAAATACAAGCACCATCATAGCACTTGTCCACAAGAAAGTAAAACCCACCCATAGTCGCTTAGGTTGCAACAACATCAATAAAAAACAAGAAAATCCACATTCTGACTCCTGACTCCTGACTTCTGGATACTTGCGGGCGTAGCCCGCTTTAGTTTGGAGCGGGTGCATGACAAATTTGACTGTGTTAAATGAACACCCTCCAGAAATAGACCAACGCTCGCATATGAACCACCACAAACACAATAACCCCAACAGCCATCCCCGCCGGCAGAATCCACATAAAACCCTTCCGTACCTGCATCCTGCGGTAGACTTTCCATCGGGTCGGCAAACTCACCAACACCGGTGCACAATAAATCACAAAAGCCACCCAGAGAATCCCTCCCCAACCGGCCCATACCCAGCCCAGAGCCGCAATGAAACGCCAATTACACCTTTGCTCCAACCAGCAAACCATCCTAAGGGGATCAGGTGAATGCCGGAACCCCGGCGAGGCCAACCCCAGCTGCAAAAGCCGCAATAATATGAAAACCAAACCCAAGCTCAACCACAACAAAGCAATCGGCATACCCTGTAGCTGTCCTAAAAAGTCCCAGGGATACGCCAACCAAAGATTAGCACGAAGAGGAATACGTAAAAAAGCATGGATGCACAATGCCGATGCCACAGCCATACCGCCCGCAAAAGTCATAAACCGCAGCCATGCCACTGCATCTGCCCATCGTTTCAGCCGTGTCACGGTCATCAAATATGTATAAGACATTTCACGCTTGCGGAGATTTGTAACCTCAACAAACAAAAGAAAAGCAAAACAAATCGGAGCTGCGACTGTCTCCAAAACTTGAGAATCCCGCCCCCTCTCCATAGCAATTGCCCCAACAACATCTTTGGCACTCACCGCCTCTTGGCTATCCGCATCCGCCACCGCCTCCTGGATATCTGCGTCTGTCGCCGCCGCGATCTCCCCCCAAGCCCCCTTCAGCACACCCCCTGTCACAACAAGGGTTCTGAAATCCCTTTGCCTGGTATCGACTTGCCCGGTATCGACTTGCCTGGTATCGACTTGCCCGGTATCGACTTGCCTGGTATCGACTTGCCCGGGATCCACGCCGGGAATACGGTATGAAATCTCATAAGTCGGGCACGGCGCCGCCAGACGCGCGGCTGCCTCCAGATAGATATTCGTATCGTCGGTCCCTGTTTCACCCCCCTTAAGCACCGTCCATGCCAGTAACGACGGATGTCGATGCCCGAAAAGAAAGACTGATTCCAAATCCCGGTCAGACGGCAACCTTTCAGACACCCTCTGAACCACAGGCAACTCGCACCAGACTCCTATTCCCACTTGATCCGCCACGCATACCCAATGCTCACTTATATAATCAATGAAATAGATCACATTCACGCCCTGCTCTTTTTGAGACAACAGAAACCGCTCAACCGCGTTGGCACTCTGCAAAACCGCTGCCTGATCCCGCGTCAAGGCCACTCCCTGTACCATCATTGGTTCTCCGTTTAGTGTCCACCCTCCATCATCCGCCACACCCGGTTCAGCAAATCCCAAAGGAATCTGCAGACTGTCAACGACCCCCTGATGATCCTTCAAAAAAAGCATTAATTCGTAGATCACAGGTTTCTCCGGACTCCACATCACAATCTGGGGAGCTTGCAAAGTGAGTAACACACGTTGCCGATCCCCGCCATCCTGACCGCTGCCACCTTCCTGATCCCCAACTCCGCTCTGATTGCCACCTCCATCGCCATTCCTGCGACTCACCGGCACCCTTCCCTTTGCCTCAATTGTCCTCCCGAGAACCAGCTCCCCTTCCAACCACCAGTCACTGAGGTCATCATTAACACTTATGCCGCCACTCGCCCACCTCGAAACAAACCCCACATCTACCTCAACAACAATCTCCTGAACATCCTCGCGACACGCCACCCTCATATTTTGCCAGCTCAGGCTTCCCTCCGGCAATGCCTCCAGTATTAATTGCCCCGTAACCATGCCCTGTTTCCTGTGCCACCCGCCGAAAACCTGATTGTCGGTCTCTGCTGAACCTGTGATATGTATAATCAAAACATTCTCTTGATCGAACAAAAACCGCGCGGGCTCGATCAACAAATATTGGGTTCCCCGGCCCTCAATCACGCCGACCTTATGAGCCACATCCGCGCCATTAAGGTAAATTTCAGCCTGTCCCCAGAATCCTTCAATCGTTAACGCAATACGTTTCGCACCCCACTCCCCCTGAATCCGGAAACGCTTCGCCGCGACAACAAAACCCTCATCTGAAGGCAGCAGGATCTTTCGGGGCTCAAGAACAGAAGACAGCGAAGACAAATCCTGAGAATTTTCAAGACCTTTGCTTTCCCGTTGCCACGCCTCACTCACGCCGACATACGAAGTCCAGAAACCGCTCAGATTACAAACCGAATGCATAGGCTGTATCACCGGATACGCCACAAAAAAACCTCGTCCTGTATTGAGCGGTTTGCTCCAAAAATAGGCCCACAAACCACAAACAAGAAAACCAAGCACAATCAGACCCGCCGTAGCCCGTTTGAACATCGCACCCTCAACAACAATAATATGGGTATAAATAGGCGAGAGGAGAAGTTCTGGGCTTCTCCTCCTCATTTTTTACTCTTCGATTATAGCATCATTCGAACAAGCGCTGACACAAGCTCCACATTCCGCACAGATATCCGGGTCGATGGTATGCTGTGTCTCACCGGGACTGATAGCATCAACAGCACATTCGCTCACACAGTCTCCACAATTCGTACAAGCATCTGTAATAACAAACATAATGGTTTCCCCTCCTTTTTTAATGAAAATGATAACAAATAATCGCACAAAAAACAAGCGCCCTGTTCGGGATTTGGCACAGGCTCAGTATGGGCCGGGATCACCATTCGGTACAGCCGTTTGTTATTCGGTATTCGCGTCCTCTTTGGTATCGACGCCTTCGGTAATCCCAAAGTGGTTCGCACAGAACTGACACATACGCGCTTTGCCGTTTTCGAACGCGTCGTCAACGTCGCTTTCAGTCAGATTCTCTTCTTTAATACGCTTCAGAGAAGAACAGTCTATCCAAGTATGGTAAACTTTGCTGTTCTTCGACCATTGGACAATACCTGTGCCAAAATCACTGTTATCGGCGTTAACCCGCATTTGTTCAAGGTCTTCTAAAGAAATCGGATCATAATCGATGGACAACCCCACAGCAATGACGAGGCAAATCCCAGCCAAAATACTGATCCAGGTTTTTGCTTTCTTGTCCATGTTCTTATCCATCAACAGAATTACGAGAATGGGGAAAAAGGCAATGACAGCAATGATTGCACCCAATTGGGTTTTTATGAAGAACTCAACCTTATTCTTTTCTGACGGGGGGTCAATCTTGTTGGCTCTTTTCCACAGCAAGGAGCCACTGACAACGAATACAAGATCCAAAACAAGTGCGATCACGAGCCAAACGATGGAACTGAAGCCCGGCATCGTAAGTTTTTCCAAAATCACCAGAATGCCCACAACTTCACAGGCCAACCCAAGAATCCAGAGAACCACCGCGATCATGCGGAAAAGCATTGGATTTCCCTTCGGTTTCACATACTTTTTGGCATCGGCCATAATCTCATTCCTCCCAACAACTATTTTTTCTTTCCATCAGAAAGAGACCCTAAGATATTGCTAAGAGTCCCTAACAGGTCACTTGATGAGTCATTTTGTGAATTTTTGGACGAGGTCTTGGATGAAGACGTTTTCGATGAAGACGGTTTTGATGACGACGGTTTCGATGAAGACGGCTTCGATGACGACGGTTTCGATGAAGATGGTTTCGATGACGACGGTTTCGATGACGTGCTCGAAGGTTTACTTGAACTTCCGGCAGCCTGTCCGAGGATCACAGAAATAGCTGTACTCATGAGATCCGAAGAATCTTTTTTACCGACAGCCTTGGAAATCAATTCACCAACTAGATTTTTGTCCCCTGACTTCGTTTCCTTACCGCTTAGTAAAGAATCAGCCAAACTCCCCAGCATTCCGCCTCCCTTGTCAGATCCACTCAACAAAATACTCAAGATGCTCCCTGTCTCCTTAGCCGAAAGCCCGCTCACACCGGATATATTCTCTATCGATTCGTGCGGATGGCTCTTGAAGCGATCTAATAGACTGGGATTGCTGATTAAGGCTTTAGAAACCTTACCAGCTACTTCATTCGCATTGACCATCTCTTTCCTCCAATCTACATATTTCGGCCTCTTTCGAGGATTACGGGCTAATTATATCAAGACAGGCAAAGACATGTCAATTGAGATTTATGTTACTAAATGGACAAGGTCTCATTATGTAAAGAAATAAACACATATCTAATGCTCGATGTTGTTGGGAGGGACATACCTCAGAAAGAGAGCTAGGGGGATTACATTTGGCTATCCCTCACTGAAGCCTGATGCCTCTTAAGGCTGAATCGTTGCTCTGCGCTGGAATTTCGCTATTTCATAATCAGGCATGTATTCACCGCCACTCAATAAGCGGGTGTATGAGGGATCCAAGCCCGACGCCAGTTATCGCGAGGATCTGGCCAAGGGGATTACAATGTGTATGGGATATTATGCTGTTTTAACATTGTGATTAGGG